>JBOGKK010000278.1:0-1957 GCA_050745425.1 Terriglobales bacterium
CCACCATCCCAGCGTGCACGGGCCGCTCACCCGCGCCGAAACCTGCAACCCGGCGCGCGCGCGCAGGTTCATGGCTCGCGCCAGCCGTTGCATATCGCTCCGCCACGCTGCCGGCACGCCGGCCAGGGCGCTGCACTGCGCGCTGTGGCGCAACCATTGCGCCCAACTCCATCCCAACGCGGCATAGCTGCCGCAAACTACAATCCCTGCCGCCCAGGCCATGACGATATAAGGAGCGATCGGCTGCAGCAGCGGCAACGAAGCGGAAGCGCCCGCCAAACTCGTGCCACTGCCGGCGTAGTGCACAACCGTCGCTGCAAACAGCGCCGGCAGCGCAAACAGGGCCGCAGCGTGAGCCGCATACCGTGCTCCGGAACTGCGGCGCCGCAGCACCGGCTGCGCCGCCACCACAACCAGAGCCACCGCGGCAGCTTCCCACACAAACTGCATCAACGCGGAAGCCAGCACCGGCAGCCACGGACTGCTCATCACCGCCATGGCCGGCATCGTCATCGCGGCCTCCCTTCGTACTGGTCCAGCAACTGGCGCAGCTCGGCGATTTCTTCTGCCGAGGCCGTTCCCGTATGCAGAAGCTGCATCATCATGCGCTTGGCCGAACCCCCAAACGCCCGCGCCAACAGATCGTCAACCAGTTGCCGTTCGGTGTGATCGCGATCGCGGCGCGCCCGGTAAATATGCGCGCGCGGCTGCTCGTCGCGCTCCACCAGACCCTTTTCCGCCATGATCTGCAGCAGCTTCAGCGCGGTCGTGTAGCCGGTCGCCGCGCCCAGTTCCATCTGCACCTCTCGCACCGTGCTCGGCCCCTGCCTCCACAGCACGCGCAGGATCGCCAGCTCCGATTCCGTTGGCCGCCGTTGCGGGTTCAGCACTTCCATAGCTCTATGATACGAACATTTTCGTAGATGTCAACGAAAACTTTCGTACACGCGGTTCGAGCAATGCTCAGCCTGCTGTAGCAGGATTCCAGCGTAACGGAACAGGGCGTGGGCATCGAGGTCAGTGATCTGCGGGAGCGACACGCTGATAGTGGCCTCAAGGTCACCGCGTCCCCGGCCGCATCATATGTCAAGCCGGTCGCGCTTTGCAGAGATCGGGCACGGCACACCAACATTTGGCCACGAACGCTTTCGTGCCTGGCGGCCGCTGCTGCCGCGTTAACCCGGCAGCGAATGCCGGCTCACCCCCGAAATTGACTGAATCGAGTGAGTAGACCATACTAAGCCGCATCGGCGGCCCGCAGGCCGCACGAGCTTCAGTGAGGATCTATGGAACAAGGTACAGTGAAATGGTTTAACGATGCCAAGGGGTTTGGCTTCATCACGCGCGAAGGCGCACCGGATGTTTTCGTACATTATTCGGCGCTGCCGCCGGGAGGCTTCCGCACGCTGAAAGAGGGCCAGGCGGTCCAATTCGAGGTCGTCGACGGCCCCAAGGGTCCGCAAGCGGCGAACGTCAACACCGCCTGATGCGGCGGTTGGCACCAACTGCGGCGGGCGCTTCCCTGCTGCTGGCGCTTACGCTGGCGGCACAGGCGCCCGGCTCGCCCCGCCCACGGACGCGCGATCTGGGCATAATCACCGGCATCCTCCCCACCGGAACGCTCGATGCCATCACCGATGTCCCCGGCGTCGAAGTCGGGCAGGTCACACTCGATAATCACAAAGACATTCACACCGGGGTCACCGCCGTTCTGCCCCACGCCGGGAACATGTTTCAGCACAAGGTTCCGGCCGCGGTATTTGTCGGCAACGCCTTTGGCAAACTCATGGGCTCGACCCAGATTGTCGAGCTGGGGCGCATCGAAACGCCCATCCTGCTGACCAACACTCTCAACGTGCCCCGCGTGGGCGACGCGCTGCTGAGCTACATGATGCAGTTGCCCGGCAACCAGAACGTGCGCTCGATCAACCCCGTCGTCGGCGAGACCAACGACGGC
>JBOGKK010000279.1:0-6726 GCA_050745425.1 Terriglobales bacterium
AGAGCAGTTCCAGCTTCGCTGTAGCCCGTCGGACCAGATCGAATGCGGCTTTTCCCCAAGAAAAGCCGCACGCCCTGCTCCCGAAGCCGGATACACCAACGCTGGAACTGTTCTAGACATGCGCGGCCAGCACGCGCACCAGGCGGCTGCATGCCGCCGCGCCTTGACTCGCGTGTGCGGTAATCCGCAGGCGCGCCGTGCCTTCCGGCACGGTTGGTGGCCGGATGGCGCGTACGTCCAGACCTTCCGCAGCCAGCGCCGCTTCCAGCCGCAGCGCGGCTTCATCGCTGCCGCAAATCACGGGAATGATCGGCGATGAGGGAGCACCCGCGGCTGCGATGCCGGCCGCAGTCAGTTCCGTGCGTATCTGCTGCGCGCGCTCGATCACTTGCTGCCGCCGCTGCGGCTCACGCCGCACGACGTTCACGGCTGCCGCGAGTTGCACCGCCAGCAGCGGCGTGGGGGCGGTCGAGTAAATGAAGCTGCGGCTGTGGTTTACGAGGTGTTCGATGAGGCGGCGCGAGCCGGTCACGACGGCGCCGCTCGCGCCCATGGCTTTGCCGCACGGATGCAGCACCGCCGCCGCCATCGCCTGCACCAGCTCGCCGCCGGCGGCCACTCGTCCGGCGCCTTCAGGCCCATACATGCCCAGCGCGTGTGCTTCGTCCACGATCAGCGCCGCGTTGTGCGCGGCGCACAGCGCCGCAATGGCTTCCAGTGGCGCGTAGTCGCCATCCATGCTGTAGACCGACTCGACGATCACCCAGCGCCGCTGCTGGCCCACCGCCGGGTAACGGCGCAGGCGCTCTTCGAGAGCCTCGACATCGGCATGGGGCACGAGGACGCGGCGCGCCGCCGAGGCGCGGATGCCCTCGATCAGGCTGGCATGGTTGCTTTCATCGGAGAACACAATGTCGCCGCGCCCCACCAGCGCGCTGATCACGCCCAGACCGGCGGCGTAGCCGGAGCTGTAGAGGAGTGCCGCTTCGCGGTTTTGCCACGCTGCGAATTCCGCTTCCAGTTCCACGATCGCGGCGTGGTTGCCCCGTACCAGGCGTGAGCTCGTCGAACCCAGCTCGATGCCGCCATCCAGCGCTTCCACCATGACGGCGCGAATGCCCGGATGCTGGCTCAGCCCCAGATAGTCGTTCGAGCAAAAATCCTCGCCGGTGCTCTGGCGCAGGCGCCGCCGCCGCTGCGTGCGTTCCCGCTGTTCGAGCGCCGCGCTCCAGTGTTGTTCGAGGCTCGCCGCCGCGGTCTCGCTCACGCTGGCAGCCGAGGGCTTCTCCGGTTCCAGACCGAGCCGCGCCAGCAGGGTATGGTCGTGGTCGAAGTCCGGGTTGGGCGTGGTGAGTAGCTTTTCGCCGACGAAGATGGAGTTGGCGCCGGCGTAAAAGCACAGCGCCTGCGCTTCATCCGACAACGACAACCGCCCGGCGCTGAGCCGCACCCGGGAATCGGGCATGAGGATGCGGGCGGTGGCGATGGCGCGGACGAGATCAAAGCAATCGACCGGCTTGTTTTCCGCCAGCGGCGTGCCTTCGACCGCGACCAGCGCATTGACCGGTACGCTCTCCGGCGGTGGATTCATATTGGCGAGCGTGGCCAGCAGCCGCACGCGATCGCCGTCGGCTTCGCCCAGGCCCAGAATGCCGCCGCAGCACACCGAGATACCGGCGCTGCGAACGTTCTCGAGCGTCCGCAGACGGTCTTCATACGTCCGTGTGGTGATGATGTTGCCGTAGAATTCTGGCGAGGTGTCGAGGTTGTGGTTGTAGGCGGTAAGCCCGGCGTCGGCGAGCTTCTGCGCCTGGTCGGGGTTGAGCATGCCCAGCGTACAGCAGACCTCCAGGCCCAGACCCGCCACGCCCCGCACCATGTCGAGTACGCGCTCGAAGTCCGACCCATCCTTGACCTGCCGCCACGCTGCTCCCATGCAGAAGCGGCTGGAGCCGCCCTCGCGCGCCTGCTCGGCCGCCTGCATCACCGTTTCCAGGTCGAGCAGTTTGCCGGCTTCAACCTCGGTGTGGTAGCGGGCGCTCTGCGGGCAGTAGGAACAATCCTCCGGGCACCCGCCGGTCTTGATGGAGAGCAGATGGCACATCTGGACGGAGTGGTGGCGTTGGTGCTGCCGGTGTACCTCGTGCGCCTGTTCGATCAGCTCCAGCAGCGGCTGATGGTAGACGCCGGATACATCCTCTACGGTCCATTTCGGGGTAATGGTGGTGGTGGCCATGGTGCGACTTTCATGATACCGCTCGCGCTGTAACCGCGGCGGATGGAAAAGCGTTCTCGGAAGTGAAGGAAACGTCCTATGGCTAACACTAGGGATCCACACTCGCTGCTCCGTTCGCGCGGCTTTCAGGTCACCGCTGCCGTGGTGGTGGTGATCATTGTGGCCATCGTGCTGTTTGCCAACCGCTCCTCGGCGCCGTCTTACTTCACCGCCGCCGTTAAGAAGGGCAACATCACCTCCGTGGTGCAGGCGACCGGGCTGGTGAACCCGATCAATACTGTTTCGATTGGTGCCCAGGTGTCGGGCCGAATCACCAAAATCAACGTGGATTTCAATTCCAAAGTCAAGCAGGGCGAATTGATCGCCCAGATTGATCCCACCCCTTACCAAAATGCGCTGGCCGCCGCCGAGGCCGATCTCGCCAATGCCCAGGCCCAGGTCGGCGTGGCCCAAGCCAATGTCAAGGATGCGCAAGCCAAGATCGAGCAGGCGCAGGCCAGCCTCACGCAAGCCAAGCTCCAGCGCGACCGCAGCGTGAGCCTCTACGCCCAGGGCATCGTCTCGGCGGCACAGCGCGATACCGACGTGGCGACCTACCAGACCGACCAGGCAGCGCTCTCCAGCGCGCAAGCCGGGCTCGCCCAGGCCGATGCCTCTTTGAAATCCGCGCAGGCCGCCGCCAAGGGCAAGCAAAGCTCCGTCCAGACCGCGCAAACCAATCTCGGCTACTGCAATATCTATGCGCCCGTCGACGGCGTGATCATCAACCGTGCCGTCGACGTCGGCCAGACCGTTGCCAGCTCGTTTTCCGCTCCGCTGCTGTTCAGCGAGGCGACGGATCTGGACACCATGTGGGTGTACATGCAGACCGATGAGAGCGACGAGGGACGCCTCAAGGTTGGCGAGCCGGCGACGTTCACGGTGGATGCCTATCCGGATAGCACCTATCACGGCATCATCAAACAGTTGCGCATGAATGCGACCACGGTGCAGAACGTCGTCGAGTACGACACCATCATCGAGTTCAAAAACTACGGGCAGAAGCTGTTCCCCGGCATGACCGCCTACGTGAACATCCCCGTGGCCAATGCCGCCAACACACTCGAAGTGCCCAACTCCGCGCTGCGCTTCAAACCCAAAATGACGCCGGTCGCGCTGCGCACTCTGCTCGCCAAATACGGCATCCAGGAAGCCAGTGCTGCTTCCCAGGCAAAGCCGGCAGCGGCGCAACACGGCGCCCAGACCGCAGGCGGCGCTGCGCACACTCACCCCCAGGTCGCAGGGGGCCAATCGAACCGGCCTACCACGGCGATCTTGTGGACGCTTGATGGCAACCGGAACCTGGCGCCGGTCAAAGTCCGCACTGGGATCACCGACTTCACCAACACGGCGATCACCCAGGTGCTGCAAGGCCAACTGAAGACGGGCGATCAGGTGGTGACCGGCGAGCTGGCAAAGGCGGCGGGCGGACTGCCCGGCGCCGCCGGCCGCCCCGGACGTTAAGGAAGGTGGCAAGCGATGCAACAGGTAATGACGAGCAGCGAAGCGATCTCCACGTGCGACACCGGCAACCCTCCAGTCATCGCCATTGAAGGCGTCCACAAGACCTACGATCTGGGTGAAGTGCAGGTCCACGCGCTGCGCGGAGTGGATGTGGTCATTCACAAGGGCGAGTTCGTCGCCATCATGGGCGCCTCCGGCGGCGGCAAATCCACCTTCATGAACCTGGTCGGCGGCCTCGACCGGCCCACGAAGGGCACCTACAAGCTCGATGGCGTCGATGTCTCCACTCTCGACAAAACCGAGCTCGCCCATATCCGCAACCGCAAACTCGGCTTCGTGTTTCAGGGCTTCAACCTGCTCAGCCGTACCACCGCGCTCGAAAACGTCGAGCTGCCGGCGCTGTATGCGCGCATGCCGGCCGCCGAGCGCCTGCAGCGCGCGCGCGAAGCACTGCGCATCGTCGGTCTCGCCGATCGCGAGGATCATTATCCCAGTCAGCTCTCCGGCGGCCAGCAGCAGCGCGTGGCGATTGCACGTGCGCTGATGAACAATCCCTCGATTCTGCTGGCGGACGAGCCCACGGGCAATCTCGACAGCCGCACCAGCATTGAGATCATGGCGATTTTTCAGCACCTCAACCATGAGCGCGGCATCACCATCATTCTGGTGACGCATGAGCCCGATATTGCGC
The DNA here is from genome assembly GCA_050745425.1 of Terriglobales bacterium. Classification (GTDB taxonomy): domain Bacteria; phylum Acidobacteriota; class Terriglobia; order Terriglobales; family SCQP01; genus SCQP01. The sequence goes on from JBOGKK010000279.1 coordinate 4,431, forward strand.
AGTACGCATCGCGGATTGTGTTCTTCAAGGATGGACGCATCCGGCGCGATGAGCCCGTGTCCCATCCCACGATGGCCACCGCAGTGCTGCAAACGCTGCCGGAGTTGGGTGCGGAGGAGGACTGAATCATGGACCTCATTTCGGTTCTGCGTGTGGCCATGCTGGCGTTGACGCGCAACAAGATGCGTTCGGTGCTGACGATGCTCGGCATCATCATCGGCGTCGGTGCGGTGATTGCCATGGTGGGCGTCGGCCAGGGTGCGAGCGAGCAGGTGCAGGCGCGCATTCAGGCTATGGGCAGCAATCTGCTCTACGTCCAGTCCGGCAGCCATCAGGCCGGAGCCGTCCATTTGGGCTGGGGGCAGACGAAAACGCTGACCTACGCCGACGAGCAGGCGATCCTTGCCGATGTCCCCACCGTGCGCGCCGCCGCCGCAGGCGCCACCGCCAGCGAACAGGTGGTTTACGATGCCAACAACTGGGGAACGACTATCAACGGCACCGAGCCCAGTTACTTTGATATCCGTGCCTGGGAATTCGATCAGGGCACGAGCTTTACGTTGCAGGACGTTTCCGATGCCAACAACGTGGCCGTGCTGGGCGCAACCGTGGTGAACAACCTGTTCCCCGATGGAGCCAACCCGGTGGGCAAGACCATCCGCATCAAGAATCTTCCCTTCAAGATAGTGGGCACGCTCATCGCCAAGGGGCAAAGCGGCATGGGGCGCGATCAGGACGACAACGTTTATGTCCCCTACACCACGTTGTTAAAAAAGATCACTGGCAACTTCTGGCTCAGCAACATTGCGGTTTCCGCCGTCTCCAATCAGGCAACGGCGACCGCCCAGCAGCAGATCACCGGCTTGCTGCGCAGCCGGCATCGTATCCGCGCCGGCCAACCCGACGATTTTGCCGTCATGAACCTCGCCGCCTATGCCGATGTGGCCAATGCCAGCGCCAGCATCATGACCATCCTGCTCGCCTCGATTGCCAGCGTGTCGCTGCTCGTCGGCGGCATCGGCATCATGAACATCATGCTGGTGTCGGTCACCGAACGCACGCGCGAGATCGGCATCCGCATGGCCGTGGGAGCGACCGAGGCCGACGTGCAGCGGCAGTTCCTCATCGAAGCCCTGGTGCTGGCCGTTGCCGGCGGCGCCATTGGCATTGTTTTCGGGCTCGCGACCTCATGGATCATTTCCGCGATCGCACAATGGCCAGTCGATATATCGGTCGCCTCCATCGTCGTGGCCGCTCTGTTCTCCGCCGGCATCGGGATCTTCTTCGGGTTTTATCCGGCGCAGAAGGCCGCCCGCCTCGATCCAATCGAAGCGCTTCGCTTCGAATGATGCGAACCCGCCATCCTTTAATCCTCCGGCAGAGGTTCGCGGCTGCGGTCGGGCAACAGCAAAACCGCGGCCGCTGCGAGCAGGGCGGCGAAAATGAGATATGCGGCCGCGGCCATGGGCGTGCCCGCGGCGTGAACCAGTGCGACGGCAATCAGTGGCGCCGTCCCTCCGGCCACGCCAATGCCGACGTTAAAGGCGACGGCGTGGCCGGAAACACGAAATCCCGGCGGAAACTGTTCCGCCAGCATGGCCGGCGCCGCACCCATCACCACCGCCAGCAGGCCCGCGAACAGCAATTGCGCCAGCCAGAATCCGCTCCCACTCTGACGCGCCAGCGCGAACGCGCTCCATCCCACCACGGCTTCCAGAGTCAACGCGAGTGCCAGCATACTGCGCCGCCGCAATGCCCAGTCTGACAACCAGCCGGCCAGCGGTACCAGCAGCAGCGCCAAGGCCTGCCCGCCCGTATTCACCCGCAGCACGAACGCCTGGGAGAGATGCCCGAACGAGTGCGCATACGCCGGCAGGTAGACCATGGTGAGGTAATCGGCAATGCCGTACCCGGAGCTGAACAGCGTCACCAGCAGCATCGTTCGCGGCGCCTGCCGCAGGGCCTGGCGCAGGGGTGCGGCCGACGCCGCCTCCACGCGCGGCACAAATTCCGGCAGTCCACGCCGCAATAAGTCACCGGCGACAGCCAGACCGCCGCCGGCCAGAAACGGAATGCGCCACGCCCAGGAGGCGAGCAGCGCCGGACCGGCCCTGGTCGGTGCAATCGCGGACACTCCCGCCTCCTTCAGCATGCCGCCTGTCGATCCGAGATTAGAGATGCTGCCCGCCCAGCCCCGCTGCTGCGGCGCGGCCGTTTCGACCAGATAAGTAACCGAGCCCACGAATTCTCCGCCCACTGAAAATCCCTGAAACAGCCGCACCGCAATCAGCAGCAC
>JBOGKK010000280.1:0-2070 GCA_050745425.1 Terriglobales bacterium
GTCCGAGTGCTTCCGGCTCGCTGGGCAGCAGGCACTGCACGTCGCGGGCGATCCAGAGGGCCTCTTCCGCCAGCATAAGTGCCGGGCGGGCGGCGCCGGGAACGCTGACGACAGCGTCCCACCCCAGACCGAAGGCGGCGTAGACCGCCTCCAGCACGGCGTCCAGGCGCTCGGGCAGCTCCTGCGGCGCGGGCAGATCGAAGCGCACACCTTCGTCGCGGATGCGTACCTTGGCCCGCACGAGACGCTGGCTCATGGCGGCGGGCGAGACCAGAAACGCCGGCGCAATAACGGCGGCGTCGAGGCCGAGCACGATTTGCAGCATCAGCGGGGCGCGCGCCGCAGGATCGATGGCGGGGTGGGTACAAACGAAGAGCAGCTTGAGGCGCTCGTCGGGAAACGCTGTGCTCTCGGATGCCGCTTGCGCACCGCCGTAGAGGTGCAACAGCGCCGGTTCGCTTGCCGCCATCACGCGGCGGTGGCGAAGGGCATCGGTCAGCGCGTTGCGCGCCGCGGTCAGCAGCCAGGCTTCGGGATTGGCGGGTACGCCGTCGTGCGGCCAGGTGCGCAGCGCAGCCAGCAGGGCATCGCCCAGCGCGTCTTCGGCGGCGGCCAGATCGCGCGCGCGGGCGGCCAGATAAGCGGTCAGCCGGCCGTAGGCGGTCCGGGCTGCACGCTCAACCGCGCGGTGGGCCTCGGCCTGGCCGCCGGCATTCATGCTGTTTCGGTGATGCGGCGCTTGGGCTCGGGCGCCAGCGGACGGACTTCGACCGCGCCCATGGCGGCAGCGGGACAGCGCGCCGCCCATGCGATGGCCTCCTCCAGCGACGGCAGTTCCAGAAACGACACGCCCGCCAACTGCTCCTTCGTGTCGGCATACGGGCCGTCCTGCACGTGCCGCTTGCCGTCCGTGACGCGGACCGTGGCGCCGGTACGCGGCAGGTCGAGTGGATCACCGCCAACATGGACGCCGGCGGCCACCATCGCCTGGTAGAAGACACGCCAGGCGGCGCGGTACGGTTCTGGATCCTCGCGGTCGCGCGAGGCGAACGCCTCCGGCGTTTCATAAATGAGCATGGCGAAGCGCATGGGTCATTCCTCGTTTGGCAATACTTCCCCAAGCATAACGCCCCCGGGCTGGGGCTCCGGGGCCCCGGCCCGGCCGCGCGTAAGCGGGTCGCGTGGCGCAGGGGCCCGCGCCAATAAAAACAAGCCCGCTCAGGCGCTTCTGCCCAGCCATTGCTCGATCCGTGCCTCCGTACGCTGCGGCTCGCCCATCGCCGCGTTCGACACCTCCTCCCACGCTTCCCACGTTGCCAGGCGTGCTGCATACGCCTCCCGCGCCCGCGGCAAAATCCAAGTGCCGAGCGCGACGCGCAGCGGGGGATTCTCCGCATCCACCAGCTTGAGAATGGCCTCTGCCGTGGCCTCGGGGTCGCCGCGTTCCACGCTGACAAGACGGCTTACAAACTGCTTCCGGAACTCCGCGTAAGGTCCCAGAGCATCCGCGACATCCCCGGTGCTGCCGAAGTCGGTTGCGTAAGCTCCCGGTTCAACCAGAGTCACTTTGATGCCGAATTGGCCCACTTCCATCGCCAGGCTCTCGTGCAGCGCCTCGACCGCCCATTTCGTCGCAGAGTAGAAGCCGATGAGCGGCAGTGCCGTGATCCCCAGTCCGCTCGAAACTCCGAGGATGTGTCCACTCCCCTGCTTCCGCAGCAGCGGCAGGGCCGCCCGCAGCACGCGGACCATGCCGAGGTAGTTCGCGTCGAACAGGCCGCGGATCTGCTCATCACTCGCCTCCTCGGTCGCTGCGAAAAGGCTGGTGCCGGCGTTGTTGACAACAACATCGAGTCTGCCGAAATGTTGGTACGCCTGCTGCACCACCTGCGGCACCTGCTCCGCATCAGTGACGTCGAGCGCCAGCGGCAGAACGGCATCGCCGAAGCGCTCTTGGAGCTCCGCAATGTCGTCCCGCTTGCGCGCGGTGGCGGTGACGTTATCGCCACGCCGAAGCGCGGCTTCTGCCCAGATGCGGCCAAAGCCGCGAGAAGCACCCGTGATCAACCA
>JBOGKK010000281.1:0-3111 GCA_050745425.1 Terriglobales bacterium
GGGCTGGGGCTCCCGGGGCCCCCAGCCCTGCCGAGCGTCAAGCGGGTGGCGTGGCGCAGCCACGCCAGGCCCCGCGCCAGTCAATGGTTGCGCGGTAACCGGTGCCTTGCCCCAGCGTATAAGTGTCCATTCGAGCCACGAGGGTTCTATGCGTTCGCCGCAACGGTTTTGTCATCTGCTCTTTGCCGCCTCCCTGTTTGCCGTTCTCCCCCTGGCCGGCCAAACCGCCCCGCCGCCCAAGCCCGTCAAGCCCGGTTTTAGCGCCCGGATCTCGGGTCGTGTCGAAGCTGACGGCTTGGCCATCCCCGGCGTGACCGTTACCGTCATCGATCCCGCTTCCGGCCAGCATTACGTCACCACCACCGATGAATCCGGCCGCTTCACCGCGCGCGTCGCCCATCCTGGCGAGTTTGACATCCAGACGCAAATGCTCGCCTTTGCCCCGGTCAAGACCGAGGTGACCGTTCCCTCCGCGGGCGCCGTCTCGCCACCCTTGCAGTTGGCTTTGGTTTTGGCTTCTGGAGCAACGACTGCGCTCGCCAAGTCCGTATCACTCTCATCGCCGTCTGCCCCGATGCCAAAGCCGCTTCGGACAAGCCGTCCGGGCGCGTCCGGGCAAAACTACCAGCAACTCGCGATCAGCCAGACCGGCCAGATCACCGGCAATGCCAATGCTGGTGCCGACCAGAGTGGCATCGCCGGCATGAGCGATGCCACCGCCACCGATTCCACCGTCGTCGCTGGCGCCGCCAGTCAGGACGAGCGCCCCATGAACGGCCGCCAGATTGCCTCCCTGCTACGTGCCAACGGCGGCATCCCCGGTGCCCCCACCGGCCGCGGCCGCGGTGGTTTTGGCGGACGCGGCGGCGGTGGCTTCGGCGGTGGCCGCTTCAGCTTCCGCAACTTCCAGAGCCGCTTCAACCAGCCTCATGGCAGCATCAGCTATTCGCTTGCCGATTCCTCCCTCAACGCCCTGCCCGACAGCATTAATGGAACTTCGGCGACCTCGCATCCCCCCAATGCCGCCGATCAGTCGTATTCGGCTTCGGTCAGCACCCCGCTCGTCATTCCCCATCTTTTCAACGATCACGGCAAAACCCATCTGTTTTTCAGCTACAGCGGCGCCCACGATGCCAATCTGAGTACCGTCAGCGCACTGGTCCCTACGGGGCTCGAACGCCAGGGCGATTTCCAGGGTCTCTCGGCCCCCAATGGCGCCCCGATTACCATCACCAACCCCAAAACCGGCCAGCCCTATAACGAAAACACCATTTCCCCCGGTGACATTTCCTCGGCCGCTACCGCGCTGCTGGCGTTCATGCCGCTGCCCACTCCCGGCGCCGTCGGTGATTTCAACTACAGCAACACCATCAATTCGCTGAGTACCCGCAATCGTATCTCCGTGCGCGTGAACCATAGCTTCGGCTCCTCGGCCTCCGGCGGCGGACGCGGCTTTTTCCGCCGCGGCCGCAACCTGACCTTCAGCCTGAACTACGAGGGTGGTCATGAAAATCAGCCCGGTGTGTTCTACCCCTACGTTGCCGGCCTGACCAATACGCGCGGCATCAACGCTCGTCTCGGCTATTCGCAACCCTTGCTCGGCTGGACCAACATGTTCAGCTTGACCTATAACCGCAACCGCATCGACGCCAGCAACCTGTACGCCAGCGTCCGTAACGTCGCCGCGCAGGCCGGCATCCAGGGTGTCTCGCAGGATGCCAACGCCTGGGGCCTGCCCACGCTCGATTTCACCACCTCCGGCCTGACCTCTCTCCGCGACGATTCGCCCAACTTTGTCCGCAGCCAGACCACCTCCCTCAGCGATGGCATGATCCGCCGCATGGGACGCCACAATATCCGCTTCGGCGGCGACTTCCGCTGGCTGCAAAACAATCCCGATACCGATCCCGCACCGAACGGTGTCTTCAGCTTCGACGGCCAGTACAGCGGTTATGATTTTGCCGACTTCCTGCTCGGCATGCCTCAGCAAACCTCCGAACGCTTTGGCGGTGGCGTCTTCTATTTCCACCAGATTGAGCCCGACTTCTATTTCAATGACAACTGGCAGGCGCTCGGCGATTTTACGCTCAGCTACGGTGCCCGCTGGGAGTACATCTCGCCCTATTCCGAACTCGACAACCGGCTGACGAATTTGCTCGTCGGCCCGGGCTTCAGCTCCGTTACTCCCGTCGTGGCTGGCCAGACCGGCGTTCCCGATACCATCGTCCATCCTCAGTACGGCCATTTCCGCCCAACCTTGGGTTTCGCCTGGCGCTCCTGGGCCGACATGATCGTGACCGGCGGTTTCGGCATGGCCTACAACACCGGCGCGTACGCCAACATCGCCACCGCGCTCGCCTACCAATCTCCGTTCATCGTGAATCAAGCCAACCTCGGCACCGCGACCGTTCCGCTCAGCCTCACCAATGGCTTCAGCGGCGCCAGCACCGCCGTCAATACCTACGGCATCAACCCCAACTACCAGGTCGGCTATTCCTATTTGTGGGATCTCGATGTGCAGCGCACCGTTGCTCGGGTCTGGGTGGTCAACCTTGATTACAGCGGTGCCCGCGGCATTCATCTCGATCAGTTGCGCGCGCCCAACCGCACGCCCACCGGTTTGCTCAATTCCAACCTGCCGCCCTTTCTCTATGACACCACCGGCGGCAACTCACTCTATAACGGCGGTAGCCTGATCCTCAGCCGCCGTCTCAGCCAGAGCGTGGGCCTGCGCGCCACCTATACCTATTCCAAAATGATGGACGATGCTTCCCAGATCGGCGGCGGCGGCGGCCAGAATGGATCGATCGCGCAGAACGATCTCGACCTCGATGGCGAATGGGCGCTTTCCAGCGGCAACCAGACCCAGCGTTTCAACCTCACCTACGAGTGGCAGCTCCCTTACGGACTCAATCACCGCTGGGGCGACCGTTCATCGTTCTGGAGCTCCGCGCTCGGAGACTGGCAGTTCACCGGTGCGTTCACCGCCGATAGCGGCGAACCTTTTACGCCGGCAGTGAGTGATGTGTTCTCAAACGCGCAGGGCCTGCAGGCGCTGGGCGTCTCCGTGCCCTTGCGCGCCGATGCCACCGGCGCCGTGGTGTCCAACTC
>JBOGKK010000282.1:0-7479 GCA_050745425.1 Terriglobales bacterium
GAGCGCCGGCGACAAGAGCGCCGATGGCGACGACGCGGGTGGGTTGGGAGGGAGAAGTGAGAGTGGACTTGATGGGGCCGAACTGAAGGTCGACGACTTCGCGCAGCTCTTCGTAGAGGGCTGTGTCCTCTTGCGTGGCACCGCAGCCGGTGGCGGGGATGTAGGCATACAAGGTGAGTTTGGGGTTCACCAGCGAGCCGAGCTCGAGGCGGACCTCATTGCCCTGCTGCTGCAAGCCCAGCAAACGAGCCTGGACGCGATAGACGGGGGCACTGTTTGGCGCGGGCCCCAGCGCGGCTTTGCCGCGCGTCCCGCTTAGGCTCGCGCCGGGTTGGGGGCCCGTAGCCCCAACCCGGCGCTGCGCCTCGCCGGGGCTGGAATTGAGCTGATCGAGCTGGTCGAGCTGTTCGACGGTGGCGAATTTGGCCGCACGCGAAGCGGCAACGGCGCCGCCGCTGAGGGTGGGCAGGGGCTGGAGGCAGGGGCGGTTCACGATGGCACTGTGGGAATGGCGGCCAAACAGATCGGTGCGGAAATGCCGCCAGGAACCGCCGTGGAGAGAGAAAAACAGCACGGCAGCCACGACCACGATGACGATGATAATGGCCAGCCCCCTGGGGATGTGGTGGGACTTTTTCTTACGGGATCGCGGGGCGGGCAATCAGGCTCTCCCAGCCTTGCGGCCGCGCTTGGCATCGACGCGCTTGCCGACCAGCACCAGAAACTCGCCGACGGTCGCACACGCTTCCCAATCGGACTCATTGAACGGATGCACGCCGAATTGAGACTCGGACTGCATGAGGAGCTCAGCGACATCGATTTCGTCGAGATTGAGATCCTCTTTGAAGGAAGCATCGGGGGTGAGCTCGGCCTCTTCGATCGCCATTTCTTCCGAGATCATGTGCAGGAGTTTCGACTCGAGCTCGGCTTGCTGGCGGGACTTTTGATCGTCGGCTTTGGAGGGTTTAGCCGCCTTGCTGGGTGGGGTGGGGTTGGCTTTGGGCTGAGGTTTGGACTTCAGTGCCGGTTTGGTGCCGCCATTTTTGGCACTTTTGGTGCTTTTGGGACTTTTCGCACCGCTTGTGCGAGCCGTACGAGCCGAGGCGGGTTTGGCGGGCTTGGGCGGCTTGCCGTTGTGCCGGGGCTTTTGCGATGACGGTGGCTTGGCCATAAACGTCCATTTTACACTGGGTAATGGCCGCAACCGCGCAATCGAAGCTATACCAGTTTTTCGGACGCGGAGGACTGTTGCAAAAAGCGCATGCGGGATACGAGCAGCGGCCGGGGCAGCTCGATATGGCGCAGCAGGTTGCGCAGGCGCTGAGCGAGCGGCGGCACCTGCTGGTGGAGGCGGGAACCGGGACCGGGAAAACGCTGGCCTATCTGCTGCCGGTGCTGCTGAGCGGGCGCCGGGTGCTGCTGTCGACCGGGACCAAGAACCTGCAGGAACAGCTTGTCCAAAAAGACGTGCCGTTGCTGGCGAAAGCGCTGGGGCGCGAGCTGAACGTGGTCACGGTGAAAGGGCGGCAGAACTATGGGTGCCTGCATAAGATTCGCGGACTGGAAGCGCAACCGGCACTGCTGGAGCTGGACGAGCTGGAGCAGTATCGGGCCATCCGGCAATGGGCGGAAACGAGCCTAACGGGTGATCAGGCCGAGCTGGAGTTTATGGCCGAGAACGCGCCGCTGTGGGGACATCTGAGCGCACGCAAGGAAACCTGCACGGGATCGAAGTGCCCCTTGTATGAAGACTGCTTTTTGACGCGGTTGCGGCAGCGGGCGGCAGAAGCGGATTTGGTGGTGGTGAATCACCACTTGTTCTTTGCCGATTTGATGCTGAAGGGGCAGGATTTGCCGGGCGTACTGCCGCCGTATGAAGCGGTGGTGTTTGACGAAGCGCATGAGATCGAGAGCGCGGCGGCACAGTACTTCGGGGTGGGGGTGAGCAACCTGCAGGTCGAGGATCTGGCGCGGGATGTGGCGATCACACTGCGCAGGAGCGGACATGCATCCCCGGAGCTGGAGCAGAGGATCGAACGCTGGCGACTGGTGGCGCAAAAGCTGTTCGTGTGGCTGGGGCAGAGCGAAGGGCGTAGACCGCTTACGGACCGCGAGGCATTTCTGATTGAGCACGAGGAGCTGTACGACGGGTTCATAAACGGAGTGAACTACATCGCCAGCGGCCTGGATGCGATCGAGGACAAGCCGGAAGAGATCCATATGTGTCTGCGGCGGCTGGCCGACGTGCGCAAGAAGCTGGCGTATTTAATGGAGAGCGAAGAAAAGGGTGTGGTGTATTGGGTGGAGCGGCGGGGGCGCGGGGTGTTCGTGCAGGCGTCGCCGATTCAGGTGGATCAGCGGATCCGCGAGCTGCTGTTTGAGGTGACCGACACGGTGATATTGACCTCGGCGACGCTGACCGTGGAAGACAGCTTCGCGTACGTGCGGGGGCGGCTGGGGCTGGAGCACGCGCACGAGTGTATGGTGGCGTCGCCGTTTGCCTACGAGAAGCAGGCGCTGCTGTATTTGCCCGAGCATTTGCCGGAACCGAATGCGGCGGAATTTACGCAGGCGGCGGGCGAGGAAATAGTGCGGCTGCTGGAGGCCTCGCGGGGGCGAGCGTTTGTGTTGTCGACGAGCGTGCGGCAGATGCAGGCGTTTGAGAAGTATCTGAGCGGGCGGATTGAGTATCCGCTGCTGGTGCAGGGGAGTGCGCCGCGGCACAAGCTGCTGGAACGGTTTCGGACCACGCCGGGAGCGGTGCTGGTGGCGACGAGCAGCTTCTGGCAGGGCGTGGATGTGCCGGGCGAGCAGTTGAGCCTGGTGATTATTGACCGGCTGCCGTTTGCCTCGCCGAGCGATCCGGTGGTGGCGGCGCGGATTGCGATGCTGCGGGACGAGGGGCGGAATGCGTTTGGGGAGTTTCAATTGCCCGAGGCGGTGCTGAGCTTGAAGCAGGGGCTGGGGCGGCTGATTCGCTCGAAACGCGACCGGGGGGTGCTGGCGGTGCTGGACCGGAGGATCACGACGAAGGCGTACGGGAAGGTGTTTCTGGCGAGTCTGCCGGGGTTTCGGCGAACGGGGAAGGCGGAAGACGTCGACAGCTTTTTCGCGCTGGCGGAAGTGGCGGAGTAGGCAGCACCCATTCGGGTATACTTCTTAAGGTATATGGGCAAACAGCGCAGTGCGGCGAGCATCTCAGCAGCATGGCGCAGTTTTGAAATCGAAATTCGATCTGCAGGCACGCTCCGGCATCCGGTCCGTGAGTCGCTGTGCGCTTCCGGGCAGCTTCCGGTGCCAGTGCTGACGAAGATGAGATTGCTTCAAACCCATGGATGGCCGGAGGCAAAATCAGAAATGAGTCCACTGGTTGCGGGAACGGCGTTTGAGGGTGTTTGGCTGCTGAAGTGTAAACCGACGTGCTGGAGGCTTTATTTTCATGCCGATGAAGGACAGAAAAGGTTCATCTACCTACATGCGAAGTGCAAAAAACAGTGGAAGGAAAATCCGAACGACGCGAGCAAAGCACAGACAGAGCGTTTCCAGCTACTCAACGGCACTATCGATTGCTGCAAATTTCCTCTCCCCTGACCGGCACTATGGCAGTGCGGAGTTCCAACTTGCCTGGGACAACGAGGTAGCGTTTCACGTTGCCGAAAACCTCATCCGGCTGCGGCGAGTGCGCGGGATGAAACAGGCGGAGGTGGCAAAGCGCGCGAGGACGAGCCAATCGGCGGTGGCACGCATTGAGAGCGGTGAGGCCAACGTCACGATCGAGACTCTGCAACGCCTGATTGAGGCGCTGCGGGGACGCTGTCGCTTGTCCATCGAGCCGGCGGAGATGCGCTCACCTCGTTTCCCGGCGTGGTGGGATGACGGGGTGAGTTTTAGGGGAGTGCAATGGCATGCAGACGAAAAAGGCACGATGATGGTCGCCGGGTGGGAAAGTACGGCCGAGGAGCCGATTTGTTTGCAAGGCGCGCCGCTGCAGAGCAGTGATACTGCCGCGGCCGCCCAGGGGGTGTAGTTATGGCCGATACAGCCAAGGCAGCCGGGTGCGAGGCGGGGAGCAGCGCGCTAGCACAGGTCCAACCCAGCTTCAGCTTTGACAAGTTTACCGTAGTGGAAGCGAGCTTTCGGGACCTTTCCGAGGTGGGCGAAGTCGGGCAGAAACCGGGTCATGATGGGATGGAAATCGAGCTGAAGCAGGGAGCGCTGGATGATGGAAGGCGTGCCGTATTGCGCGTGCGAGTACGATTTTTACCGGCAGCGCTGCCCTATGATGTAGCGATCACAGTGGCCGGCGTGTTTTCAACCGCTGACGGAAGCCCGGAGCAGCTTGATAGCTTCACCAAGGTCAACGGTCCGGTAATACTGTTCCCGTTCATCCGGGCAGCCGTTCAATCGATCACGAGCGACGGCGCTTACGGGCCGCTGCGAATCAACCCGGTAAATTTGACGAAGTTGATCGATCCGAAAGGGTGGCAGACGCTGAGGGAAAAACCCGTGCGCCGTCCTCGGCAGATGCGAAAGTCCCGACCGCGCGCAAGGCATGGGAAGCCAGCCACCGTTGGGAGCACATAGAGCAAAAACAGCGCAGGCGCAGCAGGCTTCGGGCGGTTGCGTGCGGCTTCACCAGGCATTAGAGCCACAAGTGGTTTTGCACTGACATCAGCTCCGCAGCGCGCTGACGGGGTTGATGCGGGTGGCGCGGCGGGCGGGGAGGGCACAGGCGAGGGCGCCGATGGCGAGCAGCACCGCTGACACGATCAGGATCACAGCCGGGTCGGCGGCGTGGACGCCGAACAGGAGGCTGGCGAGGAGCTGGCCGGAAGCCAGCGCCGCGATGATGCCGAGGATGAGGCCGGCGAGGACGGGCGTGAGGCCCCGGCGCATCACCATGCCGACGAGATGGCTGGCGCGGGCGCCCATGGTCATGCGGATGCTGATTTCGCCGGCGCGGCGCTCGATGGAGTAGGCGATGACGCCATAGATGCCGAGGGCGGCGAGGAACAGAGCGCAGAGGGCGAAGGCGATGACCAGCGCCATCTGGAAACGGCGGGGCGCGACGGAAGCACTGATGACGCTGGAGAGGGACTCGACTTTCGTCACGGCGGCGGCGGGCTGGACGCTCCAGACGGTGCTGCGGATGCGCGGGGCGAGGGCGGAAAGCGGTGCGTTGGTTTTCAGGGCGATGGCGACACCGCCGGGTTCGTTCCAGGTGTAGGGCAGATAGACTTGCAGGCCGGGCTTTTTTTCAAGACCCATGGTGCGGACGTCGGCGGCGACGCCGATGACGTGAAAAATGGGGCCGTGCGGGTCGGCATTGCGGAAGATTTTGCCGATGGGATTTTGGCCGGGCCAAAGCTCGGCGGCGGTGGTGGCGGAGACGACGGCGGCCATGCTGGGGCCGGCGCCGAAGCCCTGGGTCAGATCGACGGGTTTATTGCTTTGATTGGCGGGGGCGAGAGCGGCCTGGAGGGCCGAGGCGACTTCGGCATCGGTAAAGGTGCGTCCGCGGAGCATGTTGATGCCGGCGGCCTGGAAATAGCCGGGGCTGATGGAGCTGTACACCGAGAGGGGACGATCGACGAGCGGGCGGGTGTCGCCGGGACGCGAAAGCAGGTCGGTATTGCTGGTGCCCTGAGTGGGGAGATTGTCGATCAGGCCAACGGCCTGCACACCGGGAAGCGAGGAGAGCTTATCGAGCACGCCGTGATAGAAAGCGGCTCGCTGGGCGTGATTGCCAGGCCAGACAATGCTGGTCTCGATCACGTGCTGCTCCTGGAACCCCTTGTTGACGCCGAGCAGCGCGAGGTAGCTGGCGGCGAGCAATCCGGCGACGATGAGCAGGAGCGCGGCGAGAAAGGTTTGTGCGCCGACCAGCCAGGAGCGGGTGCGCATGCCTTTGCCGGAGTCGCTGGCGCTGCGTCCGCCGGAGCGCAGGGCGGACTGGGGATCGGTGTTGGCCGAGCGCAGCGCGGGCCAGAGGCTGAAGATCACGCCGCAGAGCAAGGCCAGCACGATGGCGAAGGCGAGGACGACGGGGTTGATGCCGATTTCGACGAGACGCGGGATGCCGGCGGGAGCGGCATGGACGAGCCAGCGCAGCGCGGCCCAGGCGGCGACAATGCCGATGATGCCGCCGATGGCGGCGAGCACTATGCCTTCGAGTACGGTTTCACGCACCAGGCGGGCTTTGCCGGCGCCGAGGGCGACGCGAATGGCGAGCTCGTGGCCGCGTCCGTGGACGCGGACCAGGAGCAGGTTCGCCAGATTGAGGCAGACGATCAACAGAATCGCACCGACGGCGGCCAACAGGAGCCAAAGGCCGAAACCGCTGCTGCCGACGATTTGATCGCGCAGAGGAATCACAACGGTGTTGACGGTAAGGTGGGCGGGAGCGTGGGTGGCGGCGAGGAAGTTGGCTTCGATTACGTTCAGCTCGGCGCGCAGGCGAGCATCGGTGACGCCGGGCTTTTTGCGGGCGAAGACGAGTTGGTTGAAGTTGCCGACGTTTTGCTGATTGGCGAAGTCGATACCCGCGGGCTGAAATATCTGGACGGAGTGGTCGGCCGAGGTGCCGAACATAGGCATGAGCTGGCTGAGGTTGGGGAAGTCGAGCGAGGCCGGCATGACGCCGACGATGACGTTAGGGTGTCCATTGAGATCGACGGTCTTGCCGAGGATGGCGGGATCGGCGTGGAACTCGCTGCGCCAGAAAGCGTCGGAGATGATGATTTCGTGCGTCTTGCCGGGCTTATCCTCGGCGGCGGTGAAGTTGCGGCCGCGCTCGGGCGTGGCACCGAGGGTGGGCAACATAGTGGCGGAGACGTCGACGCCGTAGACTTGGCGGGGCGCACTGCCAGCGCTGGTCAGCACCCAACTGTCAGGCTGCACGAGGCCCGCGTTGGTGAGCAGTTTCGAGTGTTGCAACCACTGGTGGTAGGAACGGGCATTGACCGGGAAATAGGGATACTTGCTGGTGAACTGGGGGATGGACTGGGCAAGGAAGACGAGCTGCTGGGGCTGTGGGAAATTGAGCGGGCGCAGCAGAGCGCCGTCGACAATGGAGAAAATGGCGGTATTGGCGCCAATGCCGACCGCCAGGGTGAGAATCGCCACCAGGGCGAAGGCGCGTTCATGGGCCAGGCGGCGGAAAGCGAGCTTCAATTCGCGCATATAGAAGCTATACGCAGGGGACCGGGCGCGGAGTTCCGAAAAAAACAGCTGGTCAGCTGGTCAGCTCGTCAGCTTCTCAGCTGGGAGCCGGGCTGACGGGCTGAGGCGCTGAGAAGCTGGATTTTAGTGGCAGCGCTGGCCGGATTTGGGCTGGCCGCCGGGATTCCAGGCGGGAACGAAGCTGGAATTCAGCAGGTTGCGAATGGGCTTGATCATGGAAGTGATGGCGGCGGTCATCAGACCGACATCGAGATGGGCGAGATCGTCATCAGGGCGATGGTACATGGGCTGGAGGCC
>JBOGKK010000283.1:0-2675 GCA_050745425.1 Terriglobales bacterium
CGGATGGGTTCTACGGCCGCATTTACCAGGACCTGGGTGTAACGACGGCACCGGTTGTCCTGCTGGCGCCGGCCATTGCGGGCGCTGCGGCGTCATCGCCTGCAGTGGCGCCGGTCGTGGCATCCAGGACAACCGCAGGCGGCGCGCTGGATTTGGAATCGGTGCGCAAACAAGCGTCGGTATTTCAACTGGTGCACGCCTTCCGGGTGCGCGGACACCTGCTGGCCAACGTGGATCCGTTGCGGTTGCAGGTCGCCAAGCCACATGAGGAACTGGATCCGGAGCACTACGGACTGGGTGCGGCCGACATGCAGCAGCAGTTTCTGTGTCCGCTGGCGGGCCGCGAGGCCAACGCGGCGCCGACGTGCAGCTTGGCCGATATTCTGCACGTGCTGCGGGCCACCTATTGCGGCACGCTCACGCTGGAATTCATGCACCTGCAGCGGCCGGAAGAGCGGCTGTGGCTGCAGGAGCATATGGAACCGTTTCAAGACCAGCGCGGCCTGAGCAGCGAACAGAAACGGCGGGTGCTGGCGAAGCTGACCGTGGCGGAGGAGTTCGAGCATCTGCTGCAGGCGCGCTTCGTAGGGCATAAGCGCTTTTCGGTGGAAGGCGCGGAAGCGATGATCGCCGCATTCGACGTCTTTTTGAACCTGGCTGCGGACGACGGCGCGCAGGAAGTCGTGCTGGGCATGGCGCACCGGGGGCGGCTGAATGTGCTCGTGAACGTGCTTGGGTTGAGCATGAGCGAGATGTTCTCGAAGTTCGAAGATCAGGATCCGGAGAGCGTCGAGGGATCGGGCGACGTGAAATACCACATTGGCGCGCGCGGCGCGCATGCCAACCCCGAGGGGCAGCGCCTGCCGGTGGAAATGATCAACAACCCCAGCCATCTGGAAGCGGTCGATCCGGTGGCGGAGGGCAGCACGCGGGCACGGCAGGACTTGCTCGGGCGTTCGGGCGACGAGCGCGGGCAGTACGTCATTCCGATCCTGATTCACGGCGATGCGGCGTTTGCCGGCCAGGGGGTGGTGGCCGAGACCTTGAATCTGTCGCAGTTGGGCGGCTATCGTACCGGCGGTACGCTGCACATCGTGGTCAACAACCAGATTGGTTTTACGACTTCGCCGGCGGGCGCGCGGTCATCGCTGTACTGCACGGACATTGCGCGGACCATTCAGGCGCCGATTTTTCACGTGAACGGCGACGACCCGGAAGCGGTGGTGCGGGCGACGCAGTTGGCCTACGCGTACCGGCGCCAGTTTCACAAGGATGTGGTGGTTGATATCGTTTGCTATCGCCGGCACGGACATAACGAAGCCGACGATCCCAGCCTGACGTCGCCGGTGATGTACCGCAACATTGATCAGCATCCGTCGGTGCGGGTGCTGTATGCGGCGGAGTTGGTCAAGGCAGGATTGCTGAGCGAGCAGGAGGCGGAAGCGGAGCGCCAGGCGACGCGGGAAGCGCTGAGCCAGTCGGCTTCACAGCCGGTGGCGCCGGCGGCGGCTGAAGGCGAACCGCCGCAGGCGTACACGCCGGAAACGCCGGTTGCGGAGGCTACGCTGGCACAAATCGGCGAGCGATTGACGGCGTTGCCGAGCGGCTTTCACCTGCACCCTAAGCTCAAAAGCTTCATTAGCAAGCGGCAAAAAGCGGTCGCCGAACGCGGCAGCATCGACTGGTCGCTGGCCGAAGCACTGGCGCTGGGCTCGCTGGCGCTGGAAGGCGTGCCGGTGCGCCTGAGCGGGCAGGACACCGGGCGCGGGACGTTCAGCCAGCGTCATGCGCTGCTGTATGACTACGAAAGCGGCGAGGTGTACATCCCGCTGGCGCATCTCGACCCGGCGCAGCGTCCGGTCGAGATCTACGACAGCCTGCTGTCGGAAGAGGCGGCGATGGGCTTCGAGTTTGGCTATGCCATGTCCCACGCCACGGCGATGGTGTTGTGGGAGGCGCAGTTTGGCGATTTCGCCAACGGCGCGCAAGTGGTGATCGATCAGTTTTTGTCGGCCTCGGAAACCAAGTGGCAACGGTCGAGCGGCTTGACGCTGCTGCTGCCGCACGGCTATGAGGGACAGGGGCCGGAGCATTCAAGCGCGCGGCTGGAGCGCTTTCTGCAATTGTCGGCGGACAACAACTGGCGCATTGCCAACTGCACCACGGCGGCGCAGTACTTCCATCTGCTGCGCGATCAGGGGATGCGGCGGCCGCGGCGGCCGCTGGTGCTGATGACGCCGAAGAGTCTGCTGCGGCACCCGGAAGTGACTTCGACGTTTGCGAGCTTTACGTCCGGCGGCTTTCAGACGGTGATTGGGGATGCGGAAGCGCCTGCCGGCAGCAAGCGGGTGCTGCTGTGCTCGGGCAAGATTTACTACGACCTCACGAAGGCACGCAAGGCGAAGAAAGCAGCTGCGCCGTCGATCATCCGGGTGGAGCAGCTTTATCCGTTCCCGGGTGAAGCGATTGCACGCGAGCTGGCGCGGTACCCGCAGATGACGGATTGCCTTTGGGTGCAGGAAGAGCCGGAGAACATGGGGGCGTGGACCTACATCGCGCCGCGGCTGCAGGCGCTTCTGCCCGACTCGGTCGCGCTCGCCCGCGTGGCGCGCCACGAGAGCTCCAGTCCGGCCACCGGCTCGCTCCGCCGCCACACGCAGGAGCAGGCGGCACTG
>JBOGKK010000284.1:0-21107 GCA_050745425.1 Terriglobales bacterium
GATGAAGAGCCGTCCGCGTTTCGCCTGATCGAGGGCTTCGGCCATGATCTTCGATGTGACGCCGGGGATTTTGATATCCATCTGGAGAGCGGTGATGCCCTCGCGGGTTCCGGCGACTTTGAAGTCCATGTCGCCGTAATGATCTTCGGCCCCGGCGATGTCAGTGAGAATGGCGTACTTCTCGCCTTCCTTCACCAGACCCATGGCAATACCGGCGACGGGCGCTTTCATGGGCACGCCGGCATCGGCGAGCGCGAGTGAGGCGCCGCAGACGGTGGCCTGCGAGCTGGAACCATTCGATTCCAGGATGTCGCTGACGACGCGGATGGTGTAGTTGAAGGTGCCATCCTCGGGAAGCTGGGAAAGCAGGCTGCGCTCGGCGAGTGCGCCATGGCCGATTTCGCGCCGTCCGGGACCGCGCATGAAGCCAACTTCGCCGACCGAAAACGGCGGGAAGTTATAGTTCAGCATGAAGCGCTTGTGGCCTTCACCTTCGATGGTTTCAATGCGCTGCTGGTCTTCCTTGGTGCCCAGAGTAACGGTGACCATCGCCTGGGTTTCGCCGCGCGTGAACAGCGCCGAGCCGTGGGTGCGCGGCAGCAGGCCGACCTCGGAGGATACGGCGCGGATCTCGTCGAACTTGCGGGAGTCGGGGCGGCGGCGATCATCGAGCAGGGCGGTGCGGAAGATGCGCTCGCGCATGAGCTCGAAATATTTCTTGGTCTGGAGCTTGAGGGCGGCATCCTCGGCGGGGATGGCCGCCATGGCTTCGACTTCGACGGCCCGGGCGAGGCTGCCGCTCTCGGCCTTGGGATGGGCTTTGGTGTCGAGGGCGCCGGTGAGCCGGGCGCCGTATTGGGAGAACAGCTTCTTGTAGAAGGCTTCGTCGGTAACGACCGGCGCGACCACGCGCTTGGGCGCACCCGCTTCCTTGCGCAGCTGTTCGATGCCGGCGAGGATCTTCTTGATTTGCTCGTGACCGAATTCGATGGCCCCGACCACAACTTCTTCACTGACCACCAGGGCACCGGCTTCGACCATGGAGATACCTTCCGCTGTTCCGGCAACGACAATGTTCAGTTGGCTGTCGCGCCTTTCCGCGTAGGTCGGGTTGCAGATGTAGTTGCCATCGACATAGCCGACTCGCACGCCCGCCAGCGCCTGCGGAAACGGGATGTCGGAAATGTGCAGCGCCGAACCGGCGCCGGTGAGGGCCAGCACATCGGGATCGTTCTCCTGATCGGCGGACTGCACCAGGGCAATGATCTGGGTTTCGTTGCGAAAACCATCGGCAAACAGGGGACGAATGGGACGGTCGATCTGACGGCTGGTGAGAACTTCTTTTTCCGTAGGCCGGCCTTCGCGCTTAATGTAGCCGCCGGGAAAGCGTCCCGAGGCGTAGGTATACTCGCGATAGTCAACCGTGAGCGGGAAAAAGTCGATCCCCTCACGCGGCTGATGGGCGCTGGTCGCGGTGGCCAGCACCATGGAGTCGCCGAGGCGGACGACGACGGCACCGCCGGCCTGCCTGGCGATTTTTCCGGTTTCGAGGGTAAGGGTTTTCCCTCCGGCTAATTCAACACTGACACGGGATGGCATGAGATTTTGACTCTTTCCGGGCGTGTGCCCAAAGAAGGGGCCCTGCTTCGCCAAGGCTTCGCAGGGCGCAAATAACGCGCAGCGTTATTTGCGCAGGCCCAGCTTATGGATCAAATCGCGGTAGCGGTCGGGATGCTCGCGCTTGAGATAGTCGAGCAAACGGCGACGCTTGCCTACGAGCAGCAACAGGCCACGGCGGGAGTGATGGTCCTTGGCGTGGGTTTTGAAATGCTCGGTGAGGTAGGCAATGCGGTCGGTGAGGAGGGCTACCTGAACTTCCGGGGAACCGGTATCGGTGGGATGGATGCGGTAGGTGCCGACGAGGGTCGTTTTCGCTTCTGCTGTAGTCGCCATGCTAGGGGCGGAGCTCCTGTTCTTCTCTCATTGCTATGGAAGTGATTACTTTACCACATTCGGGCCGATAACGGGGCCCGTCTCCGCGTCCGATTCTTGCACGCCGCCGGCCACTCAAGTCTGATTGAGCTTGCTGCCGGCCCGGTGCACCAGGGGCCGGACAAGGCGCACGGTAAACGGGCTGTAGCTTTCGCGTCCCGAGCGCGCCTCGGCGCCGGTTCCCGCCTGCGGCTGCGGCAAAAAGCGATCGACCTGCGCCAGCAGCGTGGTCACCGCCGCAGGAGACACGCCATGCGCCAGAGCCGCCAATTTGCCCGGCAGCGCCAGGGTAACCTGCGCGGGGCCGCGCTCGGCGATGCGGACAATCGTGCGCGCCACATGTGCCGCGCTCTGGCTCAGGCCGGGCAGGCTGCCCGAGGTCGCAAACCAGGCATATTCCTGAGCATGCTGACCGCGAATGCGCACGCGCTCCTGTGAGCCGGTGCGGGTCAGGAAGGGGCACACACAGGTCACCCGTACGCCGTGGCGCCGCACCTCGCTGGCCAGACCCTGGGAGAGTCCCACCAGGGCAAACTTGCTGGTGGTATAGGGCAGCATATGGGGCACGGCCAGCAGGCCGCCGATGGAGCTGATATTCACGATCCGGCCACTGCCGCGTGCAATCATCTCCGGAAGCACCGCCCGTGCCAGGCGCAGGGCAGCCCAGAAGTGAACGTCCATGGCTTCGGAAAAATCGGCATCGGTCATCTGATCCCAGGGCCCGAGCTGCATCACGCCGGCATTATGCACCAGCACATCGACGCGGCCCCAGTGCTCCCGCACGGAGGCCAGCAGCGCCGCCGGCGCCGCGGGTGCGCGCAGGTCACTTGCAAAGTGGACAACGGCATCGCTCCCAGACGCATGCGCCGCCAGTTTCGCGTGCGCCCGGTGGAGTTCATCGGGATCGCGCGCGGCGATGGCGACGCGCGCGCCGCAGGCGGCAAATTCGCGCGCTATGGCAAAGCCGAGCCCGCGCGACCCACCCGTCACAAGCACGACTTTTCCGCTCCAGTCCGGGCGCCTTTTTTGCTGCCATCGCTGCCAGCCCCAGGCCAGCACGGCGGCGCCCACCGTGGCTCCGGCCAGGCCGGCACCGCCCAGGCCAACCGCTGTCCGCGTAAGCGTATTCGACAGGTTACGATTCGGCATGAGGAGCCACCTCGGCTGGAGTTGGCGATGGGGATGCCAGATCACGGGCAATGGCTTCGAGCAGGCCTTGAATAAATTGGACTGCTTCCGGCTGCGAAAATTTCTGTGCCAGCTTGCGCGCGGGCTGAATCGCGGTGCGCGCGGCTGCCTGCGGCGCGAGCAGGAATTCCGCGGTGGCCAATTTCAGCACATTACGGTCGACCACGCTCATACGCTCCAAACGCCAGCCGACGGCGTGTTTGCTGATGAGGCGTTCGATTTCACCGCGCTGCTGCTCCACCGCTGCCACCAATTCCTGGGCTCGGGCTGCCGCCGCGGCCGGCAGCGGGTGCGCCTGCAAGTACCAGTGCGCGACCTCGCGTGCGGTCTGCGCACCCCGGTCGAGGTCGAGCGCGTACAGCATCTGCAGCGCCGCTTCCCGTGCTGCCAGGCCGGTGATCACGAGGCGGCCGCCTCTTCCAAAACCAGCGCGTGTGTGATGCGGGCGGTATGGCGCAGCGTCGCCAGCACGCTGCAATATTTTTCCTGCGACAGCGCCACGGCGCGCTCGGCGGCATGGCGCTCCACGTGCGTTCCGGCAATGCGGTATTGCAGATGAATGCGCGTGTATACCGTGGGTGGCGCGGGCGCACGCTCGCCTTCCGCCGTCACCACGACCGACATAAACGTTTGCCGCATCTTGCGCAGCACGATCACGATGTCGGTTGCCGAGCAGGCGCACAGGCTGCGCAGCACCATCTCCATGGGCCCGGGCGCCCGATTCGACTCGCGATCCGAGTCCATCCATACATCGTGCCCGCTCGAACCCTGGGTGAGGAACTGTTCTCCCTCCGTCCATCGGGCAGCAGCGGTAGTGGGAGCCAACATAGCCTTATTATCGTTGATTATCGGAATGCGGTTCGGGGTGAATGGTCACCCGGAAGACTTCCGGCAGGGTGCGTTTGATCTCAGCCTCCAGGCGTGTTACCTGCTCATGCACGGCCGCGACCGGCAATTCATCGGCAAAGCTGCAGTGGCAGCTCAGCACCAGATGTCCGCCCGAGCGCCGCCACTGCAAATCATGACAGTCGAGCACCTGCGGCACGTTTTTAGCGATCTGCCGCACACGCTCGCTGAGCCGTTCGGGCGCCAGCACGGCCGCGGTGGCGACGTGGTCGGCTTCGGGCTCGATGTGGGTCACAATGCCGTGAATCGCGGGAATCTCGCTGCGCATGACGGTCTCCAGCCGGCTGACGGCGTCGTGGGCTTGGACCAGAGGCAGCGCCGCATCGAGCTCCAGGTGAAACTCGACCTCGAGGCCCGGTCCCACCTTGTACACGGAGAGATCGTGAATGGCCAGATTCTGCCGCTGCGCAATTTCCTGAATGTGCTCGAAGGGCCCGAACAGCGCCGGGCGGCGAGGGTTGGTATCAATCACCACATCGGCATCGGGTAGCCGCTCGCGAATGCGCTCGGCCGCCTGGCGCTTGACCACGGCGGCGTGTTCGAGCGTAGTCGCCGGCTGCAACTCGACTTGCGCATCCACAAAATAACGGCTGCCCACACGGCGCAGCCGCAGACGTTCGACGCCGGCCATGCCCGGAATGGCTTGCAGCGAAGCGCGCACTTCCGCGGTCAATTGCGGCGGAGCTTCATCCAGCAGCACGCCCGCCGTGCGCCGTCCCAGCCGCAGCGCCAGCCAGGCAATCGCCGCCGCCACCACCAGCGCCGATGCGGCATCGGCGTGCAGCAGCCAGACAATGTGCCAGCGCCCGGCCGCCCACACCAGAGCCAAGCCGATCAACACGGCCGCGCTCGAGGCCATGTCGCCTGTGAAGTTCAGGGCATCGGCGGCCAGAGCATCGCTATGTAACTGCAGCGCGGCCCGGCGTAAAATGCCTGACCGGCTCCAATCCACCCCAATGGTCACGATCATCACCGCAAAGGCCCAGCCATCAATCCGCACCGCTGGAGCCTGCCCGCTGATCCAGTTCCCAATGGTGATGCCAGCGATGCCGAGCGCGGTAACCACGAGCAAACCAGTTTCCAGCAAGGCCGAAAAATTTTCAAACTTGCCATGCCCAAAGGGGTGGTTAGCATCAGCAGGCTGGGCGGCAATGCGCAGCGACAGTAAAGTGACGACGGTGGCGAGCACGTCGAGGGCCGAATCAGCAGCAGCGGCCAGAATGCCCATGCTGCCGCTATGCAAGCCGACCAGGAGCTTGAAGATAAAGATGCCCACCGCGGCCAACACAGAAATGAGGGCGATGCGCTGCTTAGTGCGGTCGGCGGCTGCCAAACGGTTGCTCATAGGCTCTACGGATTCTATCCGACCCACGGCGGCGCGGTTGGCCGCGGATGGCCTTTTCTTCATGCCCGCTCGGTGCTAATGTCGGGATAAGGCTCATCGCGAGGTCGCTGCGCTCATCATGCATCGCCGTCTATCCGGCACCGCTTTTCTGTTCGCCTTACTTGGCGTTCTGGCATGCTTGTTGCTGCGGAACGCGGCTTGGGCCCAGGGCACCCAACAACAGACGCAACAACAGGCCGCGCCGCAAAAAAAGAAGACCACGCCGCCACCCCCGGTGCCGGTACTGGTGACGCCCGGCAGCGCCACCGTGGTTCCCGGCGGTGTGACGCCCAAAATCCTGCCTCCGGCGCCTGCCCGAACCGCCCCCGCCCTGACGGGCAAGCGCACACCCAACGTTCCGGAAATTACCGCCAATGTGAACCTGGTGCTGGTTCCCGTGGTGGTGACTGATCCGCTCAACCGCATGGTTACGGGCTTGCAGAAGCAGTTCTTCAGCCTGGTCGAGGATAAAGTTCCGCAGAACATTACCAGCTTCTCGACCGAGGATGCTCCCATTTCCGTCGGCGTCGTGTTCGACTCGAGCGGCAGCATGGCGAATAAAATTCAGGAGTCGCGCGAAGCGCTGGTGCAGTTTTTCGAAACCGCCAACCCGCAGGATCAGTTTTTTCTGATCGATTTTGCCGACGCACCACGCCTGCTGTGCAACTTCACCAGCAACATTGACAAAATTGAAGATGCGGCGACGTTCCTTCAGGCCGGCGGCCGTACCGCGCTGCTGGATGCCATCTATATGGCTTTGGCGCAGATGCGCTATGCCAAGTATCAGCGCCGGGCGCTATTGATCATCTCCGATGGAGGCGACAACCACAGCCGTTACAGCCTGCGCGACGTCGAGCGCGTGGTGCGCGAGGCCAACGTGCAAATCTACGGCATCGGTCTTTACAATCCGGTCGGCGACCGGCCCACGGAGGCCGAAATCAACGGGCCGGACCTACTCGACAAGATCACCGAATCCACCGGCGGAAAGACGTTCCAGATTGACGACCCTGACGAGCTGGCCGACACCGCTACCAAAATCGGCATTGAGTTGCGGAATGAATACGTGCTCGGCTATACCTCGACCGACAAGAACCGCAATGGAGACTGGCGCAAGATCGTGGTGAAGCTGCGCCCGCCGCCGGGTCTGCCGCCGCTCACGGTTTCGGCCCGCGTAGGCTACTACGGCCCGCACTGATATGGCAGGCAACAGGCACAGCCTGTGTTTGCCGGGGGCTCCGCCCCCGACGCCTCCCGGTGGCCGGCTCCCGCCCGGCCGCTGCGGGCCGGGCCGCTGCCGCGACCGGAAGCTGAATCTAGAGCAAAAACAGCGCCGGTGTAGCAGGCTTCGGGCGGTTGTTGCTCTGCTGCGGATGACAGCGCTGGTCTGTTTGCTGGCGGGCTTCGCCGCGGCACAGGCCAACCCCAAACCTCACCGGCAGACGCCCTTCGTCTTCAAGGCCAACGTGGGCGAGGTGCTGGTGCACGCCACCGTGGTCAACAAGAAAGGGCAGCCGGCCATTCATCTTCCGGAATCGGATTTTGCGATTTACGAAAACGGCGTGCGCCAGCAAATCCAGTACTTCAGCCAGGACGACGCCCCGGTATCGGTCGGGATTCTGGTGGACAACAGCGGCAGTATGGTCGACAGCAGGCCCGCGGTGGATCGCGCCGCCATCAACTTCATTAAGGCCAGCAATCCCGGCGACCAGGAATTCGTGGTGAACTTCAATGACGAGTATTACCTCGATGCGGCGTTCACCAACAACATTCCCAAACTCCAGAACGCCCTGCAGCACATTGAATCACGCGGCGGCACCGCCCTTTACGACGCCACCATTGCCTCGCTCGACTACATGAGCAACAACGCGCGCAACGACAAGCACGTCTTGCTGATCATCACCGACGGCGACGATGACGCGAGCCGCTACACGCTGGAGCAGACGGTGCATTTGTTGCAGTCCAAGAACGCGCCGTTGATTTACAGCATCGGCATTCTCGACCACGACGATACGCGCTCGATGAAGCGTTCCGCCGAGCGTGCACTGAAGGCACTCTCGAGCGCAACCGGGGGGGTGGCCTATTTTCCCAAGGACCTCAAACAGGTGAACGCCATCACGCTCGCGGTGGCCCAGGAAATCCGTTCACAATACACGTTCGCCTACCACTCGAATCAAACCGGCGCGGGTTTCCGCAAGATCAGCATTACGGTCAAAGACAAACACCAGAAGCACCTGCTCCTGCGCACCCGCAAGGGCTACTACAGCCCGCAGTGACAGGCGATTGACGAGGAACGGGGCGGGGCGATCTGCAGCGCGCAATAATAGAAAGATGCAGCGGACGTATTTTGACAATAATGCCAACACGCCGGTGCTGCCGGAAGTGCTGGAGGCGATGCTGCCGGCGCTCAACGGCAGCTACGGCAACGCGAGCTCGATCCACCAGCGCGGGCAGGCCGCCAAGGCGGCCATGGAGCAGGCGCGGGGCGAGGTGGCGGCGCTGATTGGCGCGCCGGTGAGCGGCATTGTCTTCACCAGTGGCGGTACCGAAAGCGACAATCTGGCCATTCGCGGCATGATCGGCGCCTGGCAGGAAGCGCACCCGCAAGCACCACCGCCGCATTTGATCACTTCGCGCATTGAGCACCACGCGGTGCTGCACGTATTCGAGGATTTGGAGCGAGCCGGGCATGCAGTGACGTGGCTGCGTCCGGATGAGCAGGGCCGCATCAACGCGCAGGCCGTGGCGGAGGCGATTCGACCGGACACGGCGCTGGTGTCGGTGATGATGGCCAACAACGAAACGGGCGTGATCCAGCCGGTCGCCGCGATTGGGGCGATCGCGGCGGAAGCGAAAGTCGCCTTTCATATCGATGCCATTCAGGCTGTTGGCCGTATTCCAGTTGACGTGCGCGCGCTCCCCTGCAATGCGCTGAGCCTGAGCGGTCATAAAATTCACGGGCCGGCGGGTATAGGCGCGCTGTACGTGCGCCGCGGCACGAGGTTGCGGCCGCAAATTCTAGGCGGCCACCACGAGCGGGACCGGCGCGCGGGCACCGAAAATCTGCCCGGCATTCTGGGTCTAGGCGCCGCGGCAAGGCTGGCGCGAGAGAATTTCGCAACCCGCACAGTCCATTACGCCCATTTGCGCGACCGGCTGGAGGCGGCGGTACTGGCCGCCATTCCGCGCTGCGGCATTGCCGGCGTGGATGCGGCACGGGTAACCAACACCAGCGACATCTACTTCAACGGCATCGAGGGGGAAGCACTGGTCATTGCGCTCGACCTGCACGGCTTCTGTGTTTCCACCGGCGCGGCGTGTTCGTCCGGCGCCGTCGAGCCCTCGCACGTTCTGCTCGCTATGGGCTGGGGCCGGGCACGCGCGCGCGCCAGTCTGCGCTTCAGTTTTGCCGCGCAGAACACAGGCGAGGAAGTAGACGCTTTGCTGGAAGTGTTACCTGGACTGGTAGAAAAGCAGCGGCGACTGGCGGTCGGGGCAGCATGATCGCCGTCGCCATGTCCGGAGGCGTGGACAGCTCCACGGTAGCGGCCTTGCTGCAGGCACAGGGCGAGCCCATCGTGGGCCTCACCATGCAGCTTTGGAACCAGCGCAGGTTGGCGGGCGCTCCCGGCATGGCGCCCAGTGCGCGCGGGCACTGCTGCTCGCTCGATGATGTCCACGATGCCCGCCGCGTGGCCGAGCAGTTGGGTATTCCCTACTACGTCGTGAACTTTGAAGAGCAGTTTGAGCGCGACGTCGTGCGCAACTTCGTGGCCGAGTACCGCGCCGGGCGCACACCGGTGCCGTGCAGCCATTGCAATACGGCGGTCAAGTTCCACCAGCTTTTGGCGACGGCGCGGCAAATCGGGGCCGAAGCAGTCGCTACAGGGCATTACGCCCGGGTGCGCTACAACGAAGAACAGAGTGCATATGAATTAGTCCGCGCTGTCGATGAAGCTAAGGATCAGACGTTTTTCCTCTGGGGCTTGACCCAGGAGCAGCTTGCGGCCGCGCGCTTTCCACTGGGCGCGATGCGCAAGCCGGAAGTGCGTGCACAGGCCGCAGCCTTTGGCTTGAGCGTGGCCGAAAAACCTGACAGCAACGAAATCTGTTTTGTCCCCGGCAACAACTATGCGGCGTTTCTCGATGCCTATGCAGCCGAACAGGGCGAAAGCGCGACGGCTCAGTCAGGCGAGCTGGTCGCGACCGATGGCCGGGTGCTGGCGCATCACGGCGGCGTCGAGCACTTTACGGTGGGCCAGCGCAAGGGTCTGGGCGTGGCCAGCGGCTCGCCGCTCTACGTGCTGCAAGTCGACGCCGCCGCGCAACGGGTAACGGTTGGCAGCGACGCCGAACTGCGCTCGAACCATCTCGAGGCTAGCGGTTGCAACTGGATTTCCGGGGACGCGCCGAGCGGGCCCGTACGCGTGCAGGCGCGCATCCGGCATCGTCATACACCTGCGGCTGCCTGGGCTGAACCCAAGCCGGGCGCGCGCGTTTCAGTTGTATTTGACGAGCCACAGCGCGCCATCACGCCGGGCCAGAGCGTGGTGCTCTACGACGGGGAAACGGTGCTCGGCGGCGCCTGGATTGATTGAACCAGCAGGGGAACCACGCTATTCCGCAGGCGACCCGCGTAGGCCAGCGTCCAGACGATAGTCGACACCGTCAGCACACCCAGAACAATGGGCGAAAGAATTAGCACTGCGGCCGCCGACAGCGTGTACACCAGCGCCACGCGGATCACCAGCTCGCCGGTAAACACGATGCCCCAGATGGAGGTGATCAGGCGGTTGCCATGCCGTACCGCGGGCATTTCCCAACTGCGATCAAAGTACAGGCGCTTTTGCGCATCACGTCCACAGAAAAAATAGCGGCCGAAGTAAAACATCAGCGGGCGCGGCAGCACCAGTGAAACAAAGCAGCCCACGCCCAGCGCGCCGGTGGCAAACGATTCGCGGATCAGGAGCAGCTTGGGGCTGCCGCCCATGGTCAGCGCCAACAGATCGATGATGATGCCGAACAGCACCACACCGGCAATGGGATCAACATCGTGGTCGCGCGCCAGACCCCAGATACTTTCGCCCACCGGGAACAGGGTTGCCAGCGCCAGGGCTCCAAATTCGGAAGCGTGCAGGTACGCCTTCGCCGCGGTGTAGAGCAGCACCGGAATGATCGCGTTCCAGGCAACACTGGCAATGATCCCATGCAGGATTTGCGAGGTTCCCTGTTCCGGAGTGCGCTCGTGCGGAACCGGCGTGGCTTCAGCCGTTGACATCCTACTTCTACTCTAACGCCAATGCGCGGGCGCTAATCGTGATGGGTGGGGCGGGGGCGCTGGCTGAGGCGGTATGCGCGGCGGTCAGCGGCCTTTTCGTAACGCCGCTTTTCGTCTTCGGTTTCCGGCAGCACGGGCGGCACGGGGAGGCGGTCGCCGTGCTCGTCGACGGCCACAAAGGTCAGATAGGCCGAGCTCGTATGACGGCGGCGGCCGGTGAGCATGGATTCGGCAAAGACCTTGACGCCGACCTCCATCGAGGTGTGAAAGGCGCGGTTGACGCTGGCCTTCAGGATCACCAGCTCCCCGATGTGAATGGGAAAGCGAAAATCCATCTGATCGATGGATGCGGTGACGCAGACGCTGCCGGCATGGCGGGAGGCGGCGATAGCGCAGCACAAGTCGACCAAGTGCATGACTTTACCGCCGAGGATGTTGCCGACGATGTTGGCGTCGTTGGGCAACACCAACTCGGTCATCTCGGCCTGCGAGAGGCGGACGGGCTTGGGGTCGAGCGTGGCGGGCTTCACGTTAGGACGAGGGGTGGTCTTTGCGCACCGGGGTTTCCTTGCGCTTCAGGTAAGACTCCAGATAGCACTCGGCCTGTCTCTGGACGCGCGCATCGGAGCTGGGCTTCAACCATCGCTTCTGCTGGTTGTCATACTGCAGCGTGCCGTGTTCGCCGGGGGTGTGATTCACTTCCAGCACGTAGTAGATCAGGATGATGTCTTCCTTATCGCGAGCGATGCTGAAGGCGACTTTGTCAGCATGGCGCTGGACGGGCAGCCAGGGACAATGCGTGGCGTAGCCGAAGTTGCACCACTCCTTGAGCATTTCATCCGTCGGTGTTTCGCCGTCGTGGCCGGGCGCGGTGCAGGTGCCTTTCCAGGCATCGCCCAGTGGCAGGCGCGGGCGCGCGTGCCACGCCCAGGCGGTGAACTCTTCGGTCGGCATGAAGAAGGGACAAGCCATAATGGAAACTAAATGGTATCAAACCGCCGCGAACAGTTGGAGGAGTTTGTCCGCCAGAACCCAACCGATGCCTTTGCGCGCTACGGGCTGGCGATGGAGTTGATGCGCTCGGGGGAAGCGGAGGAGGCGTTGGCCCAGTTCCGGCTGCTGCAGGAAAAGCACCCGAACTACGCCGCCGGATTTCAGCAGGCCGGGCAGTTGCTGATGTCGCTGGAGCGCAACGAGGAGGCGCGCGTCATCCTGCAGCGCGGCTTGGAAGCAGCCGGCGCCAGCGGCGATCGGCACGCTGCCAGTGAAATTCAGGGATTGCTGGACGAGCTCGCGGGCTAGCGGAGGACTTCTTCGGCCTCGGCGATCCAGTCGGGGCGCTTGAGGACTTCGCGGGGTTTGGGGCCGTCGGCGGGGCCGACGATGCCGTCGTTGTACATGAGGTCGATCAAATGGGCGGCGCGGCCGTAGCCGATGCGCAAACGGCGCTGGAGGAGTGAGGTGCTGGCCTTACCATATTCGACGACGACGCGCACGGCATCGGCGAACATGGGGTCGTTATCGTCGCCGCCGGAGCCAGACTCTGATGCGCCGGACCCATCCGCGGAGATCGCGGCGCCGTCGGCCTCTTCGGGAGGAGCGGCGAGGAAGCTGGCATCCATTTCGGGCGTGCCCTGCTTGCTCCAGGCCTCGACGACGGCACCGATTTCCGGTTCGGTCACGAAGGCGCCGTGCACGCGGTGGAAGCGCGAAGTGCCGGGCGGCAGGAACAGCATATCGCCCTTGCCAAGCAGCAGCTCGGCACCCTGGGAGTCGAGGATGGTGCGCGAGTCAACGCGCGTGGCCACGCGGAAGGACATGCGCGCCGGGAAGTTGGCTTTGATCAGTCCGGTGATCACATCAACGGAGGGGCGCTGGGTGGCGAGAATCAGGTGCATGCCGACGGCTCGCGCCATCTGCGCCAGCCGCGTGATCGACTCTTCGACGTTGTGGGCGTCGACGATCATCAGGTCGGCAAGCTCGTCGATGATGATCACAATGTAGGGCAGCGGACGGTTCTCATCGGCGGGATCGAGATTTTCAAACAGACTGGGGGACTGATTCTCGAAGCGGCGGTTGTACTGGGCTATGTTGCGCACGCCGCAAGCAGCGAGCAGCTTCAGGCGGCGCTCCATTTCGCGGGTGGCGTTGCGCAGGGCGTAGGCCGCCTGCTTGGGCTCGGTGATGATCGGCGTGTACAGATGCGGAATGCCGTCGTAGAGGCCGAGCTCGAGACGCTTGGGATCGACGAGGATGAAGCGCACCTGATCGGGCGTGGACTTGTACAGCAGCGACACGATCATACTGTTGAGCGCCACCGACTTGCCGGAGCCGGTTGAGCCGGCAATCAGCAGGTGCGGCATGGCGGCGAGATCAGTGACGACGCTGGCGCCGTTGGCGTCTTTGCCGAGCGCCATGGTGAGCGGGGATTTGGAATGCTGGAAGGCTTCCGAAGCGATGATTTCACGCAGGAAGATGGTCTCGCGATGCGGGTTGGGCACCTCGATACCAACCGTGCTCTTGCCCGGAATGCGCTCGATATAGACGGACTCGGCGGCAAGAGCCAGACACAGATCGTCGTTGAGCGCGGTGATGCGGCTGTACTTCACACCCGCTTCGGGCTTGAATTCGTAGGTGGTGACAACGGGGCCAGGATTGATTTGGGTGACCTGGCCGCCGACGGAAAACTCTTCGCACTTGGCGGTGAGGCGCTGCGCCATGTCGCGCAGTTCGGCTTCTTCGACGGCGTTGCCGGGAGGGGCCGGCTGCAGGAGAGAAAGGGGAGGGGTTTTGTACTGACCGGTAGCCAGACGCACCGCTTTGGCCGCAGGTGTGGGCGCGAGCTCGCGCATGTGGATGGTGACGGGGGAGGCGGCCGCCGCCGGGAGTGCGACCACTTCTGGTTCGGCGCGTGGGGGTTCGGCGTGGTCTCCGCGGACCTGAGAAGCGGCACGGCGGGCGCGAGCGGCGGCCGTTTCCGGTTCGGGCTGCGACTTGTGCGCCGGAATGAAGGTGGCATGGACCGTCGGCGGATCCAGCAAGGGTGCTGGTTCCGGCCGGGGCCTTTTGGCACGCTCGGCAAGCTTGCGCGCTGCGCGCTGGGCACGCCAGTTCCGCCAGGATGCCAGCAGCGTAGTCAAGGGGCGCAGTATGGGACCGAACCATTGCAGCAGGCGCGGTGCGGCGCTTGCAGACCACCATGCCTGCAGGGCCGCAAACGAGAATCGGGTGGTCAGGAACAAACCGGCCAGCAGTGCGGTGGCGGTGATGACATAGGCGCCCACTGGATTGAAAGCCGCAATGAGCGCGCTTGCGACGAGCAGACCAATGAGGCCGTGCAAAGGCACGCTGCCGCGCCACAGAAGTTGCCGGGGCAATTCGCCCAGCAACGCCGCCACCGCAACCATGCTGAGCAACAGACCAATGACATGGCTGCGGTGTAGCGCGCGCGAGCGCGGCGCACAGAACCAGTTGCGCGCAAGTGCGCCCAAACCCAATACCAGCAGGAATGAAGCCAGGCCAAACAACTGAAACAGCACATCGGCCAGGGTTGCGCCCACCGGCCCGACCCAATTGGCCGGACGCGCCACTCGAGCGGCCGTATCCCAGGAAGGATCGGCGGGGTGGTAGGACACCAAGGCCAACAGGAGCAACGCCGCGGCCACCAGGATCAGTAGTCCGACCAGCTCGTTGAATCGCCGGTTCGTAGTGGGGCGCAGGGGGTGCACAGCCTCATCATAGCTAGGGGAGAAAGCCTCGGACGGGCAGGTATCGAGGAAGGTACTATATTGTCTAAATGTCGATCATTCACGTCATCATTCTCGCCATCGTGCAGGGCTTTGCAGAACTGCTGCCGATATCCAGCTCCGCCCACGTGATCGTGGCGGAGAAACTGATGGGAATGAACCCGGCCGCGCCGGCGATGACCCTGCTGCTGGTGATGCTGCACACCGGCACGATGATCGCCGTGATCGTCTTTTTCTGGAGGCGCTGGCGCGGCAGCTTCTTCCGCTCCATGGCCGATTGCAAGCAGTTCGTTGTGGCGCTGATCGCAGCCACCGTGCTTACGGGCATCGTGGGCGGCGGCATCATCGAATTCATCGAGAAAGTGCTGATGCGCCAGCAGCCGCACGCCTGGGTCGAGCAGCTCTTCAGCCGCCTCGATCTGATCTCGGCGGCGCTGTTCGCGGTAGGCATTCTGATCGTGATCGCTGGCCTGGTCGAAAATCGCCGCGCGCGTTCACAAGCAAATGGCGCCGCCGCGACCCCCCTCGTACCCGATGTCGGCGTTGCCCCCGGCGCGCGCGCCGGCGTGGCCACCAGCGTGCTGCCCGAATGCGGCGTGGCGGCGACCGCGTGCGCCACGGCGATGACGCCGTCACAATATTCCTGGATCGGCGCGATCCAGGGCCTGGCCATACCGTTTCGGGGCTTTTCGCGCTCCGGCGCCACCATCTCGACCGGGCTGTTGCTGCGGGTGCGGCGGCGGACGGTCGAGGACTTCAGCTTTGCCCTCGCGGTAGTGCTCACGCCGCCAGCCGACGCGCGCGAAATCTGGCGCCTCTACCAGGCGCAGCATCATCAGCTTGCCGCGGTGCTACCCGCAGCCGCGCCCAGCCTCCTCGGCATGCTCTTTGCATTTCTGGCCGGGCTGCTGGCGCTGAAATGGCTGAGCCGCTGGCTCGAAAGTGGGCGCTGGCATTGGTTCGGCATCTACTGTCTCGCTGCTGCTACTGCGGTCGCTTACCTCTACCACATTGGGATTTAGCCCGTATTCCTCACAACACTTTCTTGTTGGCGCGGGCCCCAGCGTGGCTACACCGCGCGTCCCGCTTTTGCTCAGGCCGGGTTGGGGGCCCATGGCCCCAACCTGGCGCTGCGCTACGCTGGGGCCTACGGAATTTCGCGGCCTTTTGCACCGATTTTGGCCGCAGTGCAAAGCGGCGCGCCCCCCGCGTGGCGGATAGCACGGCCACTTATTGCTGGCGCCACCCTCCTGCCGGTCGGGCTGGCGAACGAGCCGCTGGCTCGTCCGCGGTTTCGCTCCCGGCAACGGACGCCCGCACTGGCTCATGGCGTCTCCCAGTTGCCGCGAGAAGCTCCTCGCACTCACCGGGCGTTCAAGGTTAAGACCTCGAAGGGCTTGAGGTGGAACTGGTGGGCGGCGCCGGCTTCGAGGCGGACGGGGGCGGGGTTGAGCGGTTGGCCCCACTGATCGTTTTTCCAGGCGGGAAGCAGGCGATAGGACTGGCGGGCGTCGTAGGGCAGATCGAAGGCTTCGGCAGGATCGAGGCGCAGCGACTGGGGCTTGTCGCTGGGGTTGCGGAGGGTGAGGATTGCATTTTCACGCGACCAGGAGGCGTGGCCGTAGGCTTCGCCATGGAGCGGATCGCCACCGACCCAGTGCGTGTCGACCAGGGTCGAGGCGCGGCGGCGGGCCCAGCGAGCGGCCTCGGCCAAGACATCCCAGTTGTTTTCGGTGAGCAGGTAATGGGTGATGTACATTTCCTGCAACTGCGTGCCGGTGCCGAAGTAGGCGCGCACGCCGGCGGCAAAATCGTGGTTGGGATCGGTCTCGAGCTTGCGCGCGTGCGAGGCATAGACGATACCGTGCAGCATGAGCGAGTTCAGCGGATAGAGCGGGCCGCGTTCGACAACGTTGCGATGCGTAGCGCCATCGCGGTAGGTAATCCATTGCTGGCGATCACTGCCCACACCAGCGAAGCTGGTGTCGTAGCCGCCGCGCCAAGTGGAATCGGCGTAGCGCAGCCAGAACGGCGAGGGATAGGTTCCGGTGGTGAGGTTCACGAAGAGATCGGGTCTGGCCCTGCGCATGTCAGCGATGAGGCTGATGGCAGCCTCAAAGTCGCTGCCGAATTGGCTGCCGGGCACGACGCGGGCGTTGCTGCCGGTGCCGTCAAGCTTGAACTGGTTCACGCCATAGCGGGTGACCATCTCGAGGCAGACTTCGTGGAAACGCTTGTAGTAGGCCGGGCCGGAAAGGGCGAGGCCGTAGCGAGTCTCCTCGTATCCGAGCTTTTTGCCCCAGGCGAGGCGCTGCTTGCGCGGCGGCCCGTAGCCGCCCCAGGGTGACAGCCAGACGCCGGGACCGGCGCCGATAGCGGCAGTAGCGGCTTCGAGCGGCGTGAAGCCGTCGGGGAAACCCGAGTTGAAGCCCCAGTCTTTGTGGTTGTCCCAACCGTCGTCGAACAGGAAGGAATCGAGCTGCACGCTGCGGCGGCGATCGAGCTGTTCGCTGAAAGTGTGGATGCGATCGAGGCAGCCGGAGGCATCGTAGGGGGTGAAGTAGCCGAGGTCGAACCAGGAGTTGTAATGCAGGAATGGACGGTAGGGGTGGGCGCGCTCGCGTTCGATATAGCGCAGGAAGTCGCGGCGCATCTGGCCGGGTGCGGCGACGCCAATCACGCTCGAGTAGACGGCGGTGTGGCCGGGGGCGAGCGGCAGCGCCTGAGGGAAATAGCTGCGGGCACGGCCGGCGCTGACCTCGCTGCGGGAGAGCGGATGTTCAAAGCCCAGGAACCAGCCTCCGTCGCGGATATTGGACTCGCCGGGCGCCTGGGTAATGGTGATGGGGGAGCCTTTGACTTTGCCGACGACGCGGGCGACGGCACTGGGTACGTTGAGCAGGGTGACTTTGGTGATGGGGACAGGACTGGTTCCGGCTTCGATGTGAACCTCCTGGCGCAGGTAGTGAGAGCCGTCGCGCAATAGCGCGCGCCAATGGACCTGATACGCGCCAGCAGGATCAGCGAGTGTGGCCGTCAACTGCTGGCCGTGGAGGCGATCGGAAAAGCGGGCGGCGGCGGGATCGGATGGGAGGGGCTGCTGACGCAGGGGTAAGGTGACGCGCAACTGAGTTGAGTCGACGGTCGAGCCATTGACGACGAACGCAAAGACCGGCATGGGACCGAGCTGCGGCAGCGCGGGCGAGCGCAAGCTGATGAGCTGCAGACCTTGCGTGCCGGCCTGCCCTGCGGTCTGGAATATCGCACGGAAGGTGGCGTTGCTGAGGCTGGCGCGGTTACCGTCAACTGTCGCGCTGGCGGGCGCCTGCGCGTGCAGGCGCTCGGAAAGCAGTAACGCGGCGGCCATGGCGGTGGCACTGTATTCGAGGAACTCTCTGCGTTGCATCATGTCTCCAGGGTGATGGGCAGCGCGGCCGGACCGGCGGCGCTTTCAAAGAATAGGCTTTCGGCGGCGCGGGCGGCAAATGCGTCAAGATAGGCGCGCTGCCAAGCGGCGCGGAATGCGGGCGCTTGCGCCCTGGGCATCAGGGCCCAGACGGAGCCGCCGAAGCCCGCGCCAAAACTCGATGCGGCCAGGGCACCGAGGCGGCGCGCGGACGCAGCCAAGGCGATGGTTTCCGGGATTTGATTGGCGAGGGCGGATTCGGCTGCGGCTTGCGAGTGAGCGACACAAGCGCCGAAGTGCTGCCAGTCTCCGGCGGCAGCGGAGCGAACGGCGGCGGGTATCCAGACTTCGGATTCATTGTGGAATTGTTCGAGGCGGGCGCGCAAAGGCGGCGGCAGCAGCGCGGCCATGGGCTCGAATCCGGCGGCGGCGAGGGCAGCCGCGACGGTGGAGTCGCGGCGGGCGCTCGCCTGGTTCCAGAGCGCGAGAATTTCGCGGGTGGAATCGGCGGTGCGATTGTAGGCGTCGCGGGCAGCGCCGGATTTGGAGGCGGTCACGCCACTGACGGCAATCACGAGGCACAGGTGCGGCGGGGCGGGAATCGTCTGCTCGCACTGAGGCGGGCAAAAGCGGTACTGGCTCCAATGGCCGGCCCGGCAGCAGAGGATGGCGGTGTGGTCTTCGCTGCCACCGTGCGTGCCCACGCCGGCTTCGGCGGCAGCCAGCCAGGCGGCGAGCGATTCCCTGCCCTGGGGCGCTATTGCATCGCATAGAGCGAGATAGCTGGCGACGACAAATGCGCTGGAGCTGCTCATGCCGGCGGCGGAAGGTAAATCGCTGGCGAAGGAGACATCGGCGCCATGGCCGAGAAGGCCGCCGGCGCGCAAGCGAAGTGCAACCGCGGCGGGATAGCGCGCCCAAGCCGGTGGTTCGCCATTTATTGGCGCGCCCTCGATCAGGAATCCGGCGCGGCTGCCGGTGCGTGCGTCGAGAAGACAAATGCGATCATCGGCACGAGGCGCCGAGACCACACAAAAGCCGCGCTCGACCGCACAGAGCAGGCTGCGGCCGCAGGCGTAGTCGGTGTGCTTCCCCAGAAGCTCGATACGACCGGGAACAAACCAGGCGCGCGCCGAGTGGTGAGGAGGGCAAAGCGAAAACAAGCGGGCCTTGGCATCGGCCTCCGCCATGCTCATGCCGGCAGCCTGCAATTGCTGGGAAATCGAACTCATCGGCCAAGGACCAATTTAGCGCGATAAACTAGGGCGTGGCCACTGCAAATGCAACCCAAGCCCGGCTGCGCGAGGTTGAGGCCGCCGCCGCCGCCCACCCGACGCTGCCGCGGGAGGCGGTGATCAAAGAAGACGTGCTGCGCACCGGCATCGCGTTCTCGCCTGAGGCGCTGAAGCTGGCGGCTCAGTTCAAGGCCAAGGCGTACTTCATCTTTTCCTTTGATCTAGTGCCATTAAAGGAGATGGGGCAACAGGAACACTGGAGCGCGCCGGAAGAAATCTGGCTGGAGGGCGGCCCGTGGGGATTCCGGCCGACGATCATTTCGGTACGGCTGAACCCGGCCTCGCCCTACCGCGTCGAAGTCGATGGCGACGGCGCAGAGCTGCGCCTGGATGGTGAGCCGATCGCGCAAATCAAATTTCCGCCGGTTCCGGAGTATTACACGCGCACGCTCACCAGCGGCAAGCGCGTGATCGAGATTGCCCCGACCATCGAGTGGGGCTATCTGGTTTATCTGACCGTGTTCCGCATCTGCCAGTACTTCGGCGACAAGGAAGAATGCCAGTTCTGCGATATCAACAACAATTACCGCCAACAGATTCAGGAAGGACGTCCCTACACGGGGGTGAAGGCGATTGAAGAGATACTCGAAGCGCTCGCCATCATAGCCGCGACGGATGCGGCCAGCCATGCGTATACGATCACCGGAGGGAGCATCACCTCAAAGCTCAAGGGGATGAGCGAGGCGGATTTTTACGCGCAGTACGCGGCGGCGATCGAGGAGCGATTTCCGGGGCGCTGGATCGGCAAGATGGTGACGCAGGCGCTGCCGCTCGATGAGGCGCGCAAGTTCAAGCAGGCCGGCATTCAGATTTACCACCCCAACTATGAAGTGTGGGATGAGCGGCTGTTCGGGATTCTCTGCCCCGGCAAAAGCCGGTACGTGGGGCGGCTGGAATGGCACAGGCGGATTCTGGATGCCGCGGAAATCTTTGGAGCTTCGCATGTGATCCCCAACTTCGTCGCCGGCATTGAGATGTCGAAGCCGCACGGGTTCACCGATGTCGAAGAAGCGATCGCCTCGACCGGCGCGGGCCTCGACTTCTTCATGTCGCACGGGGTCTGCCCGCGCTTCACCACCTGGTGCGCGGAGCCGCTGACGCGCCTGGGGGAAAACAATACGGGCGGCGCTCCGCTCGAATACCACCTGCGCCTGCTCGAAACCTGGCGCGACACGCACGCCAAATACAAGCTGCCGGTGCCGCCCGGCTATGGGGATGCCGGTTGTGGACGGGCGGTGTTTTCGGTAAGCTCCTTCATGGACGTGATCACCTCGTAACGGGAGGACAGCATGGACCGGAGGACGTGGCTGAAGATGACGGCAGCGGCGGGAGCGGCGCTGGCGGCAGGCGGGCGTGGAATTCACAGCGCAATCGCGGCGGAAGCGGCCGGGACAGCCGGGCGCGACCTGCCGGAACCGCCGGAGGCATGGACCGGGCACAATCGCAATCTGGACCGCTACTACCGCGCGCCGGGCTATCCGGCCTTCGCGGCCCATCCCCGCTATCTGGGCGAGCTGGCGGGCTCGTGGCATGACATGGGCAAGCAGTACGGCGAGAGAGCGGGCGACCTGATCCGGATGGTTTACGAGGGCTGGTACCGCGAGCTGGTCAGCCTCGGGAAGCATTCCGCGCGCGTGCGGGAAGAGGCGACGGCACTTGCCGATGCGCTCAGCTTAAGTACGGAAGACCGCACGCTTTTGGCGGAGATTGCACTGCACCACGATTGGGGCAAGGCGCATGAGGCTTTCGTTGCCTTGACCGTGCAAGCCAGGGCCGAACGCGGCGTGAGCGACATTCTCGCGAAATGGCCGAATGCGCCAATGAGCGGGGGGCATCAGGAAGGCGCTCGCAAATACTTCCGGCATGAACTCGCTTCCGCGCTCGCCTATCTGGAAGCGCAAGGGTGGCGGGATAA
>JBOGKK010000285.1:0-6501 GCA_050745425.1 Terriglobales bacterium
GCAATCCAGCACACATAACGGCACCTTTTTCTCGGGGGGATTGCGCGCAGAATATCATGTGTTGACGATCGCGGCGCCGCAAATTTTTTTTAGCGCGCTATCGCTTACTCTGCTGGCATGGCCATGCACGTTGCTCTGTGGGGCTGCTGGACCATTTTCGCCGCCTACTGGTACCTCAGCGCCGGCCGGGCCAAGCCCGTCGCGCGGCGGCAGAGCCGTGCCGCGGAATGGGCGTGGCGTATACCCCTATGGGTGGCCGCCGCCTTGCTGATCCTGGCGCCGTTTCCGCCGCCCGATGGCTTCCTGTTCGCTCCCGGCCGCGGTAGTGCCTGGACCGGTGTGGCGATCACCACGACCGGTTTGGCCATTTGTATCTGGGCGCGGCGTACATTGGGAGGGAACTGGAGTTCGGCCGTGAGTTTGAAGCAGGGGCATGAGCTGATCCAGAGCGGGCCTTATCGCTTCGTGCGCAATCCCATTTACACCGGCCTGATTCTCATGTTTCTGGGTACGGCCTGCGCAGTTGACCGGCGCAGCGCGCTGCTGGCGCTGGCGCTGGCGATTGCCTCCTACGGGATCAAGCTGAAGCAGGAAGAGCAGGTGATGCAGCGCCAGTTTCCCGAAGCCTATGCGCGCTACCGCCAGCGCGTGAAGGCGCTCATCCCCTTCGTGTTCTGACGGTGAGCTATGCTGCTGAGGTGATAGTGACGGAAAATGTGCCCTTGGCGGCGCATACAACCCTCGGCCTGGGCGGCGCAGCGCGCTACTGGGTCGAGATCACAGGCGAGGCAGACGTGCCGGAGGCCTTGGCGTGGGCCGCCGGACGCGCGCTCGAGGTGCTGCCGCTGGGCGCTGGCAGCAATGTGCTGGCCAGCGATGCCGGCTTTGCCGGCCTGGTGCTGCATCTGGCGCTGCGCGGTGAGCACGATCTCGGCGCCGGGCGCGTGCGCGTCTCCGCGGGCGAAAATTGGGATGCCTTCACCGCCCGCTGCGTGGCGCGCGGCTGGGCCGGCGTGGAGTGTCTGAGCGGCATTCCCGGCAGCATCGGCGCAGTGCCGGTGCAGAACGTCGGCGCCTACGGCCAGGAAGTCGCTGCCTCCATCACCGCCGTGCGCGCCTGGGACCGGCAGCGCGGCGCCTGGGCCGAGCTCCCGGCCGCCGCCTGCGGCTTCGCTTACCGCTCCAGCCGCTTCAATGGCGTCGACCGCGGCCGCTTCCTGATCACCGCCGTCGAGTTTGCCTTGCGGCCCGGGGCCTCGGCCACCGTGCATTATCCAGAACTGCAGCAGCGCCTGGGCGCCGATGCATCGCTCGCCGCCGTGCGCGAGACTGTGCTCGCCATCCGCCGCGGCAAGGCCATGGTGCTGGCTCCCGGCGAGCCCGACTGCCGCAGCGCCGGATCGTTTTTTAAAAACCCCGTGCTCGCCGCCGCCGCCGCGCCGCCCGGGGCGCCGCAGTATCCCGGCGGCGACGGCCGCGTCAAAATTCCTGCCGCCTGGCTGATCGAGCATGCCGGCTTCACCAAGGGCTTTCGCCTGCCCGGCAGCGGCATCCACCTGTCCACCAAACACGTGCTGGCACTGGTGAACGACGGCACCGGCACGGCGGCGCAGGCGCTCGCGCTCGCCGAGCACATCCGCCAGGCCGTTGCCGCGCGCTGGGGCGTGCGCCTCGCCGTCGAGCCCGCGTTGATAGGTTTTTAGAGCAAAAACAGCGTCGGCGTAGCAAGCTTCGGGCGATTGTGTGCGGCTTTTCCTGGGGTCAAAGCCGCAGGCGGTACGGTCGGCGATGCTACAGCAGAGCTGTTTTTGCTCTAAGGCGGCCAGCCCGCTGCACCGGGGGCGTGGCTATACTGAGGCATGGGCGGGACGGAACAGGTGCATACGTACGCGATCGAGCTGCGGTGGACGGGCAACACCGGTTCGGGGACCTCGGGCTACGCGCTCTATTCACGCGATCATGAGTTCCTTGCCGCCGGCAAGCCGCCAATTGCAGGCTCGTCGGATCCGGTATTTTGCGGCGATGCGGCGCGATGGAATCCCGAGGAGTTGCTGGTCGCCTCGCTGGCGGCTTGCCATCAACTCTGGTATTTGCACCTGTGCGCCGATGCCGGCATCACGGTCATCGCTTACCGCGACCGGCCGGAGGGAGAGATGGAGGAGACCGCGTCCGGGGGCGGGCGCTTCACGCGCGTGGTGCTGCATCCCGAGGTTACCCTGGCGCCCGGCGCCGACCGGGAGCGAGCGCGGCATCTGCACGAAGAAGCGCGGCGGAAGTGCTTCATCGCCAACTCGATGGATTTTGGCGTGACCCACGAAGCGGTGATCCACTACTGACCGCGCCTTACACCGCTACTGGCGCACGTCGACGAGCATGTCGAGGAATTGGTTAGCCTCGACTTTGGTGGGCTTAAAGCCGAGATCGATAGCAACGGTTTCTTGCGGTTGCGTGATGCGGAGCTGGCCGCGGGAATAGCGTTTGCCCTGCCAGATGTAGACGGGCAGCAGCCCCTGCCAATCGCCGGGGTTGGCGATCGTCAGGGTCAATTTGGTGTGGGCGCCGTCAGGCGCCCAGGAGGCGTGGAACGTCAATTGCGGGATGCCGGTGCCGTAGACGTATTTCCGGAAAAACCAGTTCATCGAGTGGTTGTGCTCGATATCCATGGATGGGAGCATGTGTTTTTCAACGATCTGCTGGAAATCTGCGGTCGAGGCGTCGCGGCTGGCGTAGGTCGAGGTGAAGTCTTTCATCATGGCGATGAAGGCGGCGTTGGGATGTTTGGCGCGGGTGTCGAGCATCATCTCGCGGAGCATGTAGAGGACGTAGCCGCCCTTGTCGTAGGTGACGATTTGATAGCCGTTGGGGTCCAGCGAGGAGCTGAGGCGCTGGCCAAGCCAAAGGGCACCATCCTGGCCATGCACGTGGCCCATGCGACCCTTCGATTGCAGTTGCTGGCGCCACTGCTCGAGGGTTTGCAGACCGGCGCTTTCGCCGTCAGCCGCCATCTGAAAGAACAGTGCGCTGGCGTTGGCAAAACCCTCCGAGAGCCATTGGTCGTGATAGCTGGCCCAGCCGACGCGGTGTCCCCACCACTGATGCGATGTTTCGTGGGCGCGGAATGTGTCGCTGAGCTGGCTCATGGCTGCTTGCGGCGCGCCGAGAGCCTCCAACTGGGTGCTGTCGAGGAAGCTCAGGTCGCTGAGATAGAGCAGGCCCGGCCAGCCTTGGCCATAGGGGTAAGGGATGGGAACCACGGACAGGCTCTTGTACGGATAGGGACCGTAGAGCGCGGTCATGAACTGCAGCGCCGCGCTGACTTGCGCCAGGGCAGCGGGCGCGAGATTGCGCGTGTTGAGCGTGCCCATGGCCAGTGGTGCCTGCTGATCGACGCCGGCCGCACCCATGCTGCCGAATTGATTGGCGGTGTTGATCGAGGCGAGCAAGTCGTCGGGACTGTTGTTGGTGAACACGTTGACGGTGACGGTCTGTCCGTCGGGCAGCTTCACGGGCTTGGATAGGGTCGAGTAATCCCCGAGCGCGAAGCCGGCGACAGTCAGCGGAACCGGAGTGGTCCAGACGCTATCTTCGGTGCCATGGGCTTTGCGTTCGGATTGGCGCACGCCGGTGGCGATGAGCGTATAGCGATCCTGGTTCTCAAATTCGAGATGGTAGCGGGCGCGCTGGAATGGCGGCCCGTAGAGGTTCTGCGGGTACCAGCCTGTGGATTGCGCAAAGAAGTTGCCGTTGCCGACCTTTTGAATGACGTTCTTACCGTGGTATTGCAGCGACAGGTGTGCCTGCTGCCCGGCGGCGAGCGAGTGGGGCAGCTCGAGATAAACCCAATTGCCGGTGTAAAACGGCGCGGGCTCGCGGCCCGGATCGGGCGGCTGCAAGGCATCAACAGGTGAGCCGTCAGCGAGTCTGGCGGAGGTGACGCGCAGGTCGGGGTCGAGTTGCAGGAGCAAACCCCGGCCGGGGCGGCGCGCGGTGACGGTAAAGGCCGTCTGAGCGGCCATGTCGAGATTGCTGGGGATGACGACTTTAATGTTGTAGTCGGCGAGTTGATCGGGAGCGGGCAGAGGTGCGACGCTGCCAGGCGCCAGGGCGGCCTGCGTGATGCCCGGGAAGTGCGCCCATACGTTCTGAAATACTTGCGTGCCAAAAGCGGAGTTCTGCAGGAATTGACTGACCTCGACGGCTTCGCCATCCAGAGGATCGAAGCGGGCGATCATCCATCCCGAACCGGTTTTCAGGGCGGCAAGGAACCATCCCGGCGCGTCGTGTTGAGGCGAGTCGAGTGCCAGCAGTTGGCGCGCGGCGCCCATAAGGCCGCGCTGCACGACCGTCTGGGCGCGCTCGCTGACTATAGCGGCGAGTTGGGGGAGCGCGCCTGCCGGGCGGAAGTGAACGCTGGTTCCCAAAACACGTTCGAATTGCCGGGCGCTGGCGAAGCGAAAAATGGCTTCGGTGAAGGAAACCGCGATAGCGGGCTTGCCCAGTAGGAACTGCATCTGCTGGCGGGAGATGGGGTTTGGCGGCGCGACATCGAGTTGGCCGCGGCCGCGGAATGCCGCAGTGGTCAGCGTTCCCTCGGCGCCACCCAGAGCGAGGCGGCCGCTGGCGAGTTGAAAATGGAGAGCGTCCCAGGCGAAGGTGGCGTTCTCGACCACCGCCTCTTGACGTAAGCGCGGTTGCAGCACTTCCTGATAAAGGGGAGCGAGCGCTTGCGCGGCCGTGCCGATCGAGAGCGCGGCGAAGATCAGCAGTAACTTGCGCAGCATACAATCAG
This sequence comes from Terriglobales bacterium, assembly GCA_050745425.1. Classification (GTDB taxonomy): domain Bacteria; phylum Acidobacteriota; class Terriglobia; order Terriglobales; family SCQP01; genus SCQP01. Next base: position 4,790 of record JBOGKK010000285.1, read on the forward strand.
CAACGTAGCATAGTGTGCGCTAGCGGCGAATCCGGCGTTGGGGTGAATTTATAGCAGCCCCCGGCAAAGACAGGCTGTGCCTGTTTACCGCAATACGGCGTAACTGCATCCGCCGAGGCCGGGGAAGACCATGTGCAGCGCGATCTTCTTGCCGGAACCGTGGCGGCTTAGATCGACCGGGATGTTGGCGGTGCAGAGGCCAGGATAGCGGGCGATCAGGCGGTATTTGCCCGGCGGCAGCTCATGGCCGAAGTCAAACTTGCCGTGCTCACCGGTCGCGGCAATGGCCAGGAGCTTGTGCGGGCCGGTGGCGGTATAAAGACCAAGCTGGACCAGGGGAATCGCCATATTCATGCGGTCGATGGCCTTGCCGCGAATTTGCCGGACTTCGATCTGGGGTTGTGGCGGATTTTCGACGGCGTAGCTCATGCCCGGTGGCCGTCCGCTTTGGGCGAGGCAGGCGCTGGCGGCGAGGACGATCAGTAAGAGCTGCCGGCGCATCAGACCAGAATCGCTGCCCCCCAAAACACCAGCAGGAGGATGCCGATGTATCCGTTGACGGTAAAAAAGGCGGCGTTCATCCGCGACAGATCGTTGGGAGCCAGGAGCGAATGCTCCCAAAGCAGCAGTACGGCGACGACAATCAGCCCCAGCCAGGCGAGGCTACCGAGGCCGCTCGAAACCAGCAGCCACACTAAAAGGCCGAGCATGAGCACATGGCAGAGCTGCGCCAGGCGCAAGCTGGCCGCCACGCCAGCGGCTTTGGGCACGGAGCGCAATCCCGGATGCTGGCGGTCAAAGTCGACGTCCTGGCAGGCGTAGAGCAGATCAAAACCTGCGACCCAGAGGGCGACGGCACCGCTCAGCAACAGAATACGCGGCGCCAGCGAGCCGCGCACGGCAATCCAGGCGGCCGCGGGAGCAATGCCCAGACCCAGGCCGAGAACCCAATGCGACAGCCAGGTGAAACGCTTGGTATAGGAGTAGAACAAAACCCAGCCCAGAGCGAGAGGGGAGAGCTTGAGGCAGAGCGGATTCAACTGCCAGGCGGCAACAAAAAACAGGGCGGCGCTGACCGCGAGAAAGCTCCAGGCAAAGGCGAGCGAGAGGGTGCCGGCGGCGAGCGCGCGCTGCCGCGTGCGTGGGTTGGCGGCGTCGAGATGGCGGTCGACGATGCGGTTGAAGGTCATGGCGGCGCTGCGGGCGCCAACCATGGCAACCACGATCCAGCCCAGCACACTCCAGGGCGGCCAGCCGCGAGCGGCGAGCAGGGCGCCCAGGAGCGCAAACGGGAGTGCGAACACAGAATGTTCGAACTTGATCATCTCCAGCGTGCGCCGGGTACTGGCGACAAGCGACATGCTTTTAAGGTATCAGGCTTCCTGGCGGCGGCGGCGGGCGGCGGCGGCTTACAATGGGACGATGGCAGCGGCGGTCAAAATATTAGGGATTGAAACCTCGTGTGACGAGACCGCGGCGGCGGTAGTGGCCGAGGGGCGGGAGATGTTGTCGAACGTGGTGCTGTCGCAGATCCCGGTGCATCAGTTGTACGGTGGGGTGGTGCCGGAACTGGCGAGCCGGGAGCATTTGCGGGGCATTGTTCCGGTCGTACGGCAGGCGCTGGAGCAGGCCGGAGGGTTGCAAGTCGGCGATGTGGACGCCATCGCGGTGACCCACGGGCCAGGCTTGGCGGGTGCATTACTGGTGGGACT
>JBOGKK010000286.1:0-7712 GCA_050745425.1 Terriglobales bacterium
CGCAGTGTCGCCTCGCTGTTGAGCAAATGCCACGCCGGAGCTTTCTGCGTTTGCGCCAGCGCCAGCAGGCGCTCATGCTGCCGTTCGGCGCTCGACGCATCTGCGGCTTCCGCACTCGCCAGATGCGAAAACACCGCTTCAACCTCGATCCCTGGCTTCGCCCGCAGCGCCGCGTCAACCCCGCTCTGCTGCGCCGCGGTGACCCCCAGTCTCCCCATGCCCGTCTCCAGTTTTAAATGGATTTTGGCCCGGTTCCCGGCCGTTCCCAGCCAGTGAATTTGTGCTTCATCCCAAATGGCGGGGGTTAAGTTGTGCGCCACCAGCACCCTCGCTTCCTCCTCGAGGAAGCCACCGAGCACCAGGATGCGGCTGTGGATGCCGGCATGCCGCAGCCGCACACCTTCTTCTGTGGAAGTGACCGCCAGCCACGGCACCCCTGCCGCAGCAAACACCTGGGCGCAGGCTACCGCGCCGTGCCCATAGGCATCGGCCTTCACCACCGCACAAACTGCGGTTCCGGCGGGTAGCAGCGAGCGCACGTAGTCCAGATTATGGCGCAGGGCGCCGCGCGATATTTCCACCCAATTGCGCGAATTCATTCGTGGAACGCGGAGAGCTTCTTAACACTGTAGCAGAGCGGCTGAGCATGATACTGTTTAACTTTGCTGCCATGTATGAGGATTTCACTGCTACCGATCCGCTGACGCATGAGTCTGTGCACTGCGAGTTTCAATGCCTGATGGTGGGCATTGCCACCCGCCATTCCGATACCGTCGATCTCAAGTTTCTGGTCAACGGCGAAGGCGTCTGGCTCGGCCTGCCGCACCCCGCCTGGGTCGAGTTCAAGCGCCGTACCGGCGTGCCCCTCAGCGATCGCATGGCCGTCGATTTGGGCGGCAGCTATCTGAAGCAGGCGATCGAAAGCGGTGTCGGCGCCGAGCGCAGTCATTGGAACGACATCAGCGTCGACGACCTCATGAAACTGGCAGCCAGCCTGAACTGGCTCACCGGCGCCGGGCACTGATGTTCAAAAAGGTTCTCATCGCCAACCGGGGTGAGATTGCCGTCCGTTTGATCCGCGCCTGCCGCGACCTCGGTATCACCAGCGCCGCCGTCTATTCTGATGTCGACCGTTGCGGCCTGCACGTGCTTGAAGCCGACGAAGCTTACCATCTCGGGGCATCCCCGGCCTCGGAAAGCTATCTCAACAGCGCGCGCGTTCTCGATGCCGCGCGCGCCTGCGGCGCCGAAGCCATCCATCCCGGCTACGGATTTCTTTCCGAAAACGCCGCCTTCGCCACCGCCTGCCGCCAGGCCGGTTTGGTCTTCATCGGCCCCTCACCCGAAGCCATGGCGGCGCTCGGCAGCAAGACCGCAGCGCGCAAGCTGGCCACCGAGCATGGCATTCCGATTCTGCCCGGCACCGTCGATGCTGTGACCTCGGTCGACGAGGCCCAGCGCGTCGCCGCCCAAATCGGCTTCCCGGTCATGCTGAAAGCTGCCGCCGGGGGCGGCGGCAAGGGCATGCGCCTGGTGGCCAACCCGGAAGACCTGCCGTCGGCCTACTCTCTGGCCGGCGCCGAAGCGGGCGCTGCCTTCGGCGATGCTGCCGTATTTCTGGAGCGCGCCGTGCTCGCTCCCCGCCACGTCGAAATTCAAATCCTCGGCGATGAGCACGGCACTCTGCTCTGGCTCGGCGAGCGCGAGTGCAGCATCCAGCGCCGCCATCAGAAGATCATCGAAGAGAGCCCCTCGCCCCTGCTCAGCGAGACCACCCGCCAGGCCATGGGCGCCGCTGCCTGCACAGTCGCCCGCGCTGCTGGCTACACCAACGCCGGCACGGTCGAGTTCCTGGTAGACGAAAAGGAAAACTTCTACTTCCTCGAGGTCAACACCCGCCTCCAGGTCGAGCATCCCGTCACCGAATGCTGTACCGGCCTCGACCTCGCCACCTGGCAAATCCGCATTGCCGCAGGCGAAAAGTTGAGCCTGCGGCAGCAAGACGTCGTCCGCCGCGGCCACGCCATCGAGTGCCGCATTTCCGCCGAGGATCCCGAGCAGAACTTCATGCCCAGCCCCGGTACGATCCTGCGGCTGCGCCCGCCCAGCGGTCCCGGCGTCCGTGAAGACACCGGCGTGTACGAAGGCTGGACCGTCCCGCTCGACTACGATCCGTTGCTCTCCAAGCTCATCGTTTGGGGTGAAGACCGCCTCCAGGCTCTGGCCCGCATGCGCCGCGCTTTGCGCGAGTATCAGCTTGCCGGCCTGCGCCACAACCTCGATTTTTTCCGCCGCGTCTTCGCCGATTCCGATTTTGCCGCCGGCCGCACCGACACTGGTTTCGTGGCCCGCCTTCAAGCCAAAGCGGAAGCTAGGGATCCGGGTGCCGAGGCTTGGGTCGATGCCGCCAGTGCCGCCGCCGCGTTGGGTGCGGCCCTGAGCCTGCCAGCGGCACCGCCCGCCGCCGCGGAAACCTCAAACTGGAAGCGCGCGGCCCGTTTGGCGGGCGTGGGCGGGGGCCGCTCATGACCTTCGATGTCGAAATCGCGGGCCGAAGCCGCAAACTCGAGCTGGCCCGCGATCAGAACGTGTGGCGCGTGCGCTGCGATGGCCATGATGTGCCTGCAGACATCGCCCAGCCCAATCCGGCGACGCTATCGCTGCTGCTGGGCGGCCGCAGCTATACGTTCGTCTGGGCGCGTGCAGCCGACGGCGCTGTCTGGGTGTCTGGCTCCGGCCGTGGCGCTGCTGCCACGGTCCGCGATCCCCGTCAGGCACAGGCACAGCACCGTTTCGAGCAATCCGGCCGCGCCCGTCTCACTGCGCCCATGGCCGGCAAAGTCGTGCGCCTGCTGATTGAAGCGGGCACGCAGGTGGAAGCCAGGCAGCCGCTGCTCGTCCTCGAAGCCATGAAGATGCAGAACGAGGTTCGTGCGCCCAAATCCGGAACGCTTGTCAGCATTTCCGTTGCTGCCGGTGAAACCGTCGCGACTGGCCAGCTCCTGGCCGAAATCGAGTAAGCTTGCGCTATGCGTGTGGCGCTACCAACCGCTCGTCCCAATGGACACGAGCCCACTACGCAGGTCTTCGCCATCACCGGCATGCTGCAGCACCCCGGTTTCCGGATGCATGTGCAGGCCGATGATTTCGTTTATGCCCACCTCGACGGCGACGACCCCTATCTCCTGCTCCGCCGTGACCTCGAAACCGGCGCCGTCACCGTCGCCTTGCGTCTCGACTGGGAAGGCGTGTTCACGCTGCTCGCCAACGATGATGCCGCCGCCGATTCGCTGTTCGACGAATGTCTTGCCCCCGCGGCGCCCGACGAAGTGCAGCGCCAATGGACCGGCGAGCCGGTGACTTTGGATTTGTACCGCGCTTGGCTGCAACAGCAATGAGCGACCGCTACTTCGCATTCTGCAACGTCTATAAAAGCTTCGGCCCACGCACCGTCCTGCGCGATGTCAGCTTCGAAGTTGGCCGCGGCGAAACCGTGTGCATTCTGGGGCGCAGCGGTGTCGGTAAATCCGTGATGCTGAAGCTCATCATGGGTTTTCTGTCGCCCGACAGCGGCGCCATTCTGGTGGACGGAGTGTCGGTGCCGGAGATGGCGGAAGCCGCACTAACCCAGTTGCACAAAAAGATCACGCTCGTATTTCAGTCCGGCGCTTTGTTCGACTCGCTGACGGTTGCCGAAAACGTCGCCTTCCCCCTGCGCGAGCACGGCATGCGCGACGAGGCCGAAATTGCCACCGTGGTGGACGGCCTGCTCGATATGGTCGAGCTGCGCGCCGAACGTGAAGACTTTCCCGCCAGCCTTTCCACCGGCATGAAGCGCGCCGTCGCTATTGCTCGTGCGCTGGCGGCCAAGCCCCAGGCCATCCTCTACGATGAGCCCACCACCATGGTGGACCCCATCATGTCGCAGAAGATTGCGGCTCTCATCGCCCGCGTAAAGCAACAGGTCAAGCTCACGAGTGTGGTTGTCACCCACGACACCTGCTTTGCCCGCCGCCTCGCCGACCGTCTTGTCCTCCTCCACGAGGGCGCCGTCCGCTTCTTCGGCACCGTTGCCGAAATGGATGCCACCCCAGACCCGATCGTGCGTGAATTTCTCGCCCAGGACGACTGGGCCCTCCACCTCCGCTAGCTGCAAGCTAATCGCTGATAGCTGTAAGCTGTAAGCGTGCATCCGATTCATCCCTTCGCCTGGCACAACGGCCAGCTCGTCCCGACTGCCGACCTCCGTGTCTCTCCGCTGCAGACGGGATTGCTGAGTGGTTGGGGCCTGTTCAGCACTCTGCGTATCTATCAGGGCGTTCCTTTCGCGCAGCAGGACCACTGGCACCGGCTGGCTACGGATGGCGCCACGCTGCTGATGGACATGCACGGCCTCGAAGATGAAATGCGCCGCGCTTTAGAAGCCGTAATCACAAAAAATGACGCTCCCGAGGCGGTCGCCCGCGTCTACTTCATCCGCAATGGCGGCGGCCTGCTCGACTGCCCTCACGATCGTCCGACTGACGTCCTGGTGTTCACGCGTGATCTGCGCAGTTGGGGCGATGCCGCCAAACTGCTGCTGCAGCCTCACGGACGCGACCCTGAAGCCCCCTTGGCCGGCACCAAAACCCTCACTTGGTCTCACAACCTCGTCCAGGTCGAACAGGCTCACGCCCGCGGCTATGACGACGTGTTATTGCTGAACCCCCGCGGCGAAATCGCCGAATGCACCTCGGCCAACATCTTCATTGCCCGCCACGGCCGGCTGTTCACGCCCCCGCTCAGCTCGGGAGCCTTGCCTGGCGTGAGCCGCAAGCTTCTGCTCGCTGCCGCCCCGGCTCATCAACTCGAAATCGAAGAAGCTGTTTTGACAGAATCCGATCTTGATTCCGCCGACGAAGTTTTCATGACCTCCAGCACGCGCGAGGTTCAGGCTGTGGAGCGCATCGGCGCGCACACGATTCCGCGCGGACCATTGACCGAACGTGCAAAATCCATTTTCCAGGAGTTGGTTCGCGACTACGTTGCCGCACACACGCCGGCGCAGGCCGCGCCGCGTTCTTTGCAGGAGTTGCTATGAGTGCCGGACGTCCCATCCTCATTGTCGAAGACGAAGATCTCATCCGCGATACCTATGCCCGCCGTCTCGAGCACGAAGGCTACACCGTCCGGCAGGCGGCCTGCGGGCGTGAAGCGCTCCAGAGCGTGCGCCAGGTCGCACCCGAATTGATCCTGCTCGATGTCATGCTGCCCGACATCAGCGGCCTGGAAGTGCTCAAATCCCTGCGCGCCGATCGCCGCTTCGCCTCCACTCCCGTGGTGCTGTTCACCAACCTCAGCCAGCATATGGATAAACACCAGGCGGCGCGCCTGGGTGCCACCGATTACCTGGTGAAGTCGGAAGTGGCGCCCGCCGACGTGGTGGCGCGCGTCCGCCAGTTACTTGAATCCAGTCCCGGCCGCCGTCCCATCGCCAGCTTCCGCTTGCGCGTCGATCCCACCGCGGGCGATGCTGTCGCGCTGGCCTCGCTGCTCGGCTACGAACGCGACTTGCGCTGCCGCCAGTGCGGCGCCGCTATGGAGTTGCAGTTGGACGGCGATTTCTCCGATCCCTGGTCGCGCAGCTTCCGCGTACGCCTGCGCTGTCCGGCCTGCCTTGCCAACCGGCGTGCGCCCGCGGCGGGCGAGTAATGTGGTCGGCACTGCGCAGGGCCATCTCGAATCAGATCGAGGCGCTGCTGCGCTGGCTGACCGCCTCGGTCATCCGCTCGACCGCCATCTTCCTCATCCTCACTTTCGTTCCGATTCTACTGCTGACCTACTACATTGTTGCTACCAGCATTCGCAACACCAAAGCCGCTCAGGCTGGTGCCGACCAGCAGGTCGCCGAATTTTCCGTCTCCCTGCTTAAGGCTGATTTTCGCAGCGAGCGTGAGGCTCTTGCCGGCGCCGCCGATGAAACTTCGCTGCAGAATCTGCTGGCCACAAGCCTGATTGCCCAGAGCCGCTCGGCACGCGATCGCAAGCGCCAGCAGCACGATTTTGTAAAAGCTACCCAGCGCGCGGCACGCAATCTGGCGCGCCTGCGCGCCCGCCGCACCGAATTCGTGGCTATCGCGCTTTATCGCGCTGACGGGTCGCTGTTGGCCACTGCGCCAGTAGCCACGGCTCGCGTGCCCGATTTTGCACCCGCCGCGGTGCCAGCGGTCCTGCCTTCCCCGGCGCCACAGTCTCCGCCCGCGACCCGGACGACGCGTGTGCGCCCCCCGCCGCCAGCCCTGGTGCCCCGCCTGCAAATGGCAACCCTGCCGCCCTGGTTTCACCGCGCCCTGGCCGGCGCCACCATCACCTCCGCCGCCCTGCCAGCTTCTGATCACTGGCCGCGGCGGTTGGCGTTTGCCGTACCGGTAAGTTTCAGCCTTCCTCCACACGCGCCTGGCGGCGCCGCCAGCACCGGTGTGCTCGTCGGCTTTCTCCCCACCGCGGTCGTCGCCGATTGGGTCGACCACATCAGCGCTGGCCCCAACCGCTATCTGTACGTCGTAGACCGCAATCACCACGTTGTCGCCGGTCCCGCCCATGGTCCGTTCACCTCCGCCATCATCGGACAATTGCCCGGAACAGCCAGGGGTCTGTCGGGCCATACCGGCAGCGGCGAGTACGTCAGTGCGATTCAACTCGAAAGCCACGCCATCACGTATGCTCCCTTGCCGGCCGAGAACATGGTGCTGCTGCTGGTGCGTCCCGTGCGCTTCAGCTTTTACATCTATCGCGTCTTCTACGACAAGCTGGCGCTCATCGCCATGATCATTTTCCTGTTGGCGGTGGCGACCGGACTGCTCCTGCGTTCTGCTTTCCGCTATTATCAGCGCTACAACCGCGAAGTCGAAAGTGGGCGGGCGAAGACCGAGGCGCTGCTCGGCAGCATGGGCGATGGCGTGTTCGCCGTCGATCGCGAAGGACACATTATCGAGTTCAACCGCGCCGCCGTCGCGCTCACCGGAGAAGTCGCCGCCAGCGTCCTGCACCGCCCCTATACCGATGTGATGCACCTCAGCGAGGAACATCCCGGCCAGCCCCCCTCTCGTCCCGATCCCGTCGGCCGCGCCATGGCCCAGGGCCGCACCTTCCGCCTGCTGCGCGATCTCAGCCTCATTCGCCACGATGGCTCGCGCCTGCCGGTCACCTTGTCCGCCGCACCCGTGCGCGATGAGCAGGGCGGCGTGCAGGGTTGTATCGTCGTCTTCAGCGATGCCAGCCAGGAGCGCGAAGTCGACCGCATGAAGAACGAGTTCATCAGTATCGCCAGCCATCAATTACGTACTCCCATGAGTGGCGTCAAAGGCGTCCTGGCGCTGCTGATCGAGGAAGTTCTGGGACCGTTGAACCTCGAACAAAAGCAGTATTTGCAGCGTGCCTACGAATCCAACGAGCGTCTGATTGCTCTCGTCAACGATCTGCTCAACGTCAGCCGGCTGGAGCAGGGCAGCCTGCTGCTGCGCACCGAAGCGGTGGACGTGCCCGCTCTGCTGCGCACCCTGATCAGCGAATTTCAGCCTCGCGCCGCCCGCTACCATCAGAATTTACTGCTCGAAGCCCCGGAGCCCGGCGCCAGGGAGCCTCTGACGGGGCTGGTCCACGGCGACTTCATGCGCCTGCGCGAAGTGTTTGCCAACCTGCTCGACAACGCGATCAAGTACACTCCCGAGGGC
>JBOGKK010000287.1:0-1536 GCA_050745425.1 Terriglobales bacterium
CGCTTCCAGCGCCGACTGGCATGCGGGACCGGGCACCAGGCGGCCGACAATACGCTGGTTGCGCTCGATAGTAATTTCACCGCCACCGCGCCCAAGCTCGTCAAGCACGCGGCTGAAGTTGCGCGCCACCGCGGTCGCCGTCATCGTTTTCATACTATCTGATTATATCAGATAATTACCACCAGCCAGGACCCCGCTACTCTGCCCGCAGCACCTCGATGGGGTCGACGCGCGTAGCCCGCCGCGCCGGCCGCCAGGCGGCCAGCAGAGCAACCGCGACGAGCAACAGCGGCGCACCAAGCAACGGCAGCGGATCCCAGCGCGGAACCTGATAGAGGAAGTGCCGCAACGCACCCGAGGCGAGCCAGGCGAGCGGCAGGCCACAGGCGATGCCCAGCAGTGTCCAGCGCAGGGCAGCAAACAAGACCCAGCGGCGGAGGTCGCCGCGCGTGGCGCCCAGCGCCGCGCGGACGCCGATTTCATGGCGCCGGCGCGACACGGCATGGCTCTCAACCCCATAGATACCGACCGCCGCCAGCCCCAAACCCAGCGCCGCAAACAGGGCGGCCAGCCAGGTCCGAAAGCGCGGACTGGCGATAGAAGCCGCGACCGTGTCGCCGAGCGTGCGCGGGGAAAACACCAGCGGCATCTGCTGTCCCTGCACCGGGGGAAGCGAGTCAATCACCGCACGCAGGTCCGCCAGCACACTCGCGGACGGCCGTCCCGTATGAATCACGATGGTGTACCCTAACGGCGGATCTTGGTTGATATCCATGAAGACTTCGGGTGCCGGAGTCATCGCGAGTGACTCGTTGCGCACATTGCCAACGACGCCAACGATAGTGCAGCCGTTTTGCACGTTACCCATAAAACCCTTGCGGCAGCGCGGAACATTGACGATGCGGCCGAGCACCAGATGTGACGGGAAATAGCGATCGACAAACGCTTGATTGACGATGAGTTTTTTGGGCGTGCCCATGCGATCCCCAGCGTTGAAATCGCGGCCGCGCCGCAGGGGGATGCCCATGGTCGCGAAATAACCGGATGTCACCGAGGTAGGGAATACGCCTTGATAGCGGCTGGGCACGGGGCCGAAGTCGCCCGGATTGGAATCCGAAAGCGGCAGGCCGTTGATGCCTGCCGCCGAGCTCACCCCGGGCAGAGCGCGCACTCGCTGCAGTAGATGATCCATATAGGGAGCGACGGCGGCCTCGGCGGAGCCGCAGGGGGCGCGCAGGCAGCGCAGGGCAGGGATGTCAACCTCGAAACTGATGCGGCCTTGCGCCTGAAAGCCAGGGCTGGTGGTGGAAAGGTGGATGAAGCTGCTCAGCAAAAGCCCCGCACTGAGCATCAACGCCAGCGCAAGCGATGCTTCGACAGCCACCAGCACATGAGGCGCGCGGCCGCTACGACCGCGCGCTGCAACACGCGGCTGCAAGTCGAGTCGAGTGGAGGCCAGCGCCGGCGCAACCGCAAAAACCAGCAAGCTGAGCATGGCGAGCAGCAGAGCGAAGCCTACAATGGCCGGGCTGAGAC
>JBOGKK010000288.1:0-14033 GCA_050745425.1 Terriglobales bacterium
CCAGCCGCCTCATCAATTACGTCCACCCCACCCTCCAAACCGACGATGGCAAGCCCGCCGTCTTCCTCCTCGACCCCGATTTCGACCTACCTTACGGATGCCCTGCTGTAGCATCGCCGACCGTATCGCCTGCGGCTTTGACCCAAGGAAAAGCCGCACGCAACCTGTAACCGTCCTCCCCGCTCCCGCCCCCGCGCCGACCGCCCGATCGACCGATCGACCGAAAGACCGACCGACCGATCGACCGACCGACTGACCAGCTTCCTCAGACAACCCAAAAGTCCTGATTCCCCATCTAACTTTAGTAGGCCACCCAGGTGACCCCGGCCGATGTTTGGTGACGTGACGTTTCGATGTTCGGACGTATCGATGTTTCGATGTCTGCCGGCTCAGTTTTCTTGACAACCGATTTACCGCTACGCGCGAAGCGGCCGGCGCACCCCGCCGCTTCCCGCTGCAAGCTGATAGCGGAAAGCTGAAAGCGGATAGCTTCGCGCCAGTCGGGCCATCCTGCAGCAAGCGGCCGAGCGCCTCCCGCGCCAGTCAATCGTACAGTTTCAAGTGGCCAAGGCGGAGGCGGACTGGAGGCGGCGTTTTTGGGCGTACATTTCGTGATCGGCGCGGTCGAGGAGGGTGGCGGCGGAGTCACTGGGGCAGGAGGCGGCGGCGCCGATGCTGGCGCCGATGGTGGTGCGGACTTCTTCGTGATCGCGGGAGAGGAGGAACTCGCCGAAGCCTTCGCTGTGGACGCGGGCGGCGATGGCCTGGGCGACGGACAGATCGGCGTGGCGCATGACCACGACGAACTCGTCGCCGCCCCAGCGGCAAACCAGGTCGCCATCACGCACGAGGCGGCGGATGTGGGCGGCGACGAGGCGGAGGAGGCTGTCGCCTTGGGCGTGGCCAAAGCTGTCGTTGACGGCTTTGAAGGCGTTGAGGTCGATCATGAGCACGCTGACGGGCGCGGCTTCGGCAAGGGCCTGGGCGACGGCGCTTTCGGCGAGGCGGCGGTTGCCGAGGCCGGTCAGCACGTCCGTGGCGGCGAGGGCGGAGGCGCGTTCAAGCTTTTCGCGGGCATGGTGCAGCTCCTCATGCAACTGGCGGGCTTGGGCCTCGCCTTCCTGCTGGGCCTGGATGGCGAGGGCGCGCAGCTCGTGCACAAGGGCGTGCAACTGGCGGCGGGTTTCGACGGTGGGATCGGCGTTGGCGATGGCCTCGAGGCGGGCGGCGTGGTTGCGCAGGGCTTCACTGTGGACCGAGCCGGCTTGAGCGATGGTGGCGCCGGCGCGGGCCAGGATGCGGATGATGTCGCGGTATTCGGCTTCGCGGCGATTGACGGCTTCGGTGAGGGAACGCAGGGCTTCGCCGGCCTGGATGCGGCTTTTTTCGAGCTTATCCTTATCGGGCGGGGCATCGAGATAGCTGAGGATGGCCTGCATGTCGTCTTTAAAGGCTTCGCCGACCTCGCGCGACATTTCGCCGGCGGCGGTTTCGAGGGCTTTGAGGAGATGGAGGTAGCCTTCGCCGAGAAGGCGGATGCGGCCCTCGAGACTATCCCACTCCTGCAGGTGCCGTTTCAGCGAAATCATCGTTGCCCTTGCCCCACCTACAATGACTGGAGTAGGCTGACAGTGTTCCCAACAGGATACTCCGATGATCAAACGCTACGCTATTTATATCGCCACAGGCATGGCGCTGGCTGGCCTTTCCCTACTGGCGCACGCGCAAGTGCTGCCGGCGCCGACGCCCCCGGAGGTGGCGCGGTGGAAGCAAGAGGCCTCCCGGGTCACGATCACCCGCGACGACTGGGGCATTGCTCACGTCCACGGCACGACGGATGCGGAGGCGGTCTTCGGCATGGAATACGCGCAGGCGGAGGATGATTTCAACCGCGTCGAGACCAACTACATCAATTCGATTGGCGAGCTGGCGGAAGCCGAGGGGCCGTCGCAGATTTGGCGCGATCTGCGCATGAAGCTGTTCATCGACCCGGCGGTGATGAAGCAGAAGTTCGCGGCAAGCCCGGCGTGGCTGCAGCAGTTGGACGAGGCCTTTGCCGACGGCCTGAACTATTACCTTTACACCCATCCCCAGGTGCATCCCCGGGTGATTCACCGTTTTTATCCGTGGATGGCGTATGCGTTCAGCGAGGGCAGCATCGGCGGCGATATCGAGCGGGCGAGCCTGCGTTCGATCGCTGAGTTCTACGGCAGGCAGGCGGGTGGCATCGACCCCGCGTCACCGCGCTTCGCCGAAAACGCGCTCCCGCCGCACCCGGGAGGGTCGAACGGGATTGCCATCGGGCCCAAAAACACAAAAGATCATCACGCGATTCTGGTGATTAACCCGCACACGTCGTTTTATTTCCGGGCGGAACTGCAGATGTCGAGCGATCAGGGGCTCGATGCCTATGGCGCGGTAACGTGGGGGCAATTCTCGGTCTATCAGGGCTTCAACACGCGCGTGGGCTGGATGCACACCTCGAGCGAACAGGTGAACAACATCGACTTCTACCTGGAGACGGTCAGCAGGAGCGGCGATCACTACGTGTACAAATACGGCGACAAGGAGCTGCCGGTGCAGCAGCGGGTGGTCGAAATTCCCTACAAGACGGCGCACGGCATGGCGGAACGGCGCTTCACGCTGTATTGGACGCAGCACGGGCCAGTGATTGGCGAAGTGAACGGCAAATGGGAGACGATTCACCTCATGCAGCGGCCGATGCGGGCGCTGGAGCAGGACTTTCAGCGCACCAAGGCGCTGAACTATCAGCAGTTTCGCAAGACCATGCAGCTGCACACCAACTCCAGCAACAACACCATCTACGCCGATGCGGACGGGCACATTGCGTTTTGGGACTCGGATTTCATTCCGCGCCGCGACCCGCACTTCAACTGGCAGAAGCCGGTGGATGGGAGCACGCCGGCGACGGCCTGGCAGGGGGTGCTGACGCTGCAGCAAACGCCGCATCTGCTCGATCCGGGCACGGGCTGGCTCTATAACTCGAACAACTGGGTTTGGTCGGCGGCGGGGCCGGACAGCCCCAGGAAAGCCGACTTTCCTCCGTATGTCGACTACGGGCGTTATGAGTCCATGCGCGGGCTGCATGAGCTGCGCGTGCTTCCCGGCGTTCACGATGCAACGATTGCGAGCGTGATCAAAACCGTCGCCTTTGACAGCTATCAGCCGTGGTTCGCGCGGACCATCCCTACGCTGCTGAAGGACTATGACGCTGCGCCCGCGAGCGATCCGCTAAAGGCCAAGCTGGCGGGGCCGATTGCCGAGCTGCGGCATTGGAACTACCGCTGGGGAGCGGACTCGATGCCAACGTCGCTGGCGGTCTATTGGGGGCGGCAGATGTACGGGTTGACGGGACGCGCGGCGCGCGCGCGCGGCGAGGATGACTCGACCTATGTGCGCGACGCCGCCGCGCCGCTCCAGTTGCTGCAGGGACTGGCCAACGCAGTGGGCATCCTCAAGCGCAATTGGGGCACCTACAAGGTGCCGTGGGGCAAAATCAACGTGTTTCAACGGCTCGACGACTCGATCCACCATCCCCACTTCGACGATTCCCTGCCCGCCACGCCGGTGATGTTCACCACCGCGACCTGGGGCTCGCTGGCCTCGTATGCGCCCTGCCGGGGGCTGACCACCAAGCGCATTTACGGCTGCAGCGGCAACAGTTTTGTCGCGGTCATCGATTTCGGACCGAAGATTACGGCGCGGGCGATCACCGCGGGCGGCGAGAGCGGACACCCGGACTCACCACACTTCAAGGACGAAGGCGAGCGCTACGCAACCGGCAATCTGCGCACGGTGTATTTCTATCCGTCGCAGTTGAAGGGGCACACCGAGCGGGTGTATCACCCCGGCGAAAAGCCGCCCTACCAGTAAAGATTACAGGCCACAGTGAAGTTGCTTGCGATTGTTCCGGAAGATCTGCCTTCGGTGCGCATGCTGCGCCGGTTGCGGCGCCGCGGCGTCGAACTCGCCATCGGCCACTCACCGGAGGCGATTGCGCGCGAGGCGCCCGGCGCCGAGGTCATTTTGTACTCCTCGCTGGCCGGTGGAACGCCGTCTTTTTCCGCCGTCTGGCCGCATACCGGACCGGGGCTGAAGTGGGTACATTCGTTCGAGGCCGGGCTCGACCGCTTGCTCACACCCGAACTCATTGCCAGCCCGGTCGTGGTCTCGAATGCGCGCGGGGCGTATGCACCGCCGATTGCCGAGTTTGCTGTTTACGGGATTCTGTTTTTTTACAAGCAGACGCGGCGGATGCTGGCGCAGCAGGCCGAGCGGCGATGGGAACAGTACGAAGTGGATAGCCTCGAGGGCAAGATTCTGGCTGTGGTGGGCTACGGAGGCGTGGGCAGCGCGTGCGCCAAGGCGGCGCACCGGCTGGGGATGCGCATCCATGCGCTGCGGCGGCATCCGGAGCGCACGGAGCGGGGAAAAGACCGGGGAGTCGAGCGCATGTTCGCACCCGACGAGCTGCATGCCATGCTCGCCGGCGCCGATGTGGTGCTGGCGGCGGCGCCGCTGACGCCGTCGACGCGGCGCTGGATCAACGCCGCGGCCTTTGCGGCCATGAAGCCGACGGCGATTTTCATGAACGTCGGGCGCGGGCCGGTGGTGGAGGAGGCCGCGCTCATCAGCGCACTGCGCGAAGGGAGAATCGCCGGAGCGGCGCTGGATGTTTTCGAGCACGAACCGCTCGCCCCGGACAGTCCGCTCTGGGGGCTCGAGAACGTGCTGCTGTCGCCGCACTGCACCGACCGCACCCGCTCGCCACACTGGACCGAGGTGGGGATGCGCTGCTTCCTGCAGAACTGGCGCCGCTACCGCGCGGGCCAGCCGCTGCTCACTCCCGTCGACAAGGCCGCCGGGTATTGAGGGGCTCACCCCCGGCTTGCACTGTACCGGGGGCGTGTACGCACCGCGCGCGTTACCGCTGAGCCGGGCCCGTGGAGGGCGGTGGGGCGAACTGGATGCCGAGGCCCAGGCCGAGGGAATGCAGTTGCGCGTTGAAGGCGGCGCCGGCGCCGTGGTTGAGAGCGGCGATGCCGGTGCGGACCTGGTTGAGTCGGTCGACCAGGGTGCGGTTGGCGGCGAGGGCTTGAGCGGTGGGGCCGAGGTCGGCGCCGCCGCCATAACGTCCCGTTCCATTAAAGTCGGCGGCGAGGGTTGAAAGCTGGGCGTAGAGCTGGACGGGGGTGATAAAGGATTCCTCGATGCTCTGGCCGGTGAGGTGGGTGTCGTAGAGATGGCCTTCGAGCGCTTCATACTGCTTTTCGAGGGCGCGGGCGGCGTTGGCCGCATGCGGGTGGCCGGCGAGGAGCGGGAGCGCGTCTTCGAGCTGCTTGCGGGTGTGCTCGACGCCGTTGATGAGAGCGGCGTCTTCGTTGACTTCGCTCTGCATCATGAGGGCGAATTGCAACTGCGCCGCCATGGTGGCTTGCGTGCCCGAGGCGTGCGGGTCTTTGAGGACGGTCAGGGGCTCGGTGCCAACGACACTGCCATCGACGGTGAGCTGAACCTGATAGGTTCCGGGGACGACGCGGGGGGAGCCGGCGCGTCCGCCCCAGGCAACCAGCGGCCTCCAGCCTTGCGGGCCCATGGGAAGCCAGGGCTTGTCGGGCGGAGGGGTGAGGAGATGGACCACCGTGGTTTCCGGGTATTTCAGGTTCCACCAAACGCGGTTGAGACCGGCGCGGGCAGTTCCCTTCACGGTGCGAATCACCTGGCCATCGGCGCTGCGGATCGTCAGCGATGCCGATTTGGCCGATGCGGGCAAGTAGTAGTTGAGGTCGGCGCCATAGGGCGGGTTGTGACCGACGACGGGGTCGTTGGGACCGCTCTGGGGGACGAGCACGGAGCGGCGGAAGCGATAGGCGTCGCGCGGTTGGAACAGATGCGGCGCCGCGGCAGCGACGACCTTATCCCAGGTGCGGAGCGGGGTGATGTCGTCGACGATCCAGATGCCGCGGCCGTAGGTGCCGATGACCAAATCGCTGAAGTGGGGCTGAATTGTCAGCCAGTACATGGGCGCGGCAGGCATGTTGTTTTTGAGCAGGGTCCAGTGCGCGCCGTCGTCGAGGGTGAAGTAGATGGAGTTTCCGGTTCCGGCGTAGAGCATGCCCTTGCGCACGGGGTCCTCGCGGACGACGTGGACGAAACTGAACAGGGAGTGCGGCAGATCGCCGGAGATGTTCGTCCAGGTTTTGCCGAAGTCGGTCGTCTTGTAGATGTAGGGGGCATAGTCGCCCATCATCATCAGATCATCGCTGACATAGGCGGTGCCGGCGGCGAAGTGGGAGGGCTCGATGCGGGTGATTTCGCCCCAGGGCGGAAGGCCGGGGAGGTTGGCGGTGACGTTGGACCAAGTCTTGCCGCCATCCTGGGTGACGCTTACTTCGCCGTCGTAGCTGCCGGCCCAGATGACGCCAGCCTGGACGGGCGAGATCGAGATGTTCGACAGGGTCTCGCTGGTGAAGGTCATGAGGTTGTCGCCGGCAACGCCGCCCGAGCTGCCCTCTTTGGACTTGTCGTTGCGGGTGAGATCGGGGCTGATGCGGGTCCAGTTCTGGCCGGCGTTGGTGGTCTCGTACACGTATTGGCTGCCGACGAAGACCTTGTTGTGATCGCGGGGCGAGATGGCGATGGGGAAGGTCCAGTTCCAGCGGTCGCGATATGCGCCGGGTCCGCCGCCGTAGGAGTCGATGGGCCAGACGGAGACGTTGCGGGCCTGGCCGGTTTTCATATCCACGCGGGTCAGGTCGCCGTTGTAGCAGCCGGTCCAGAGGATGTTGGCATCGACGGGATCGGGCACCGTAAAGCCGCTCTCGCAGCCGGCGTAGCCGTGCCACTCGGCCGAGGAGATCGAGCCGCCGACGGAACCGCCGTAGCCGGAGCTGAAGAGCGAGCGGCTGGGACCCCACTCGCCGTCATCGTCCTGGCGGTTGCCCATGACATCGTAGGGGATGCGATTGTCGGTGTAGACGTGATAGACCTGCGCGATGGGGAGCTTGACCTGCTGCCAGGTTTTGCCGCCATCGAGGCTGATGGAGCCGCCGCTGTCGTGGGCGGTGAGGATGTGGTTGGGGTTGGTGGGGTCGATCCAGATGTCGTGCAGGTCACCGCCGGCGCGGGAGGGATTGGCGACAAAGGTTTTGCCGCCGTCGCGGGAAACGCTCCAGTACTGGGCGACAAAGTAGATCAGGTTTTCGTTGCCGGAGGAGACGCGGAAATTGGTAAAGTACGGAGCGCGGCCGGTCATGCGGTTGTTGCGGTTCATCAGGCGCCAGGTACGGCCGAAGTCATCGGACTGATAGAAACCGGGCGCGGGGGATTGCTGCAGGAGCGCATAGACGCGGCTGGAATCGCTGGGAGCGACGCGGACGGCGATTTTGCCGACATCGGCACCGGCCGCGGGCAGACCGTGACCGCTCAGGCGATGCCAGGTGCTGCCGCCGTCGTGGGTGACGAAGATGCCGCTGCCCGGACCGCCGCTGTCCTCATTCCAGGGACGGATGCTCAACTGCCACATGCCGGCGAAGAGGGTTTGCGGATCGTGGGCATCCATGGTGATGCCGGAACAGCCGGTTTGGTCGTTGACTTTGAGGACCTGCTGCCAGGTTTTGCCGCCATCTTCGGTGCGGAACACGCCGCGTTGTGGTTGATTTCTGTAGCCTTGGCCGATGGCGCAGGCAAAGACGATGTTGGGATCGTGGGGGTTGATGACAATGGCGGCGATGTGGCCGGTTTGGGTGAGGCCCATGTGCTGCCAGTGGCGTCCGCTGTCGGTTGACTTGTAGACACCATCGCCGGGTGAGGTCGCCTGACGGATGATCGAAGGTTCGCCGGTGCCGACCCAGACGATGTTGGCCGCCGAAGGCGCGACAGCAATAGCGCCGACGGCGGACACGTCCTGCTTATCGAAGATGGGACGGAAGGAGACGCCGCCGTTGGTGGTCTTCCAGAGGCCGCCGGAGGCAGCGCCGAAGTAGTCGATCAGGGGGTTGCCGGGGACGCCGGCTACGGCAATGTCGCGGTTGCCCTGGGGGCCGACGAAGCGGAAATGCAGGGCTTGCAGGGGGCTGGGCGCCTGCGCGGCGGCGGACAGGCTCAGAAGGAATCCGGTGGTGAGGATACAGGCTGCTGCGTACAGTGTTTTCCGCATGATGCGCGCTCCCTGGTTATTACTGCGACAAACGGTTACACGCTAGCATGGCGGGCTCGCGATTGCAATTGCCGGGGGCTCCGGCCCCCGGCTCCGCTACGGCGCGACCGTGATGTGGGCGCCCTTCCCTGCCATCGCCGTGTTGAAGGCCGGGAGGACTGTGGCCTTCAGGGCGTTGTAACCGGCGCGCGCGTGGGCAAGCTGGGCTTCGAGCTTGGCGGTGACGCGGCGCTGGGCGACGGTGGGCTGGTAGTCGAGGCCACCGGCGGCGTCCTGCGCGCCCTGGCCAACCTGGCCGCTAAGCCAGATCAGGTTCATGTAGACCTTGTAGGCCGTGGGGAAATATTTGTCGTCGCTGAGCATGGATTCTTCGCTGACGAGCTGATGCTCGACGTCGAGGATCTGGGAGTTCAGCTTGGTGAGGGCGGCGCCCGATTCCGGGCTGTCGGATTTGAGCTGGGTTTCGATCTGCTTGCGCCACTGCTCCATCTGGTTGACCATGAGGGAGGTTTGGGTGAGATCGTTGCTCAACTTCACCTGCAGCGCGGTGGATTCGCGCAGGATGGCGTCGCTGGCTTCGACTTCGGGGCTCTTGGCGACATGGAAGGGCTGGGTGTAGCTGTGGCCGTCGACCGTGAGCTTCGCCGTGTAGTCGCCGGGCGCGGCCATGGGAACGCCGGTGGTCGGGGTGATGCCCCAGTGAATGATGGTGCGGTAGGTCTTGCCCTGATAGCGCGGCTCGGCCCAAATGTGCGGGTTTTCGGGCGGGGTGGTCAGCAGCCGGACCAGAGTGGGCGCATTGTAGAGGAGATTCCAGTAGGCGCCGTTGAGGCCCGGATGCGCCTTGAACTGCATGGCGCGGACGAGCTGTCCATGCTGGAGAATGTCGAGTTTCACAGGACCGGCGGGTGCGCTGGGCAGATAGAACTGAAACTGCGGGCGCGCGGGCTCGGCGGCAGTGGGATAGACGCTGCGTGCCTTGCGGAAAATTTCGCTGGGCTTGAAGAGCTTGACGGCATCGCCGCTGGGAACAGCGCTTGAGCCGGACTGCTCGAGCGTGGTGATGTGGGGCAGGATGTAGAGGCCGCGGCCATAGGTCGAGACATCGACATCATGCATGCGGGGCTCGACGTTGATCCAATCGACGGGCGAGGGAGGGAGGCCCTTGTTGAAGTGAATCCAATGGGCGCCGTCATCGAGTGAGTAATAGAAGGCGTGACCGGTTCCCGCAAACAGCATGCCCTGGCGATTGGGATTGACCGCAATGGAAAGAGTGTAATCGAGCGGATCGGACGAGGGGATATTGCCGTTGATGCTGGTCCAGGTCTTGCCGTAGTCGGTGGTCTTCATCAGGTACGGCTTATAGTCGTTGTGGCCAGCCATGCGAAAGTCGATGGCGATGTAGACGGTGCCGGGAGTAAACGGCGACGGGGCAATCTGGTTGATTTCACCCCAGGGCGGCAGATGGAGGTTGGCGGTGACATCGACCCAGTGCGGGGCATCCTGCGATTCGGCGCCACGGGTGTACCAGAGCTTGCCGTCGTTGGTGCCCGCCCAGAGCAGGCCCTTGACGAGGGGTGAATAGGTCAGCGACCAGACCACTTCGCCATCGTATTGCGCCAGATTGTCACCCTCGATGCCGCCGTTGTTGACGACGTATTTGGGATTGCCGCGGGACAGATCGGGACTGAACTGCACCCAGCGATGGCCGGCGTCGGTGGTGCGCAGCACCATCTGGCATCCATAAAGCACACTGTTGTGGTTGAACGGATCAATGGCAAGCGGCGAAGTCCAGTGGCAGCGGTACTTGACCTGGGTGGGCGGCGAGTCGAGAGTAATTTCCCCCGGGGCGACGGAATGGGGCGTGCCTTCGGCGGCGTTGTAGCGGGTGAGCTTGTTGCCGTAGCAACTGGCCCAGACGATGTTGGCGTTGGTGGGATCGGGAACCGTAAAGCCGGATTCGCATCCGCCAAGATCGTACTGCCATTGCGGGCGCGCGGCGGGCGGGGCGCCGAAGCCGAAGCCGCCGATGGGCTTATCGGAACCTTCGGGGCTGAAGACCCAGCCGGCGGGCGATTTCTGCTGTTTCGGGTAGGCGTCGAGGAGGGTCTGATTCACCTTGCCACGATTGCGGCGGCGGAAGAAGCGGGCGAAATCAAAGCGGCCGGCCTGGGGCATGAAGTCGGCTTTGGGCAACATGCCGTTGCCGGTGTCGGCGCTGAGATCGCTGGGGCCACGCCAGGTGCCGTTATCCTGGCGGTTGGTGTAGAGCCAGTAGGGGACGCGATTATCGCTGAAGACGTGATAAGTCTGGCCGTTGGGCAGGCTGACGTGCAGGGCGGTGCCGGCGCCGGTGGCGATGCTGGCGCCGCCATCGTCGGTGAGGATGTAATGGGCGGGGTTGGTGGGATCGATCCAGGAGTCGTGGCAGTCGCCGCAACTGGCGGGGCCGATGGGCTTGACGCCGGTGCCGCCTTCACCGGAAAAGGTTTCGCCGCCGTTCGTGGAATAGTGAACGTTGCTGCTGGTGATAAGGACGTTGTTGTCGTTTTTGGGATCGACTTCGAGGTGGATGTAGTAGCCGGCGCGGCCAATCAGCGAACGGTCCCAGCTCACGACCTTCCAACTGGCGCCGCCGTCGTCACTACGCCACAGTGAGCCCTGATCGGCGGTCTGGATGAGGGCGTAGACGCGCTGCGGGTTGGAGGGGGCGATGGCCACATCCGTCTTGCCGAGCGGGGAGTGGGGCAGGCCCTGGGTGAGATGCGTCCAGGTCACGCCGTTGTCGTGGGAGACGTAGATGCCGCTGCCGGGGCCGCCGCTGGCTTCCACCCAAGTGCGCTGCTTCACCTGCCAGGTAGAGGCAAACAGGGTGCTGGGATCGTTGGGATCCATGCTCAGGCCGGTGCAGCCGGTGTTGGGGTTGACGAACAAAGTACGCTTCCAGGTTTGGCCGCCATCGGTCGAGCGGAACACGCCACGCGTTTGCTGCGGGCTGCTGAGGCGGCCTTCGGCGCAGACGAAGACGTTATTGATGTCTTTGGGGTTGACGACAATGTTGGCGATGCGGCCGCTCTTGACCAGACCCAAGTGCTGCCAGGTGGCGCCGGCATCGGTGGACTTGTAGACGCCGTCGCCGATGATGTCGCTGGGACGGATAACCCAGGGTTCGCCGGTTCCCACCCAGACCACATTGTGGTCGCTCGGGGCCACCGTGATGGTTCCGATGGCGGAGGTGCCTTCCTGATCGAAGATGGACTTGAAGGTGTGGCCACCGTCGGTGGACTTCCACAAGCCGCCCGAGGCCGAACCTAAATAGACGGTAGACAGATCGCCCGGGACGCCGGAGGCGGAGGCGATACGGCCGCCGGGGGGCGGGCCCATATAGTGGAACTGCAGGGGTGGAGGCGTGGTTGTTTTTTGCGGTCCGCGCGAGCGGCGCCCGAATTGAGCAGCGGCAGGAAGACAAAGGCCAATGGCTACAATGGAACAGGCAAGAGTCAACGTCGAACGCATGGGGTAAGCTCCGAGGTGCGGATTACAGGTCAAAAATCACAGGTTACAGGTTACAGGTTGCGGCCGCGGGTGAAGGGCGGGTGCAGCGAGCTTGGAAAACACAGTCATAGTAGTTCGCAGACACCCAAACTGCCAAGGGAAAACTCAATCGTATGCCCACAGCACCCGCCGCCGCGCGCCATCCACATGTTGAAATCCGTCATGAGCAGAGCTTCAACGACGACTACTACTGGCTGCGGGAGCGGGACAATCCGGCTGTCATTGAGTATCTGAAAGCCGAAAACGCCTATACGGAAGCGGTCACGGCGGCGGCGGTGCAGCCACTGGCGGAGACGCTGTACGCGGAAATGCTGGGGCGGATGCAGCAGACGGATCTGAGCGTGCCGGTGCGGCGGGGCGCGTACCTGTATTACAGCCGGACGGTGGAGGGGCAGCAGTACCCCATCTATTGCCGGCGCCAGGGGAGCATGGAGGCGGAGGAAGAAACGCTGCTCGACCTGAACGTGCTCGCCGAAGGGCATGCGTTTCTGGGTTTGGGGGCGTTTGCGGTGAGCGACGATGCGGGCAAGCTCGCCTACACGGTCGATACCACCGGCATGCGGCGCTACCAGCTGCAGGTGAAAGACTTGACGACGGGGGAGCTGCTGGCCACGCAAGCCGAACGCGTCACCTCACTGGAGTGGGCGAGCGACGACCAGACGCTGCTGTACACGACCGAGGATGCAACCACCAAGCGCAGCGACCGGTTGCTGCGGCAGCGCCTGGAGGGGGCGGCCGAGGAGGTGTATTACGAGGCCGACGAGTTGTACAACATCGGCGTGCAGCGAACGCGCGACCGGGCTTATTTGCTGCTGGAAGCGGCAGCGACTGATTCGACCGAGTTCCGTTTCTGGCGTTCGGACACGCCAGCCGCGGCACCGCAACTGTTTCTGGCGCGGGAGCGCGACCATAAGTACGATCTCGATCATCGCGGCGGGTTGTTTTATATCCGCAGCAATCGCGGGGCGAAAAACTTCCGGCTGCTGACGACGCCGGTGGAGCATTGGGAGCCGGAACACTGGCGCGAGATGGTGGCGCACGATCCAGAGGTGCTGCTGGAAGGGGTGGAGCTGTTCCAGGACTTTGCCGTGATGGCGGAGCGGCACCTGGGGCTGGAGCGGCTGCGGGTGTGGAGGTTTGCCGGCGACGGGAGTTGGGCGGCGATTCCGGTGGCAGAGCCGGTCTACAGCCTGGAGCCATCGGCGAACCCGGAGTTTGGCACGCGCCAGTTCCGCTATCAGTACGAAAGTCCGATCACGCCCGCCAGCATTTTCGAATACGACATGGCCGAAGGCAGCGTGACGCTGCTGAAGCAGCAGCCGGTGCTGGGCGGCTACGATGCGGCGCGGTACCGCTGCGAGCGGCAGTGGGCGCGGGCACGTGATGGCGTACAGGTGCCGATCTCGATCGTATATCCGGCCGGGATGGCACGCGACGGCCAGGCACCGCTGCTGCTGTACGGATACGGCGCGTACGGCTACGGCATGAGCGCGGGATTTTCGGTGGCGCGGCTCAGCCTGCTGGACCGCGGCATGGTGTACGCGATTGCGCACGTGCGGGGCGGGAACGAGCTGGGCGAGGCGTGGCACGACGGCGGGATGCTCCTGCAGAAGAAGAACACGTTTTACGACTTCATCGACTGCGCCGGGTTTCTCATTGGTGCGGGCTGGACGAAGGCGGAGCGGCTGGCGATCGAGGGCGGCAGCGCCGGAGGGTTGCTGACGGGCGCGGTGCTGAATTTACGGCCGGAGCTGTTCGCGGCCGCACACCTGGCGGTGCCGTTCGTGGACGTGATCAATACCATGTGCGATGAGACGCTGCCGCTGACGACGGGAGAATATCTGGAGTGGGGGGATCCGCGCCAGCCCGAGCCGTTCGCAACGATGCTCTCGTACAGCCCCTATGACAACCTGGCGGCACGGCGCTATCCGGCGGTGCTGGTGACGACGAGCCTCAACGACAGCCAGGTGATGTACTGGGAGCCGGCGAAGTACGTGGCCAGGATGCGGGCGCTGAACCCGGAGGGGACGGTGCTGCTGAAGACGAACCTGGGCGCCGGGCATGGGGGCGCGTCGGGACGCTACGACCGGCTGCGGGAGACCGCGTTTGCCTATGCGTGGCTCCTGATTCAGGCCGGATCGAGCGAGGGCGGGGCGGCGACGACGGCGGCATCGAAGCCGGCGAACTGCAAGTCGTAGAGCCGGCGGTAGATGCCGTTGGCGGCGTGGAGCTCGTCGTGGTTGCCTACTTCCACGATGGAGCCGCCATCGACCACCAGAATGCGGTCGGCGTTGCGCAC
>JBOGKK010000289.1:0-7245 GCA_050745425.1 Terriglobales bacterium
CTGGTCTGGTTCCTGATCAAGATGTTTGGCTTTATCGCTTTCTTCATTCTCCTGCGGGCGGCGCTGCCGCGCCCGCGCTTTGACCAGTTGATGACCTGGGGATGGAAGCTGATGCTGCCCCTCGCCCTCGCCAATCTCCTGGTAACCGGAGCGATCGTCGTCGCGATCAAGTAGCCATGCTGAGTATCATTCGCACACTCTGGGACGTCTTCCTGCACATGTTCGCCAAACGTGTGACCATCCAGTACCCGGAGCAAAAGGCGTACCTGGCGGCCCGCTACCGCGGCCGCATCATTCTTTCGCGCGACCCTGACGGCGGCGAGCGTTGCGTCGCCTGCTATCTCTGTGCCGTCGCCTGCCCGGTCGACTGCATCGCTTTGCAATCCACCGAAGACGAACACGGCCGCCGCTTCCCCGAATGGTTCCGTATCAACTTCTCTCGCTGCATCTTCTGCGGCCTCTGCGAAGAGGCCTGCCCGACATACGCAATCCAGCTCACGCCCGACACCGAAATGAGCGAATATCGGCGTCAGGACATGGTCTACGAAAAGGAGGACCTTTTGATCAACGGTCCGGGCAAATACCCCGGC
Source organism: Terriglobales bacterium (assembly GCA_050745425.1). GTDB lineage: Bacteria > Acidobacteriota > Terriglobia > Terriglobales > SCQP01 > SCQP01. The sequence goes on from JBOGKK010000289.1 coordinate 591, forward strand.
TATAACTTCTGGCGTGTCGCCGGCGTCCAAATCGGCGGCAAAGACAAAGGAGAATCCGAGCACGAAAGTGCCCCGGTGGATCTCCACTCGCTTCTCCCGTAGCACGATGCCCGTTTTATTCGCCTTCGCTGCCATCATCGCCATCATCGCGACCATCCTCGCGATCACGCGCCTGAACGCCGTGCATGCCCTGCTCTATCTGGTATCGTCGCTGCTCGCGGTCGCGGTCGCCATTTACGCGCTGGGCGCGCCCTATCTGGCCGCCCTCGAAGTCATCATCTACGCCGGCGCCATCATGGTGCTTTTCGTGTTCGTGACCATGATGCTGAACCTGGGCGAAGCGGCCAAAAAGCAGGAACGGCAATGGCAGCCCGGCCGGAATTGGATCGGCCCCATCGTCCTCGCCGCCCTCCTGTTTGCCGCCTTCCTCTGGACCATCCTCAGCGGCGTCGCTCCCGCCGCGGCCGTCCATCACGTCGGCCCGCACGCCGTCGGCCGCTCTCTGATGTCCACCTACATTATTGGCGTCGAGTTGGCCTCGGTGCTGCTCATGGGCGCCGTTATCGCGGCCTATCACATCGGCTCCGGGGTCGGCCGGCGCCAAACCGAACAGGCCGAACAGGAAGCCGCCACCAGGGAGCCCGTGCAATGACGCACATGGGACTCCTTCTGGCCGCAGTCCTGTTTGTCATCGGCGTTGCCGGCCTGCTGGCGCGCCGTAATCTGTTGATGATCCTGGTCTCGATCGAGGTCATGCTCAACGCCGCCGGCCTCGCCTTCATTGCCGCCGCCTCGGCCTGGAATCAGCCCGACGGCCAGGTCATGTTCCTGTTCATTCTCGCCGTCGCCGCCGCCGAAGTCGCCGTCGGCCTCGCACTCCTGCTGCAACTCCACCATCAAACCCAAAGCGTTGACGCCGACCAGGCCAACCAGATGAAAGGATAAATGGCGCCCCATCCTCTCATCTATAACGCGCTCTGGCTCGAACCCGTCATCCCCTTTGTCTCGGCGTTTATCCTCATGGTCTGGGGACGCCAGCTTGGCAAACGCGTTGCCGCCTGGCTGGGTTCGCTCTCGATTCTCGCCTCGTTTATCGTCGCCCTGCTGATCGGCATCGCCTTCACGCAGTCGCCGGGCACGCCCTTCACCCAGGTCGTCTGGCACTGGATCGCGGTCGGCAATTTCCACGTCGACATGGGCCTCTACCTCGACGCCCTGTCGGTCGTGATGACGCTGGTGGTGTCGTTCGTCAGCTTCCTCATCCACGTCTACTCCACCGAACACATGGAGCACACCGAAGGTTACGAACGGTTCTTCGCCTACATGAACCTGTTCGTCGCCTCCATGCTCACCCTCACGCTGGCCAACAATCTTCTGGTGTTGCTGCTCGGCTGGGAGGGTGTCGGCCTGTGCAGCTATCTGCTCATCGGCTTCTGGTACGGCGATGAGGCCAACGGACGCGCTGGCCGCAAAGCCTTCATCGTCACCCGCGCCGGCGATACCGCCTTCATCCTCGGCCTCTTCCTGCTCTTCAACCGCTTCGGCACGCTCGATATTCAGCCCCTGATGAGGGCTGCGCAGGCGCACTGGCACGTGGGCGCGGCCGCCGCCACGGTCGCCTGCTTCTTGCTCCTCGGCGGCGCGGTCGGCAAATCGGCGCAACTGCCGCTGCAAACCTGGCTGCCTGACGCCATGGCCGGTCCCACGCCCACCAGCGCCCTCATCCACGCGGCCACCATGGTCACTGCCGGCGTCTACCTCATCGCCCGCACCCATGTGCTCTTCATGCTTTCGCCCGCGGCCATGTTTGCGGTTGCGCTGATCGGCTTCTGCACGCTCCTGCTCGCCGGTTTTGCGGCGCTCACCCAGACCGACATCAAGCGCATCCTCGCCTATTCGACCGTCAGCCAGATCGGCTACATGTTCCTTGCCCTGGGAGTGGGCGCCTGGTCGGCGGCGATTTTCCATCTTGTCAGCCACGCCTTCTTCAAGGCGCTGCTCTTCCTTGCCTCCGGCGTCGTGATCGAGGCTTTGGCCGATGAGCACAACATCTTCAAGATGGGCGGCCTGCGCCACAAGCTCCCGCTCGCCTTCTGGTGCTTCGTCTTCGCCGGTTCTGCGCTCGCCGGCCTGCCGCTGATCAGCGCCGGCTTCTACAGCAAGGGTATGATCATGTGGCAGGCCGATGCCAGCCCGCTCGGCCACACCTGGCTCTGGATCGGCGCCATCGTTGGCGCCTTTCTCACCGCGCTCTACATCGCGCGCCTGATCTTCGTCGTCTTCTACGGCAAGGAGCAACAGGCGCCGCGCCTGTTCCCGCGCTGGACCATCCAGTGGCCCATGATCATCCTCGCCTTTCTGTCGATGCTGGCCGGCTTTTTCGATCTTCCCGCGGCGTTCGGCGGCGGCGAGCGCATGACTCATTTTCTCTCTACCGCTTTACCGGTGCTGGCGGCCGTACGCCTCAACAGCATGGGCGAAATCGCCTCCGAAGCCATTGCCTCCGCGGCCTTCTTCCTCGGCGTCTATCTCATCTGGCTGTTCTATCTCCAGAAACCCTCGCTCACCGAAAGCCTCATGGCGGGAGATTTCACCCAGGGCCTGCACCGCTTCTGGTACAGCGACTGGGGCATGGACTGGCTCTATGACCGCATCTTCGTCAACCCAACCATCGCGCTCGCCAAGCGCGGCCGTCACGACGTAATTGATCGCATCTACGCCGGTATCGCCTGGCTCTGCGAAAGCTTCTATCACTTGCTCAGCCCCACCGAATCCGGCCGCGTCCGCCGCTACGCCGCCTGGATCACCGCCGGCGCCATCTTCCTCATCGTGGTAGCCCTATGGTAGTCTCGCGCCGCCATAACCCTTCCACTTTCCCGCAGCGGAGCTGGGGCACCGGGGCCCCCGGCGAAGCGGCTCGGCGGGAGAAAGGAGCGGGCCGCGCGGCAATGCCGCGCTGGGCGCCCGCGATCAAGAAATGATTCTCCTCTGGCTCCTCGTCATCCTCGGCGCCGCCGGCGGCCTCGCCGCACTCGCGGCCCGCTGGTCGAACAATGCCCCGCGCTGGATCGCCCTCATCGGCATCGCCGCCGATTTCTTGCTTACCCTCCAGATCTGGATCCGCTCCGGCTCGGGCCAATTCCAGGGCGCTTTACAAGGTCATTGGCTGCGCGAAGTCAACTGGAACTGGATTCCACAGTTCGGCATTCATTTCCATCTCGCTCTCGACGGCTTAAGCCTGCTGCTGCTCATGCTCACCTTTGCCCTGGGCATGATCGGCGTGCTCTGCTCCTGGCGCGAAATCCAGACCGGCATTGGCTTCTTCCATCTCAACCTCTGCTGGCTGCTGCTTGGCATCACCGGCGTCTTCCTCGCGATGGATCTGTTTCTGTTCTACTTCGCCTGGGAGCTCATGCTGGTCCCGATGTTTTTCCTCATCGCCATCTGGGGACACGAGCGCAAGCATTACGCCGCCGTCAAATTCTTCCTATTCACTCAGGTCAGCGGTTTGCTCATGCTCATCGCCATCCTGGCGCTGGTGTTCGAGCATCATGCCGCATCGGGCGTTTATACCTTCGAGTACGCGGCGCTGCTGCATACGCCACTGTCGCCCAGCGTCGCCCTCTGGATTCTGCTCGGCTTCTTCGCCGCCTTCTCGGTCAAGCTGCCGATGTTCCCCTTCCATACCTGGCTGCCTGACGCCCATACCGAAGCCTCCACCGCCGGTAGCCTCATCCTTGCTGGTCTCATGCTCAAAACCGGCGCCTACGGCCTGCTCCGCTTTATCCTGCCGCTGTTTCCGCAGGCAGCGCGCGCCTTTGCGCCCTGGGCCATGATTCTCGCCGGCATCGGCATCATCTACGGCGCGCTGCTCGCCTACGGCCAGACGGATATGAAGCGCCTCGTCGCCTACACCAGCGTCAGCCACATGGGCTTTGTCCTGCTCGGTGTGTTCGCCGCCGCTCTCGCCGGCCCCGGCAGCGAAGCCGCCAAATGGGCGCTCGAAGGCGTCATTCTCGAAATCCTCTGTCACGGCTTTTCGACCGGCGCCCTCTTCGTTCTCACCGGCCTGTTGCAGGAGCGTCTCCACACCCGCGAGATGCACCGCATGAATGGCCTTTGGGCCGTGATCCCGCGCGCCAGCGGCAGTGGACAGTTCTTTGCCATGGCCGCCGTCGGCCTGCCCGGCCTCGGCAACTTCGTCGCCGAGTTCCTGATCCTGCTCGGCGTCTTCCACGTCAGCATCGGCATGGCGATTGTCGGCGCCATCGGCATTCTCGTCTCTACTTTCTATGGCATCGAGATGGTGCAGCAAGCTTTTCAGGGCCCCAACCGCCACGACTGGAGCGTACCCGATTTGAACAAGCGCGAGGTGCTGGCGCTGGTGCCCATGATGGCCGTGCTGCTCTGGCTCGGTCTTTATCCCCAGCCCGTCCTCAACGCTGCCGCCCCCAGCCTCACCCGCATCGAACAACAGCTTGCTCCACCTACCGTGACGGAGGCCTACCGGTGAACTTCACCCACGCCCAATGGGTCGCCCTCACCCCTTTAATCGCCTTAACCGCAACCGCCGTTGTCGCCATGGTCGGCATTGGCGTCAAGCGCTCGCACCGCGGCACCCTCATCATCACCCTCGCCGGCCTCGCCATCTCGATATGGCTCCTCTGGCCCGCGTCGCGCGTCGCTCCAGTTTCGGTCACTCCGCTGCTGCGCATCGATGGCTATGCTTTGTTCTTCATCGGCCTCGCCGCCGGTGCTGCCTTCGTTGTCGCTCTGTTCGCCTGGGACTACCTCCAGAAAATGGAGCCGCGCTGCGAGGAGTTCTACGTTCTGCTTGTGATTGCCGCCCTTGGCGCCGCCGGCCTTGCCGCCAGCGCCGATTTCGTCTCTTTCTTCCTGACGCTCGAAATCCTCAGCGTCACCCTCTACGGCCTCAACGCCTACCCCCGCGGCCGCCCGCTCCCGCTCGAAGCCGGCATCAAGTACCTCGTGCTCGCGGCCTCGTCCGCGGCCTTCCTGCTGTTCGGAATGGCGCTCGTCTACGCCGCTACCGGTACCATGACCTTCGCCGGTCTGGCCGCCACCCTCCCGCACGCGCCTTTGAACCTCCTGCTCCCCGGCTCCGTGCTGATCCTGGTCGGCATTGGCTTCAAGCTCGGCCTCGTCCCCTTCCATCTCTGGACGCCTGACGTCTATCAGGGCGCCCCCGCTCCCGTTACCGCCTTCATTGCCACCGCTTCGAAAGCCGGCATTTTCGCCGTCCTTCTGCGCTTCTTCTACGAAGGCGCCGGCCTGCCGCATGGCCGCTTGTTTCTCGTCCTCACCATCCTCGCCTTCGCCTCGATGGTCGCCGGCAACCTCCTCGCTCTGCGCCAGACAAACGTCAAGCGCATCCTCGCCTATTCCTCCATCGCCCACATGGGCTACATCACCGTGGCCTTCCTCGCCGCCAGCCGCTCCGCCGCGATGGCCTCCGCCGCCGTGGCCTTCTACTTCCTCGCCTACTTCATCACCACCCTCGGCGCTTTCGGCATCATTTCCGCCCTGACCACCTCACAAGGCGAGCCCGACGGCATCGCAGATTACCGCGGCCTGTTCTGGCGCCGCCCCTGGCTCACGCTCGTATTCTCGGCCATGCTGTTCTCGCTCGCCGGCATCCCGCTCACCGCCGGCTTCCTCGCCAAGTTCTACATCGTCGCCGCCGCCGACGCCTCCTCCCTCTGGATGCTGTTAATCGTCCTGATCATCACCAGCGTCATTGGCCTGTTCTACTACCTGCGCATTGTCGTCGCCCTCTTCAGCGACCCGCCCGCGTCCCCCGCAGCCGATGGCCCCCTCCTCCTGCGCACCGCCCGCACCCCCGCCTGCGTCCTTACCGTTCTCCTCGTCGCCCTGGTCTGGATTGGCGTCTACCCGGCGACCTTCATCCACATGGTTCTGCACCTTCCGCTCCGGTGATCCAAGTCACGGCGCTTCCACCTCTGCCCGCTCACAATCGCTGTATGCCTCCCGTCAATAAGGAAGTGATCTCCTCCCGCCCCGGCGCCGAAACCGTCCGCCTCTCGATCGCCGCCGGCAATGCTGTTCCCACCCACTCCAGCAACGTGGACGTCACTGCCGTCTGCGTCCAGGGCACCGGCCGCTTCATCGTCGAGGGCAACCCCACCGACCTGCAGCCCGGCGTCGTCGTCGACATGAAGCCCAACCAGCAGCACTCGGTTGAAGCGAAGACCGACCTTCAGTTGGTCGTGCTGCATTATCGCCTCGGCGCCGGCGATGCCACCGTCCATTGCGGCGCATAACAAGGCATAATGGGTTGTTATGGCTTACGTGATCGCGGAACCGTGCATTAACGTCAAAGACACCGCCTGTGTGGATGCCTGTCCCGTCGATTGCATCCATCCCCGCAAGGACGAAGGCGACTTCGAACCGGAAACGCAGCTCTACATCGATCCGCAGGAGTGTATCGACTGCGGCGCCTGCGTCCCCGTCTGCCCCGTCGCCGCCATCTTCGCCCGCGAAGACCTCCCGCAGAAGTGGGACCACTTCACCGAAATCAACGCCAAGCACTTCGAAAAAAAGTAGCGCATTGCCCTGGAGTGCGTTCCGGTCACTTGGCGCGCAATCTGTCTTGCAGCCGTTCGTAGTCCTGATC
>JBOGKK010000290.1:0-21467 GCA_050745425.1 Terriglobales bacterium
CAGATGGCATAGGCTTCCTGGTAGTTTTTCTTGATCAGCGCATGGAAGAACTGATCGACCGTCTTGCGCGCCTGATAGCGCGGCCAGTAGAGCACGCCCACGATGGCCACGATCACGACTACGGCAACGACAATGCCGAGCACTTTGCGCTGATGAAAGCGGTGGGCGTTGTAGCTGGGTGCGTCGAGTAAAGTCATAGCCCTATACGCTTATTGCAACACGTTTTTCGTTTTTGGGGTGGCCCAGCGTGCGGCGCTCGGCGGCACGCTCGCGAGCGAGGTCAATGATGCGGTCGAGGAGGGCGGGGAAGGGCATGCCGGCGGCTTCCCACAGCTTGGGGTACATGCTGATGGAAGTGAAGCCGGGCATGGTGTTAATTTCGTTCAAGTAGAGTTTGCCGGTGCGGCGTTCGAGGAAGAAATCGACCCGCGCCAGGCCCTGGCACTCGATGGCGGCAAAGGCAGCAACCGCCAGTTCGCCCAGCCGGCGTGCCACACGCGCGGGTAGCGGCGCTGGAATCAGTGTGTGCGAAGCGGTATCGGCGTACTTGGCGGCATAGTCATAGAACTCGCGGCCGGGCAGCACCTCGCCAGGAGCGGACGCTTGGGGGTGATGATTGCCCAGTACGGAACACTCGAGTTCACGGGCGTCCAGCCCCTGCTCGATGATGAGCTTGGTGTCGTAGGCGAGGGCCAATGCGATCGCAGCCCCGAGTTGATTGCGGCGCTTGACCTTGCTGATCCCCACCGACGAGCCCATGTTCGCTGGCTTTATGAACAAAGGGTAATCCAGCATTTTCTCAATGTGGGCAGCAACCTGCCTCGGTGCGGCCTGCCATTCGTGGCGATCCACGCGCAGGAAAGGGGCGACCGGCAGGCCGGCTTGCAGCCAAACGCGCTTGGTCAATTCTTTATCCATGGCGACGGCCGAGCCCAGCACGCCCGCCCCGGCATAGGCGACACCAATCATCTCCAACAGCCCCTGGATGGTGCCGTCTTCGCCATAAGGCCCATGCAGAATCGGCAGCACCACATCCAGGCGGTCAAGCGTCATCCAGACGCTGCGCAACGGTTTGCCAGCTACGCGCCACTCGCCCTGGCGCGTGATCAGGATGGGGTGAACGCGGTATTTGGACCGGTCGAGATTTTGTGCGACCGCGCGGGCCGACACCAGAGAAACATCGTGTTCGCCGCTGCGGCCGCCGCAGATCAGACCGACCTGAAGCTTTTTGCGCGGCGCCGCCATGGTTTAGGCCCTTGCGGGCGCTCCTTCGCGAATCCGCTTGGGGCGGCGATTGGCCGCCAGGATTTTCTTGCGCAGGCGCAGGGTTTTTGGCGTGATTTCCAGCCACTCGTCGTCGGCGATGAACTCCAATGCCTGCTCCAGCGTGGGCGCGCGGAACGGCACCAGGCGGATCGCCTCATCGGCAACCGAGGCGCGCATGTTGGTGAGCTTTTTCTCCTTGGTGGCGTTCACGTCGATGTCGTCCTCGCGGGCGCTTTCGCCCACGACCATGCCTTCATAGACCTCTATCCCTGGACCCAGGAATAACGTTCCCCGCTCCTGAATATTATTGAGCGCGTAGGTCGTGGTCACGCCGGTGCGGTCAGCCACGAGCGAACCCGTGGGCCTTGCCATCATTTCGCCCTGCCAGGGGACCCAACCGGCAAATAGTGAATGGATCAGCGCGGTGCCGCGCGTGTCGGTCATCAGGGCATTGCGCAGGCCGATCAGACCGCGCGCCGGAATTTTGAACTCCATACGCACGCGCCCACTGCCGTGGTTGATCATCTGCTGCATCTCGCCTTTGCGCGCGCCCAACTTTTCAATGACCACGCCCACAAAATCTTCCGGGCAGTCGACGACAACCAGTTCCTGCGGCTCCATGCGCTGGCCGTTTTCGTGCTTGACGACGATTTCCGGCTTGCCCGCCATGAGCTCGTAGCCTTCGCGCCGCATGGTTTCGATGAGAATCGCCAGTTGCAACTCGCCGCGGCCGAGCACGCGGAAGGCATCCGTCGCCCCCTGTTCCTCGACCCGGATGGACACATTGGTGAGCAGCTCCTTTTGCAGCCGTTCGCGCAAGTGGCGCGAGGTAACGAACTGGCCCTCGCGGCCCGCGAGCGGCGAGTTGTTGACCGTAAAGATCATCGCCAGCGTGGGCTCGTCTATCAACACCGGCGGCAGCGGCGCGGGATGCTCGGCATCGGTGAGGGTTTCGCCGATCTGAATACCTTCGACGCCCGCGATGGCCACAATGTCGCCGGCAGCCACTTCAGCGGTTTCGTCGCGCTTGAGGCCACGGAAGGTGAACAGCTTGGTGATCTTCGTGCGGGCAATGGTTCCGTCGAGCTTGGCAATGCCCACTTCCTGACCGGTCGCCAGCTTTCCCTGGAACACGCGCCCTATGGCAATGCGGCCCAGATAGTCGCTGTAGTCAAGGTTCAGCACCTGCAATTGCAGCGTAGCCTCGGGATCGCCGCTCGGCGCGGGTATGGCTTCCAGAATCGCCGCAAACAGCGGCTCGAGGTTTTCGGCTGGCGCCTCGCCTTTGCGTTGGGCCGTACCGGCCTTGGCGTTGGTGTACAGCACCGGGAACTCAAGCTGCTCTTCGTTGGCGTCGAGATCGATGAACAGGTCGTAAATCTCGTTCAAGACCTCGTCGGGGCGCGCATCCTGCCGGTCAATCTTGTTGAGCACTACAACTGTCGCCAATTGCTTGCGCAGCGCCTTTTGCAGCACATAGCGGGTTTGCGGCAGCGGGCCCTCGCTGGCATCGACCAGCAACACTACACCATCGACCAGGTTGAGGGCGCGCTCGACTTCGCCGCCAAAATCACTATGGCCGGGGGTATCGACAATGTTGATGCGGGTGCCGCGGTAGTCGAGCGCGGTGGTTTTGGCCAGAATGGTGATGCCGCGCTCGCGTTCGAGCTCGTTGGAGTCCATCACCCGGTCAGCGACTTCCTGGTTGGCGCGGAAAATGCCGCTCTGGCGCAGCATGGCGTCCACCAAGGTGGTCTTGCCATGGTCTACGTGGGCGATGATGGCGATATTGCGAAGGGAAGGCAAGCGAGGAACTTCTATTCTAGCAGGTGCCGGCTGCTGCGACCCGAAGCCCATTCAACAAAAAACTGGCCGGGCCACCGCCCAACCCGCTCCATGCGGGTGGGCATCTCTCAATGCCATGACCCGGCGCGCACTGAATCAGTTTTTGCACGCGCGAGCCCGCTCGCTGAAGCATGTGGGTGTGCTGCAGCCGCTGCGTCGTGTGCAGGTTGCCGCGACGGCACGAAAGGTCATGCGAGAGATGCAGGGTAAGACATTTCCGTATCGCGGCCAACAGCTGCCCTATGCCATCTTCGAAGAGCACTTCACGTACGGGAACGAGCGCTGCATCGAGGTGGCAATCGGCAAGCGCTTTCTCGATACTCACAGCGATGTACTGGAGATCGGGAACGTTCTGTCGCGGTTTTATCCCGTGACACATCCGGTGGTGGACAAATATGAGGTCGCCAGGGGAGTGCGTAACGAGGACGTGCTGGATTTTCGCGAGGGGCACCGGAATATTCTCGCGATCTCGACCCTCGAGCACATCGGCCTGGACGAGCCCGGCGACGGCGATCATACGAAGTTCTTGCGCGCGGTTGCGAACCTGAAGTCCCTGGCCGGGGAGACGCTGCTCTTCACCGTGCCATGGGGCTACAACCCTTCGGTCGATGCGTTCATCCGGTCTTTCACCAGAACCAGCGCCAATGCCATGATCCTGTACTACCGCGCTGGCCACGAATGGCGGCAAGGGACGCTCGAAGAGATTGCACCCAGAACCTATCACTCGCGCTACTGGTACGCAAATGCCATTGCAGTGGTCGAGGTCTCAAAAAGCTGCTGAGCGTAACTGCGGGCCCAGGCGCGCGGCGTCGCATGCCAGCGTGGGCTGACGGCGACGCGGTTGAGGCGGTAGCGTGAGTCCTGCACCTGGATCAACCCGCCGTGACAGGCAAAGCAGCAGCGATAACCCGCCACACGCACGGCTTCGCGTGAGGCGGCGTCGCAATCGCCCAGGCCGCCGAACGGGTAGGCAAAGTCCACCACGGGTGTGCCCAATACTGCCTGCAGCCGCGCGCGCGAGCTGGTCAGCTGGCTGGCGAGTTCGTCAGCGCTCAGGCCGTTGAGGCGGGCATGCGTGGCGGTGTGCGAGCCAATGCCGAAGCCAGCGGCATGCAAGGCGCGGACCTGTTCCCACCGCATCAATGGCGGGGGTGCGGCCAAATGACGATCCCAGGGAAACTGATTCGGGTTGCCGATGGCGGCGCTGGTGATAAAGAATGTGGCGCTCAAGTCGAGCCGGTCGAGAATCTCGGCGGCGATTTCGGCATTGTCGGCGTAGCCGTCATCAAAGGTGATGCACAGGGAAGGCCGGGGGGCAGCATCGCCATGGGCCAAGCGCGCCAGCAGACAATCGAGCGTCAGAATCTCATAGTGATCGCGCCAGTAGCGGCACAAGTCTGCGAAGGCGGCGGCGGGATATGAGAGTTCTTCGCCGTCGGCAGCGATGCGGTGAAAGGCCACAACGCAGTAGGGCCAGGCGCGACGATTCCAGGCACCTGCGGCGCGCCACACCGGCTCGGGAAGCTTGTGTGTCAGGCTCGCAATCATGCTGCCATCTTTCGCTGCTGCTGCCAGCGCTGTCGGTGCGCGCGCAGACCCATCCAGACGGTGCCGGCAAAACCGTGGCTGGCGAGCAGACGCAGGCTGGCATGACCGTCGCTGGTCCAGCGCGCCTTATAGCTTTCGGTCCCGCGCAAAAAATCAAATCGCTGCAAGCCACGCGCCATGCAGTCTTCGATGACCGCGCTGAGCAATACGGTGCCTGGGCTGAAGGCGGTGATGGCAGAGTCAAACCCGCTTTGGAAATAGAGAAAGCGGCGAGTGCCCCGGGGGCCGGCTTCGAAACCATAAAGAACTGCCAGTACGGCGTCGGCGCTGCGCAGGCAATAGAGGCGTGCCACTCCCTGGTGCGCCAAGGCGGGTGCGGCGCGGAGATGGAAGGCACGCAACCGTGCCGATTCGAAAATCCCGCTGCCCGATTTTTGGGCGCGCCGGAGATTGTGCAGGCGGAACAGGTGCTGCAGGGCGCCGGTTATGGCGGCGGGGGTAGAGATCGACTCCAGATGTGCTTGCGGAAATTTCTCGGCAAAGCGCCGCCGCCGCCGCCGGACTTCGGAGCGGAAGTTCGCGCTGTGCCTGGCAAGCAACACGTCGAAGCTTTCCGGTAGGGCCAGGGTAGGCAGCCACTCGTCGCGTTCCACGCGCTCCGGAGGCCACGATCGGGCGAGGGCGCCAGAGGCGTCGGCAGATTCCAGCCGCAGAAGGTGCCAGTGCGGCTGTCGCATCGCGGTTTGCAGAAGCCGCGCCGCCGTCTCCGGCGGAGCGTCCGGATGCAACAGACAATCGAGCTCATCGCCTCCGCTACCCTGGCCCAGGAACTCCCATTGCACCAACCCGCGCCGCCGCCGCCGTTGCAGTGCCAGCACGCCGGCCAGTGAGCCATCCGGGAAGGGCTGGGCGATCACCAGCGCGGGATAGTCCATGGTTTCCGCCCAGGCGTTTTGCCATTCCCAGCTCAGAAACGGGTTGATGGCCCCAGCCTTGCGCTGCAACTGCTTCCAGTCCCGTTCCAGCGCCGGAAGGGTGCCAGCCATGGCCGGTGGCAGAAGCACAGACATCGGCAACGCGCTCATGCCGCCAACTCCGTAGCCGATGCCGCCGCCGGTGTCGCCGCCCGGCGCCGCCGCAGGAGGAGGAACGCGGTACGCGCGATTTGAGGATGCAATAGAAAAATTGCGACGACATACACTGCCGCTCCCAACGGCACCAGGGTTGCCAGCTCGGCGCGTGGCGACCACCCGCTTGCCAGCGGTCGTGCCCACCAGATCACCGCCATCATAATGGCCGTGCCCTCGAAGGCAGGCGCATAGCAGCGCAAAATCGCGCCCGGACGAATCTGCAAATACCTGGCAACCAGATACACGTGCAGTGCGGTGATTGCAGTCCGCGTGACAACATGGCCCCACGCCACGCCAACGATGCCGCCCCAGCGCGCACCGAGGATGAGGCTGGGCGGCAGCGCCATCCACCAAAGCACGGTCACGCGCGTGAGCACGTCGGGGCGGCCAATGGCTTTGTAGCCATCGCCGAACGGGTGCGTCAGGCAGCGAATGGCACCATAGATCACCAGCACCTCGAGCACGGCAACCGAAGGCCCCCACTGCTTGCCGTACAGGGCGAAGATCATCGCTGGCGCGAGCATGCCCATGCCGGCCGCAATCGGCAGCGTCAGAAGTGCGATATAACGGGCTGTATCGAGCAGGATCTTGCGAAGCTGGGCAGGGTCATTCTGCATGCGGCTGAAACCGGGAAATGTCACCCGGGTGACCACATTGAGCACGCTGATGAGGACGACATCCGGCAGACGGAACGCCAGCGTGTAAAAGCCCACCAACGTGTCGCTCAGCATGCGGCCCACGGTGAGCGTGTCGAGATTGAACAGCAACACGCTCGAACCATCGAGAAAGTAAATGTGTTTGGCGTAGTGAACCATGCGCCAGAACACCTTGCGATCAAAGCCCTCCGCGAGGGGGCGCGGCCGCCAGCGCACGACTTTCCACAGCAGTGCGGTGGCTACGACGGCACCCAGCACTTGCCCCCAGATCAGGCTCCAGGCGCCAAACCCGATCAGAGCGAGCACAATCGCGGCGATGCCCTTGGCGGCCGCCTGCCCGATGTCGGGAATGAATTTGGTGCGGAACGACATCCGGCGGCGCAGCAGAAAGTCGTGCGTGTTCCCCAGCGCGGTGAGCGGCAGGTAAATGGCAAGGCCATGCAGCATCGGGCGCAGAGCGGGTTCATGGAAGTAGGACGCTAAAGCCGGTGCCAGCCACCAGGCGGCAGCCATCGTCAGCAGCGAGGTCGAAATCGTGATCCAGAAACAAAGATTGGCGGCCGCTTCGACAGCATTTTCTTCAAACACCAGGGCGCTGGTGAGGCCCATCGTGCCCAGAATTTCCAGCACGGCAATCGCCGAAATGGCCAGGGCAACCTCACCAAACTCTTTCGGCGCGAGCAAGCGCGCCAGGATAATCACCGAACCAAACGAGAAAACCTTGCCCATCAGAAACGAACTGGAAGCCCAGAACAGCCCGTTCATGATACCGGGAGCACCAGCCAGCGGTACCGTTGGTGCTTGCGCCCGGCGCACCTTGCGCCACGCGACGGTTTGGCGGCGTCCTAGCCTCTGCCAGGCGCCTACTGCCGCCGCCGCCACCGCCAGACAGAAAAAATAGGGGGCCTCGGCGCGCCCCAGCCGCCAGCTTAGGGCGCGTGCCAGCGCCACGAAGGCAGTCCAGACGAAACCGAGTACGACGACGGTGGCGGCCCCACGCCACGCGCCCGCTACGCCCGGTACTGCCAGCAGGCACACGGCCGAAACCAGCGCCAGTGCGGTCCAGATCGCCGAAGTGGGCCGCAAGAGTTGGTGGAAAAAGATTTTGCAGCGATCCGCTGTGCGCCAGTGCCCCGCCTCGCGGCGCGCAGCCAGCCAGGCGCCCCAATGTCCGGCAGCCATGCGTACCCGCCGTGCCCATTCCGAGGCTGCATCCGCCGCGCCCAGTTCCCAGGAGCGCGCCTCCGATACGGCGCGCACCCGGTAGCGTTGCCGGAGTACCATCAAGGCCAGATACAGGTCATCGTTGACCAGCTCGCCTGCCGGCAACCGATGAAAGCAGCTGCGCCGCACCGCCAGCGCCTCGCCGAATGCGGCGACCGTGCCTCCGGCGGCGCTTTCCTGCCGCGTCAACCAACTCTCATAACGCCAATAGGCGCCTTCACCGCCGCCCATGCCACTGGTTTCGGCAACCGCTTTACGCCCGGTCACAGCGCCAATTCTGGGGTCGGCGAAGGCTTGCGCCAGGTATTGCAGGGCTTGCGGTGCAAACAGGTTGTTAGCGTCGGTGAACACCAGAATTGCGCCCTGGGCAACGGCCGCGCCCCGGTTGAGTGCAGCGGCTTTGCCCAGCCGCTGCGAATCGCTCAACACCTGCAAGGGGATGGCCGAGTCAGGCGCCAGCGCACGCGCACGCGCGGCCGTGTCGTCGCTCGACCCGTCCTCGCTGACAATAATTTCCAGCTTGCCGGCCGGATAGTCCTGTTCCCACAGGTTCCGGATGCGCGCTTGAATGTGCTCGGCCTCGTTGTGAGCGGCAATAATGACGCTCAGGGGCGGCCAGGCGTGGTCGGCCGCATTGGTTGGCGTCGAACGCCAGCGCTGCGGGCACGCCCATGCCCAAAGGCCAACCATGAGCGGATATCCGACCCAGATGGCGGTCAGCACCGCAAGGCTCAGCAGTAGTGCCGCGGCGGCCAGCGTTCCTGCCGTCCCCATCATGCCGCGACCTCGCGCGCAGCCTCAGTCGCCCACAGCGTCGCCAGCCGCGCTGCATTGGACGATAGCTCGAAATCGGCTCCCACGCTCGCGCTCGCGGCAGTGCCCAGACGTCGGCGTAAGGCGGCATCGCACATTCGCTCCAGCGCATGCGCCAGCGCCGCAGCGTCGCTTGCGGGCACGAGTAACCCCGTTTGCCCATCAACCACCAGTTCCGGAATTCCAGATAAGCGGGTGGTCACAACCGGCAGGCCCGCCGCCATGGCTTCCATGACTGCCACGGGAAGGCCTTCCATTTTTCCGTTCGGCATACGGATGCTCGGAAGTGCAAATACGTTTGCCCACGCCAGCGCCTGCAGCACCTCAGCTTCGCTGGCGCCGCCACTGAGTTCGACTTCGGCGCCCAGGCCGCAGTGATCGATCTGCCGGTACAGCCGATTTTGTTCTTCACCCCCGCCGGCGATCTGACAGTGGAACGGCACGCCGCGCTGGAGCAGCGCCGCGCAGGCATCCACGAGGTAGCGATGGCCCTTGCTGGCCGTCAATGTCCCTACACTGAGAATCCGCAATGGCTCGGCGGGCATGATTGACCGTTTCGCCGCAATCGCCGCGTACAGCTTGCGCTCGATGCCGCAGTGCACGACGTGAATGGGTGGGCGCGGCGGCGGGACCGCGTTTTCAAGAAGCCTTCGGTTGAATTGGCTGATGGCGATCACAAATTGTGCGGCCCGCAATTTCTGCGGCAGCATCGCCCGGTGGCAATAAATATCGTGGGCATGGACGGTGAAGCTGTAGGGAAGTCCAGTGAGCCGATGCACGATATAGGCGACCAAGGCAGGGTGGGTGGCATAGTGCGCATGCACCCGATCAACGCCAGCGCATTGCATCTGTGCGGCAATGGCCACCGCCTTGCCCCAAAAGGCGACTGCCCCGAGCCATAGGTTGGCGTCGCTGCGATTGCACCAAAGGACCTCGGCCAAGGTTCGCAAGTACGCCACTGGCCGCCGCCGCCACCAATAGAAATGGCTGGTGAGTGGTACCCAAGGCGCCCAGTAGACGGGCGCGTGCAACTGCGCAATACGCGGATGCTGCTTGCCTTTCTTGCGTAGCAGGGGATAGATGCGGATTTCCAGCCCGCTCTGTTCCATCTCCCACATTTCCCGCAAAATAAACGTTTCGCTGAGGTGGAGATAGCGGGAAAAAATGTAGCCGATCCTCATACTCCTGATGTGTGGGTTGCGCTGGCGCCGCAGAACTTCAGCGCACTCGCTTCTGCGTTCGGATGCCGGTTCCGGAAGCGATGCTGGATGAGCGACTGGCGGCGTTGGTAGCAATCGGCTGCGCAGGCAGAAGCATGCCCGGCGCTGCCGCCGCCAGGACGGTGCGGGCGATCGGTGG
This sequence comes from Terriglobales bacterium, assembly GCA_050745425.1. GTDB lineage: Bacteria > Acidobacteriota > Terriglobia > Terriglobales > SCQP01 > SCQP01. The sequence continues at coordinate 9,842 of JBOGKK010000290.1, forward strand.
CCATGCATGACGGGTGCGCGCCAATTCGGCAGAACGGCGGCCCCACTGTTGGCGCAGGGCCGCATCGGCAGCCATGTGCTTCATCGCTTGCGCGAGTGCGGCCGGATCACCGGGCGCCACGACCAGCCCGTTGCCGTCCACGAGCTCGGGTAGTCCTCCAGTCGCGGTCACCAGGAGCGGTTTGCCGAACGTCAGTGCCAAATGGCCCACGCCGCTTTGCGAGGCGGCGCGATAGGGAAGCACGACCCAATCGGCGCGGCGAAAGTACCAGGCTATTTCGGCCGAGGGAACATAGCGCCGGTCCCAGCGTACCCAGTCGGTGAGATGATGTTGCTGTGTAAACCGGCGCCACGCCTCCCACTGCGAAGCTGTCGTCGGCCTGCCCGCGATGAGCAACATGGGGCGGCTTGGAGCCGGCAGCGTGGTCAGCGCCTGCAGGAGTACATCTACGCCTTTGTAGGTATTCAGCGTGCCAAACAGCATGGCCAGCGGTCGGCCTGGTGGCAGTTGGAAGCGCTGGTCCAAATCCGGCTGTGGGCCAGCTTGTTCGGCGAACCACACCTGATCGCCGTGCGGAATGGCGCAGGCATCGCGCCCTGTTAGCCGGGTGAACTGAGCTTGCAAGGTCGTTCCATGAACAAACACGGTGTCGAATGCACGCGCCGTGTGTTCCCGCCAGGGCAGATGCCTCTGCAGGCGGTTGCTGTCGCGCTCGAAGGCTTCGACGTTGTGCCATACGTCGGCGAGAGCAGCCCGCGGCTGTTGGCGGCGGCACCAGCACTGCAGCAGGTATACGAACCAGGCGTCGCAACGATGTTCGAGATCCGAGAGCAGAATCAGGTTCGGCCGTTCGCGCCGCACCACGCGCACAACTTGCGTCCATACCCAGGCATAGCGCAGCGCCCGCAGTGCACGCACCAGCCGGCGCGGCAGATGGCGGGGCTGGTAGTGCGGATCCCAGGTGTCGAGGCACGTCAACATGCGCACGCCTACGGGCGCAACGGCCACTTCCGGATGCTTGGCGGTGAGCAGGACGATGTCCACCCCGGACGCAGCTTCTGCAGCCAGGGAGCGAGCGAGCTGCAGGCTGTAATGCAGTAGCCCGCCGCGGGAGAAAAATTCAACCAGCAGAATCCTGCGAGGAGACTGGCTCATGGAGAACCTGTTCATAAAGACGGCTCAACTGGTCACACCAAAATGATTCGCTGAGAGCACTTTCGGCACGGCGGCGTGCGGCGGCGCCCGCCGCACGAGGCGCCGGGTGATCGGGTTCGCTCCAGACGAGGGCGGCGCCTGCCAGCGCTGCAGCGTCGTCCACGGGGACCGTCAGTCCGCAGCCATCGAGCACTTCCACAATCGACGGCAGGTCGGTGGCGATAACCGGCAGGCCCGCCGCCATGGCTTCCATGACGGCAGTGGGCTGGGCTTCTTCCTGGGAGGGGAACAGAAACACATCGCTGGCGTGAAGCCACGATGCGACATTGTGGCACGTCCCCGGCAACACGATCTGGCGGTAGGCAGGCGAGCGGGCGCTGGCCAGGCGCAACGATTCCCATTCCGGGCCACCGCCCACCCAGACGAAGCGTGCCTGCGGCCGCTGCCGTGCGATCTGCTCCACTGCGGCAAGCCAAGTGCGCCAGCCCTTCGCCGCACGCACGACCGCCACGGTAGTGAAAACGGTGGCTGCCTCCGGAATCTCCAGCGCGCGCCGCAGTGCGCTCCGCACCGGTGTGGCCGGCGGCGGCAGCTTGACGCCATTGCCGACGACCACGGCCCGCTCGTGCGCGCACATCGCGCCCCAAGCGCGTTTCTGGGCGGCACTCACGTAGATCACCCGTGCGGCGTGGCGGCGGCAGTAGCGCTCTCCGGCGGCAATCACCTGCTGACGCAGGGTGGTATCGCGATGCGGCCCGAGGTGCACGGTCGTCACATAAGGCCGCCGCAGCCAACGGGCTGCGGTCCCACCCCACACCGTGGCGTAGCGCAGGTGCGTGTGGATCAACACCGGCTGCCAACCCTGCAGCAGCCGGACCAACCGCCACCAGCCCGCCAGGTCATCGAGGCCGCGCATGCCGATGGCGTGTACGCGTTCGTGTTCTGGGACGGGTTGGTCGCCCGGCGGCGGCGCCAGTGCGCCGGGCGCCGGGGCGCGCAAGCCGATCAGCTCAATGCGCCAGGGATGCGGCGCGCTGGCGAAGCGCAGTGCCAGGCGTTCGGCGCCGCCCATGCCCAGTTGGTCGAGAATCCAGACGATGCGCGGCGCCGCCGTCATGCTCTCAACGCGCCATCTCCGGCGGAGCCGCCGCGCTCGCGGCGGCGCGGCGCTGCAAGTAACGTTCATTGCGCGCCAGAAGCGCTTCGGTGACTTCCAGGGGTGCATTCATCTGCCGGCCGTAAGCGGTGAGTGCGTAGACATCCTTGGGGATGCATTTGGAGTTGAAGCCGCGATCCTGGGTGTACACGAACGTCCAGTAAGGCGACATACGAGGATCGTCCTGGTAAACGCCTTCGCGGACCGTGTAATAATCGACACCCGCGGCCTCGCACAGATCAAACAATTCCTGCGCTTCGGCAACGCGATGGGCGATGGCACGGTTTTCGGCCAGCTTGATGAACTCGGCAGTGAGTGCGTCGGTTTGGCGGATGCGGACGCTGGCGTTGAATACCTGCTGATAGGTTTCGATGGCTTCACGCCGGTCGCCAGGCTCACCGCCCAGAATCAGAAACTCCCGCTCCCGGAGCCGCAGCAACGGATGGGCGACCGTTTCTCCCAGGTATTCGGGCTGGAACACAATGCGTTTGCCGTAGCGTTGGCGCATCTGGTCTGTAAAGCCGGGATTCACGGTCGAGCGCAGCACGATCAGCGGTGTCTCCACCCAGGCAATGACACGTTCGGCGATGCTGGTATCCAGCAGTCCGCGTTCCGGATTCGGCGTGGGCACGCAAACAAACGCCACATCACAGGCATTCACCGCTGCGCGCGTACCGAGGTGCAGAGGTTCGTCGTAGACGGCTGCTTCCGGGAATTCCTGATGCATGGCGCGCCCCACCCAGCCCAATCCGATGATGGCGATGCTCCGTTTCATAAGCCCCCTGTGTCGATCTCAGAGATTCTGGATGCCCGGCCTGCCAGACTCCGTTGCTTGCTGACGCGCTGCCGGCGCCTGCACCCTGTGGCCGGGCCAAGCGGCATCACCGCGCGTCCATTGTGGGCGGACTCTGCGGAACCGGCGCTTCACGGGCGAGCGCCGCGCCCAGAACCCCAAGCGCGAGCAATAAGAAAAAATGACGGAAGTAGGCGTCGTGCAGAAAAATGCTGCACGCCAGATACACCGCCAGAGCCAATTCAAACGATCCCACCAGCCGGGCAAACACCACCGCTCCCAGCCGCCGTGCGCGCCGCCGCCCGCTTTCGAGCCAGCGGAATGCGGCCACCAGCAGGAACACAAATGCGGCCAGGCCCACGAGGCCGGTTTCCGCCAACAATTGGGTATAGAGGCTATGCGGGTCGCGCACCGTGTTCTCGCCAGTGAGGCCCGCCATAGCGGAATATTTGAGATACTCTCCCTCAAAGTTGCCCGTTCCCACGCCCAGCAAGGGGTGGTGGGCAAACATAATCAATCCGGTGAGCATCTCGTGGCGCCGATCGCGAAAACTGGCATCGGTCATCGCCTGCTCCGGTGCGGCTACGGAGTTTTCCACCAGCGTAGCCAGTCGTCCCCAGAGCTGCTGCGGCGCGATGGCGGTGGCGAGCAGTACCCCGGCAACCGCCGCCGTGAGCACCCACTTGCGCCGGGGATGCGCGATCAGCAGGACCACGGCCATCAGTACCACCCCCACCGCGGCGCCACGCGAATACGTGAACAGCAGGGCGCCCAGGGTCAGTATCAGTACGCCCAGCGACCACAGCCGCCGGAACCAGTGAGTGCGCGGCTCCAGCGCCTGGATGGCCGCCACCGGCAAGGCCGCCACCAGGATCATGGCCAGGAAATTCGGGTCCCCGAGCGCGCCCGCCAGGCGCCAGCCGAATTGTCCGGGCGCGGTTGCCGAGTATTCCATCGCGCCGAACCCCCAGAAGGTGAAATGACTCCCGGTCAAACCTTGATACACCACGGGCAGGGAAAGCAGCGCCAGGGCTGCCAGCAGCGCGTCCACTCCCCGGCGCCACCAGTGCGGCGAGGGCAGCATATTAACGATGATGTAGAACACCACCAGGATCTTGGCGTAGGTGAATAATCCGCCGAGAGCCGCACTGCGGCTGACCGCCAGGGCCGCACAGAGTGATTGAGCGGCGCCCCAGACGAGCAGCGGTCCGAGCAGGGGAAATCGCAGCGGACGGCGCTCGTAATGCATCAGGCGATCAAGCAACCAGGCGGCCAGAACGCCCGCCATGACCAGGCGCAGCAGCCAGCCGAATCCGAACGTCTCGGCGACCACGTCGCTGGCATTCCAGTAGATCAGCAGAATCAGCGCGCACGCGCCCCACGCCGGACGATACAGCACGCCCAGCGTGACCAATGCGAATGCGGGTATTGCAATCGCCACCCACGCCAGGTCCTGGGGAAAGTGCTGCATGGCCGCCAGCACGGGCAGCAACGCCAGCAGAGCCAGGATCCACCAGCCGAGTCCACCCCAGAAGCGCGTGGCTCTGCCGGAACGCACTGGTGACAGACGGGTCCAGGTTTGCGCCCAGGTGCTCATACCTCTACTTCGCTCCCTTCCCGGTAAAGATGGTTCGTGCTGTCGCTGCCAGAATTGCCAAATCCAGCGAGAATCGCCAGGCGCGCACGTAGGCCAGATCGAGTCGCAGCCGCTGGTCGAAGTCGCACTGGGCGCGGGCGGTGATTTGCCACAGACCCGTGATACCGGGTGGAATGGTCAAACGCTCGGTGTGCCAGAGTTGATAGCGATCGAGGCCGAAACTGGTCGGGCGCGGGCCAACCAGACTCATCTCGCCGCGCCAGACGTTCCACAGTTGCGGCAGTTCATCCACACTGGTGCGGCGCAGAAAGCGGCCGACGCAGGTCACACGCGGATCGTGGCTGATCTTGAAATCCGGCCAGGGCAGTTCGTTCAAGTGCGCGAGCTGCGGCTTCAGCTCGCGGGCGTTGGCAACCATGGTGCGCAGCTTCCACATGCGGAAGGGGTGGCCATCAACGCCCAGGCGCGGCTGGGAAAAAAACATCGGGCCGGCGGATTCACAGCGCACAGCAACTGCAGCCAGCACGACCAGCAACCCCGCCGGCAGGGCCAGCAGGAGACAGACGAGTAGATCGAAGGTGCGTTTGAGGCGCCGTTCCCCGGCGCTCCATTGGCAGCGCCAGCCCCGGTGCACGCGTGCGCGGCGCAAGCGCAGCGGATGGCACCAGGCGGGGCTAACCGATATCGCGGTGGACGCCGGCGCTGCGGTAGCCGGCTGTGCGGTCAAGCCCGCCATCCTACCTCCACCAGCAGCGCGTCCAGAGTCAGGCCGTGGCGCGGAAATTGTGCCTGGTGCATGCGCAGCGACAATCCATGCTGCGCGGCACGTTCGCGTATGCGGCTGGCGAGCGGTGCAGCGTCGTCCGCGTCCTCGATGAGGAGCAGAATGCCAGCGCCCGCTTCGCGCCAGGCCAAATCATTGATGCGCATCTGGGCGGCCACGCCGGTCAGGAAATCCCGAGGTAGGCTGCGGCCATGATCGTGATCGATTTCCATCCGGAGCAGCAGCAGCGGGCCGCCGCGGCGGCGGGCGCGGCTGAACACGCGCAGCAGCGCAGCATCGGCCGCCCGGCGGCTGGCAAGAATGCCGGCCGGCGGCGGTGTTGCGGGCGCATGGTGCAGGCGGACCATCATCAGAAACCGGTGTCCTTAGGCTTCAGGTTGCGGCGGCGAAGTGCGGCGGCGATAGGGGCGGTAAGAAGGCGCCGCAGGATCGGCGCGATTGAAGATCGTGCCCAGCAGGGGGGCATGAGCGCGCGCCAGATCCTCGCACAACTGCTGTGCGTCGGTGCGCTTGGTGCGGCCCCAGTGCAACACCACCACCACGCCATCGACCAGCGACGACAGCAGTATGGCCTCGCCGCTCGCTTGCCCCGGCGGCGAATCGACGAGTACGTAATCGTAATGCTCGCGCCATTGCTCCAGCAGTGCGGCCATGGCGCGGATTTGCAGGGGCGGGGCGTCGTCCTCGACCGGCATGAGGTCCAGATGCGGCGCCACATTGAGCGGCGCAGTCTTGCGGCCGGTCTGGGCGGCAGCGAGGCCATGAAGATTGGCAACCCCGAAGTAGGAATGGCAGCCTGGGCGCAGCAGGTCGGCATCGACCAGCAAGGTGCGCCAGCCTGCCTGGGCGAGGGCGCGGCCGAGCTCACAGACACTGGTGGTTTTTCCCTCACCCTCGCTGGCGCTGGTCACCAGAATGGTGCGAGGCGGAATACCGCAGCGAGCCACCAGGTTGGCGGCAACTTTGCTGTATCCCTCTGCACCCGCACGGCTATCGCCGGCGCCCAGCAGGGCACGCGTTCCCGAGCGCAGAGACCGCCGCATTCTCGCTTCCGCGACCATGCCCAGCGGAGCGAGCGCCGGGCCGAGCACGTGTTGCACTTCGTCGCTGGCCGTCAGCGCGCCACTCCAATGCTCGCGCGCCAGCGCCGCGCCGACACCGAACACAAGGCCCAGCCCCAGACCCAGAGCCAGATCCAGCCGCAGATTGGGGTAGAGAGCCCCGCCCGGAGGCAGAGCCGGGTCCAGGACCTGAATATTGCTGGGTGGCAGGCTCGCCTCCAGCTTCACCTCATTGAGTTTTTGCTGCAGCGTGGCAACCAGAGCGCGCTGTGCATTGGCGCGCGACTGCAGCACCGCAAAGTGCATTTCGAGTCCGCTCGTCGACGCTGCCCGGTGATTGAGATGAGTCACCAGCGCCTGCAGTTGATCTTCACGCTGCTGGCTGTCGGCCAGCCTCTGCCGTAGGCCCGTGACCACCTGCGTTTTCAAGTTGGCTAATTTCTGCTGTGCCGCGTCCCGTTGCTGTTTTGCCTCGACGACCAGAGGAAACGTGGGCTGATACGTGGTTTCGAGTGCGGAGAGCTGCTTCTGCGCTGCACCCAGGCTTTCCACCGCATTTTCGACTTCCGGATTGCTCAGCCCGGCCGGCAGGGAGGCGACGACGCTGCCGGTGTAGCTGGCCAGTGCAGCCGCGTCGGCAATGCGCTCGGTTTCGGATGAGCTATAGGCATGGTTGGCGTCGGCCAGTCGCGCCAGCAATGCACTTTGTGCGCCGCTGGCGGCAAGCAAGGGGACATAGGCGTGGGTTTGCTGAAAGGCGGTCACCGCGCCATCGTCACGATGGAGTTGTGCGATGGCATCGTTGACCTGCAGGCGCATCCAGTGCGCTGCCGTTTGGCCCTGCATGCCACGCGTCGCCAGTGTTTCCGCTAGAAACGACTGGTCGGTGGCGTTGACGACTGCCGCGGCCAGATCCGGATTGTGGGACTGGTAGCTGACGTGTACCGTTGCACTCAATTTATCGGGTACGGCCGTCAGTTTGTGGCTGAAAACCCCGTAAGCGATGGCGTCGGCATCGGCCAGATCGAGCTTTTTACCCTTGGAGGCCATGTTCCGGCGCACCTTCGCCAATACCGTGGCGATGGCCGGGTCGCGTTGCTCCAGGTGCAGTTGGTGAATCACGGGCATCGCTACCGTTCGACTGCCGAGGATGGTCAGCTCCGTCTGCATTTCGCGGTCGGGATCGATCGGCTGCGTGTACTCCTGCGGCGTGATCTGGGCTGCATGCAGGTTGGGATGGCGGATGATGAGCGCCGACGTGGCCTGGTAATAAGGCCGGATGGCGTAACTCAGCACGCCGGCGGCAATCACGCAAGCGATCAGGATAGCGATCGCCAGCCAGCGCTGGCGATACAGCGCGTTCTGAAAACGGTGCCGCCGCGGAGCGCTTGCCGCCGCCGGCTCCAGCTCATAGAGCGGGGAAGGATTGGAATTGGACTCACCGGAAGGATAGGGAATATATGCCATGCCAGCCTCTGGGTTGAATTGTGATTACCACACGTGATCGGCGACCGTTTGGTCTACGCGCCAGCGCGCGGTGCCGGTGAAGAAATCAAGCAGCTCGAGTCCCGTCATGCGCAGGGCCGAGCCCGACACCAGCACGATGTCGTCGGAAACGAGCTTCAGTTCGGGTGCTTGATTGTGTTGCACCGCACTCACGTCGACGGTGATGGTGCGCCTCTTTCCGTTCGGTTCCAGCCGCAGCACACGTACCGTGTGGTTGGCCTGCGGCAGGAATCCGCCGGCGGCGCTGATCAGTTGAGCCAGCGTCATGCCGGGAACGAGTGCCCCGGCGCCAGGGTGCATCACGTCTCCTGACAGGTACACTTGGCGTACCGGCTGCACATCGATGACGTCACCCGGCTGGATGAGTTGGTTCAGCGCGGGATCGGAACCGATGCGGGAAATGTCGATCGTCTGCAAAATGCTGTTGGCGGTATAAACGAGCTTGCCCTGAGCGCTTTTGTGCTCGGTCACCGGAGGCTGATGGAAGACCAGAATGTTCGGGCTGGCCTTGGATGGATCGACGCCCCCGGCCAGGGCCAGGGCCTGCAGCAGACTCAACTGCCCGCTGAACGTATACACGCCGGGCCGCGGCACGATCCCGTTAATGCTGATCTTGCGGCTGTTGTTTTCCACCAGACGCACGCTTACCATGGGATGTTTCAGCAGCTTGCCATAAGCAGTGGTGAGCGCCGCCTGAATCGCCAGCGGCGTTTCGCCGGCAGCATTCATGCTGGCAAGAAACGGTGGCGCAATCACGCCGTCAGGCGCAACCCGCAGGCTGCCACTTAGCTGCGGCTGCCCAAAGACCCGCACATCGAGGAGATCGCCTGGGCCTACCGGATCGGCCGTCGCGGCACTACCCCATACCGTCGCCTCTGCTCCTGCCGGGGTTGCCGCATCCGGCGCCGGCGCCAGACTGCGCTGCGTGAGCGTTTGCGCTCCGGCGCAAGCTCCGGCCGCCAACCAGGCGGCAATGAAAACTGTCTCCAGAATGATCGTTCGCATGCACCCTCCCGATCTACCACTGTATTGATCCAGTTCAGAATAGAAAGCTGCCGGACAGAGAACAATTACCCGCAGGTTGGAGCACAACGACAAAGAAGTTGGAGATGTATTTACAACCTTTGCAGGAGAGCTTCATCGCCAAAATGGCATCCAACTCGGCATGCCCAATCTGGTGCGGACGACAACGCCCATCCGGGTCAGCCTGCAACTGCCCTCCGAGCTATGGAACGAACTGCTGGCTGCTGCGCTGCAAAACGTGCCCGGCCTGCAGGTCATGAATGAGGACGATCCCAGGCTCGCGGGCCTGGCACATGTTGTGGTGACCGCGGTGCCCAGTGATCGCGCCGGATGGACGCGGCTGAGTCAATCGTGTCGGCGCCAAGGCGCTTGCGTGCTGGTGTTGGGCGAGCATAGCCCCGCGCTGGCCGCCCGCGCCCTGCGCCTGGGCGCCTGTGGCTATCTTGACTGGGAGAGCCCACTGCCACGTCTGGTGAAAGCCATTCGCGGTGTGCATGCCGGGGAACTCTGGGCCGAGCGCAAAGTGGCGTTGACCGTGTTGCGTCCCGCCGATGCGGGTGCGGCAGACGGGCTTACCCCGCGCGAGCTACGGGTGCTGGAGGCCCTGGCGGAGGGTAAGCGCAATAAGGAGATTGCCGCGCAGTTGGCCATCAGCGAAACGACGGTGAAATCGCACCTGAACCGCGCCTATCAGAAGCTGCATGTCAGCGACCGCCTCGGGGCGGTGCTTTACGTCGAACGCCACGGATTGGAGTAGCAGCGGGACGAGTCGCGGCAAACCAGTACCGTGGCAAGCTGATCCGAGTGTGCGCGAAATCGAGCGTTAGCATGCCGCCGGAATAGAGGCGGCTGCACTGCATGTGCTGGCACTGAAGCGGCCCGAGCGCCTCTGCCGGAATAAAGCGATACAGTTGCGACCACCAAACCTGGCGGTAGTCGTCCGTGCCGGCGTTGTTGTAGCGGTAATATAACTTGCCGCGGGCCGGCAGCAGAGCCCAGGCCAGGGCCAGCGTGAAGCGCCGCCGGAGTTGGTCCTGTTCGCTGCCCTGCGCGACGACGAGGACGCTGTTGCCGTGCGCCAGTGCAGACTGGATGTTCGCCAATTGCGCCAGGCCAGCCGGGGGTGGCAAGGCGGCGTCTTTCCAGCCCAGCGCGAAATCTTCGACCATCACTCCGTTCAGGTAAGGCAGATAAGCGTTCCAATCGCCTCGTTCCTCGGGATCGTGGGTGAGGTTGGCCCAGAGTGGCACGCCTGGAAATGCGGCACGGATGGCGGCCAGATCGCCGGCGACGGCGGCGCGGAATTGGGCATCATTTGCATATTCGGCTACGCCACCCTGATCGGCCATTTGCCGTAACAATCCGGCGCGGCTCAGGTCCACGTTGTCGAAAAAGAAACCATCAAAGCGCAGATGCGAGCGGTACTGGCGCAAGCGGGCAATGACGAAGCGCCGCCAGCCGCGGCTTCCCGGATTCATCTCGTAAACCGTTCGCCAGACGCCATTGCCGGATTGGTGGCGCGTGTAGAGTCGTTGTCCATGGCGGTTATGCAGAAACCAACTTTCGTGGGGATGAATTTTCGAGCAGAACACACCTCTACGGTCCGCCACCGTGCGGTGATAGGGGACATAGGCAGCATCACAGTTCGCCTTGGCGTTGGCGTACGGACCGGGCCCTTCGGCTTCGTTCGCCGCCACGGTTTGCAGGATCGGTCCGCGATAGCCATCATGGCGCAACTGAGCCATGTAAGCCTCATCCTCATGCGTCAGAAGAATGAGCTGGAAATGATGGGCCATGAACGCCACGGACGTGTGATCGGCCGGAGGTTTGTAAAAATAGGCAAATCCCAGCTTGGGCGGGGTCGCCGCCCAGGAAAACACGGTACATAAGGTTACGACAAGCAGTTCCGCCAAGCCCCGCGGCAGGCGTTGGTTTGACCTTAACGCAAGGCTGGGTTCAAATGAGAAAGGTGGTGACGTGAATCTTCCCAACGCTCTGACGCTGCTGCGCATCTTCCTGATCCCGCTGCTGATCGCAGCCTTGTTCAGCACCAGCCTGCCGAACCGGGAAATCTATGCCACTGCAATTTTTCTCGCCGCTGCGATTACTGATCTGTTGGATGGCTATCTGGCCCGCCGGCGTGGCCAGGTGACGACGCTCGGTATGCTGCTCGATCCCATTGCGGACAAGCTGCTGATCGCCGCAGCATTTATTTCGCTGGTCCAAATTGACTCCGCGCTGGTGCCGGCCTGGATGGTGGTCATTATCGTAGGCCGAGAGTTCGCCGTCAGCGGTTTACGCAGCATTGCCGCCACGCAAGGCTTTACGATTGCGGCCAATGAATGGGGCAAGCTTAAGATGGTCAGCCAGGTGGTAGCCGTATGCATCATCATCGTGGCGGTAAAATACGGCACGATGCATCTTTTCGGTTGGGGCATTGATGTTCGCCTGATCGGCAAAATCGCCCTTTGGGCCGTGGTGATCGTGGCGCTACTCTCCGGCTCGACCTACTTCTGGCGCTTTTGGCGCCAGATTGATGACAGTGTCAAGC
>JBOGKK010000291.1:0-7701 GCA_050745425.1 Terriglobales bacterium
ATGAGAACCTCACCCTGACCGGCCTCCGCCTCCTCTGGGATCGGAACCGCTAACCGCGCGCTCCCCGCGCGGTTAGCCCGCATTTCTCACCAGCGGTTGACGTGTGAAGTGGGCTGATCGGATTTTAGGGTGGAAAAAGGCCGCATTTTCGGGCATAACTGTTTTATCAAAGAGCAGTTAGAACCCGAAAGGAGCGGCCTTTTCTAATGACAGAGTGTAACCAGGAATCGTTCGGATTTGCACCTTATTTTTCGCGTGCTGTGGTGGCGCGTTTTGACGGTGGGACGATGACGAGCGACGGGGGCGGCCTGCTGCTGCGCCAAGTGGAGCGGCGGATTCGGTTGCTCGAGAGGCTGGCGGGGTGTTTTGATGACCGGCGGCAGCCGCAGCGGGTGCGGCACGCACTGGAAGAGATGCTGGCGCAGCGCGTGTACGCACTGGCGTTGGGCTACGAGGATCTAAACGATCACGAGGAGTTGCGGCGCGATCCGCTGTTGGCGGTGCTGAGCGGGAAGCGCAAGGCGGGCGAGCAGGAGCTGGCGGGCAAGAGCACGCTGAATCGGCTGGAGCTGGGCGGAGAGGAGCCGGGGCGGTACAAGCGGATCCGGTTCCGGCAGGAGGCGCTCGATGCGCTGCTGGTGGATGTGTTTCTGGAGGCACATGAGGCACCGCCGGAGTCGATCGTGCTGGACCTCGATGCGACCGATCTGCCGCTGCACGGACATCAGGAAGGGCGGTTCTTTCACGGCTTCTACGACGAGTACTGCTATCTGCCGCTGTACGTGTTCTGTGGCGAGCACCTGCTGCTAGCCCGGCTGCGGACGGCGGGGCAGGATGCGGCAGCGGGGGCAATGGCCGAGGTCGAGGGGCTGGTGGCGCAGATCCGGGCGCGGTGGCCGCAGGTCGCAATCGTAGTGCGGGCCGACTCGGGGTTCTGCCGTGACGAGCTGCTGCACTGGTGCGAGCAGCACTCAGTCGGCTACGTGGTGGGGTGTGCCCGCAACCCGCTGCTGCGGCGCAGGATTGAGACGGCGATGCAGGAGGCGGCGCGGCTGCAGGAGCAAACCGGGGCGGCGGCGCGTGTGTTCTGCGAGTTTCCGCACCGGACCGAGAGCGGGAGTTGGAGCTGTGAACGGCGCGTGGTGGCGAAAGCCGAGCAGATCGAGGGGAAGGAGAACCCGCGTTTCGTGGTGACGAACCTGAGCGGGGGAGCCTGGCCGGCACAGGAGTTGTACGAACAGCTGTACTGTGCGCGCGGAGAGATGGAGAACCGGATCAAGGAACAGATGAGCCTGTTCGCCACCCGCGTCAGCGCCGCCACGCTGCGCGCCAATCAGCTGCGGGTCAGTCTGGCCGGATGCGCCTACGTGCTCCTGCATGCGCTGCGGCGGCTGGGGCTGCAGGCGACGGCACTGGCACACGCGCAGGCGACGACCATCCGGTTGCAGTTGCTCAAAATCGGCGCGCGCGTGCGCCTGACGGCACGCAAGGTCTGGCTCAGTCTAGCCTCCAGTTTCCCGCGCCAGGCATTGTTCCGGCAGGTCTGGCTCCGGCTGACGACGGGCTGAGCGGCAGGACGGATCCTAACCCAGCGAGCAAACGCCGTCGTGGCGGAGCCATGCGCGAAACACCCGCCAAGCTCCAAGGCAACCCGCAATTACGTCATCACCGGTCCCGGAAGCGCCTCCATCGACCCTTGCCGCCGCCCCTGTCGCCTTCTCACGCCCTTTCATCCGGCCACCCAACTACATGTGAGAAATGCGGGCTAGAACCACTGATGAAGTTTACGATCGATGTCGGGCCAGAACTCGGCTTCGAGATTGAAGATCGCGGTTCCGCCGAGATCCCAGTACATGCGCGATAAAGTGTGCGGTACGTTTCGCTCGTTCGACGGGTAGTACAGATTGGAGGCAACCGCGGCCAGCACCGTTCCGCCTGTTGCCCCGCTGGCAAACGTCCAGCCACCAGAATCGGTGCGTGCGACAAAGACGCGCGAGACGGCGTACCAGATGCGAGCCCCAGTACCGGCCTGTGGCCCGAGGCGGAAATAGCGTGGGTCCTGGTGCAGCCAGACGGGAAAGAGATAATCGCCAAAGAAGCTGGAAACGTTGCCATCCAGCAGCGCCGAGCCGTAGCACTTGCTGAATCCGCCGATCTCGCTGCCATAGCCGCAGAACCCATCTGCGTGCGAGTGCTCCAACCCGGTTTCCACGCCCAACGCCGCCAGCCCCATCGGATCATAGGCGCCAGCGGCAAATTCCTTCCATTTTTCTTGGGCGCTGAGCGGAACAAAGTTGTGGCCGTAATCCACTTTGTACGCCGGAATAAAAAAGAAAATGTGCTTGGGCGAGCCGGCCTTGGCCTTAGTCGCTTTTGGGGTCGTTTGTTGGCTGCCAGTTGGGACTGCCGCCGAGGGGGTCGTAGGAATTGCGCTGGGAGTGGTGGAAATTGCGCTGGTCTGGCGCCCGAATGCGGGTGTGGCGCAAAGTGCGATCAGGAGCGGGAGGGTGCCGAGCGGGATTCGAAGGGGGTTTAAGTTGGCGTGCGGAAAGTGCAGAATAGCCTCCAATATCTAGTCTACGTTTTTAATCCAGTTCGGCCGGGCTCCAGCCCAACAACCACAATACCAAAGCGTAATCAGGGCAACCGCCAACTGGAACTCGCCCCGGATGCGGCCTCAACCCGCCTGGCCGGTCAATTTTTCCGGACCTGACCAGGCACTGGCTAGAAGTTAAAGTTGCGGTCGATCATGAATTTCAGGGTCAACTTGTCGGCGCCATCGGTGAAGCCGACGCCCAGGCCGGTTTCGACCGAGTAGACCTTACCGTAGTAGTCGGTGGTGGCCCAGAGTTCCTGAAATTGTTGGTTCGGCTTGAGGAAATGCCGCAGGGGGCCGAAGTCGGAGTATTCTTCTGCGGCCAAGGCCCATTTGCGGTTGACGTGAATCGCGATGCGTCCCGAGGGGACGAACTCGAGATTACCGATGCCACCGGTAAAGTTGGTATCCACGATGGGGTTGAAGATGAGGTCCAGTTGGTGCTTACCGAGACTGGCCGGATGCAAATGCAGGCCCAAGATCGGCCGCACCTCCGCAGTCTCGCGCTTGGACTCCCACCACAGATGGTTGGTGCTGAATTCAAAGTTGACGCCGTAAAAAAAGGTCTGCTCGCCGGCGTGGGGCTTTACGAAAAGCTCGCGGATTTTGAAGCCGTTGAGCGAACTGCCGCGCCCCTGCGAGTAGAGACTGGAGACCGGCAAATAGAGACCCTGCTCAAACCAATCCTCGACGCCATAGGCCCACTCCAAGGTCTCTTGAAACGAGTGATCGGCGATGATGGCATCCGGGAACTTCGGGGTCTCGGCACCCCTGGGCGTGAAGTTGGAGTGGGACATCAGGTTGAAGGTGCCCTTGGGAGCGATCGAGGCATCGTAGACCTGAATCTCATCGGTCTGCGCCAACGTGATGATTGGCAGCGCCACCAAAATCAGGGCAAGACCAGCAAGAATGCGGCCATAGCAGCATGATGGCCTACCTCTCGAAAGTCGCCCAGGGCTGAGTTTGATGTCAGCAGAAATATCCATCGTGAGCACCCCGTTTCCCTACCATCGTACACGACGCCGGCCGCATTTCGAGTCATTTTGTGGTCATCGTAACGCGAGGGCCGCGGCGTCTACTGGTCGCGCAGGGCGGCGTTCGGGTCCAGGCGTGACGCCCGCCACGCGGGGAGCCATGAGGCGGCGGTAGCGATCACGAAAAACAGCACCGCCATGGCGATAAAGGTCGCCGGATCGGTCGGAGTCACGCCGACCAGCAGCGTGCCGATCAAGCGCGTGAGCGCCACGCCGGCGATGAGGCCGGCGATGACGCCGATGACCGTCAGGCGCAGTCCCTGCCCGACGACGAGCCTGAAGATTGCGGCGGGCTCGGCGCCGAGGGCCATGCGCACGCCGAATTCGGCGGATCGTTGCCGGACCGCGGTGGCCAGCACGCCGTAGAGACCGATCGCGGAGAGCAGCAGAGCGATCACCGCGAACACGCCGATCAGCAGCAGCGAGAAACGCGTGCTGGCTTGTGCCTTGGAGACCAGCGCATCCATGGGCTGTATCGCGGTCACGAGCAGACGCGGGTTCAGGCGTTGCACGGTGGCGCGCACTTCATTGCTGTAGCCCGCCATATTGCCGGCGCCGCGGATCACCCAACTGTTTACGGCGCCTGATCCGACGTAGGCATCCGTGAAATAGACCTGCTCGCGGCCGGGCACAGCCAGCGACTCGTCGCGGGTGTGGGCGACGACGCCGATGATTTCAACCGGGACGGGCTGGGGGGTTGAGACCCGGATTAAAATCTGCTTTCCGACTGCATTGCCGTGCGGAAAAGCTTTGCGCGCCAGATCCTCGTCCACGACCACGACGTTGCGGCCGGGCTGGTTGTCGGCTTCGGTAAAGGTTCGTCCGGCGAGCAGCGGGATGCGCATGGTCGCGAAGTAGCCGGGCAGCACGAATTGAAAGTCGGTCGCCTGATACAGGCTGGCATTTTGCCCCGCGTCCAGGTTGCCCCAGCGAATCGGACTAAACCCAGAGGCCAAGGGCAGCGGGCGAGCCGCGGAGACGCTTTGGACACCAGGGATCGCCTGCAACCCTTCGCGAATTTGGCGCACGGCGGCGGCGCGCGCGACTGGATTGCTGCCCCGGCTGCCCAGGATCTGGAAGGTCAGCAAGCCCTGGGGATTGAAGCCGGGATTGGTGTGCTCGAGATCGCGGAAGCTGCGGAACATGAGCCCCGACCCGACCAGGAGCACGAAAGCCAGCGCCACCTCGACTACCGCGACCACCCTGCGGGTAACACCGGCACGCGCGAGGCCCTCGGTGCGGCCGCTGCCGCGAAGCACCGCGAGGGTTTCGGGGCGCGAGGCGCGCCAGGCAGAGATCAACCCGAAAATCGCGGCGGCCACCAGGGCCGCGATGGCCGTAAACACCAGCACCGAGCCGTCAATGCCAATCGTATGCAGGCGGGGCAGGGTTGCCGGCGCCAGGACCAGCAGTTCGCGCATTCCGGCCCAGGCCAGCAGGAGTCCGCCCGCCGCGCCGAGCGCGGCCAGCAGCAGCGCCTCGGTCAACATCTGGCGGGTCAGGCGCCAGCGGCCTGCACCCATCACCGCCCGCAGCGCCAATTCGCGCTCTCGAAGCGAGGCCCGCACCAGCAGGAGATTGGCGACATTCGCGCAGGCGATGAGCAGCAGGAAAATTGCCGCGCCCATCAGCGCCTCGATGGCCGGCTGCACCTGCGCCACGGTGTAGCCGAGCAGCGGCTCAAGCCGAATGGCGTAGCCGGCGGTGCGGTCAATCAGGAAATGTTCGCGCGCGACCGCAGCGACGCGATTCACGGCATCCTGCGCCTGCTGCAGGGTAACGCCGTGCTTCAGCCGCCCAATGGCGTGGATCGAAACAGAGTTGCGGTTGCGGTTGTTGTAACTCAGGCGGTTGGCGAGCCAGATTTCGGGATCGGGCAGAACCTGGGCTTCGGGGGGGAAGTAGAGCCGGAAATGTGGCGCCAGAACGCCGACGATTACCGGCTCGAACCCGCCTTGCGTGGGCATTACGTGGCCAAGGATGGCGGGGTTGCCGCCGAAGCGGCGCTCGAAGTAGCTGTGGCTTATGATCGCCATGGCGGGCAGGCGTGGCGCGGGGGGTGCTTGGGCGCCCGGCGGCGGTGGGGGCGGCTGCGGCAGGCCATCCTGTGCGGAAAAATTACGGCCGAGCGCGATGTGGGCGCCCATAAGCTGGAAGAAGTTGGTGGTTACGATGGCGACGCGCACTTGCTGCGGCGTGCCGTCGAGCGCAGGCAGAATCAGGCGCGAAGTGAAGACGCCGGCGAAGCCCTGGAAGCTGCTTCTGGTCTGGTCGCGCATGTCGGCGAAGTCTTCGTTGGAAAAGGGGAAGTCGCGGACGTGGCGCACATGCAGGTCCATGCAGGCGACTACCAGCCGCCCCGGATCCTTATACGGGAGCGGCCGCAGCAGGACCGCGTTGGTGACGCTGAAGATGGCCGTGCTGGCGCCGATACCGAGCGCGATCGTCACCACGGCGGCGATCGTGAACACGGGGTTCTTGCGCAGGGTACGCGCGGCGACTTTTAGATCCTGCAGCGGCATAAGCGAACCGAAGGTGGGGCAAGCATAGCAAGCTTGCCGGCGCGATTACAACAGGCATAGCCTGTCTCAGAGCCGAATCAGACTCGGTGTAGCAGGCTCTGGGGGATGACGTGCGGCTTTTCCTGATGTCAAAGCCGCATACGCCACGATCCGCACTGCTATAGCAGGTCTGATTCTGGTCTTTGCCGGGGGCTGCGCCCCCGGCGCCTCCCGTTGTTCGGTGCGGGCGGCCGTTGTGTTACGGTAGCAGGCATGAGACGGATTCTGCTGGCAGCATTACTGTGCATGGTGGCTTTGCCGTTGGGGGCGCAGCAGTGGGCGCAGGCGCGGCTGGAGCGGTCGCCGCGGCACCGCCAGATCGTGGTGCTGCATCCTGGCGGGCGCGCCGTGCAGGCGTTTGTGGCCTATCCGGAGGCGAGCGGGAAGCGGCCGGTGGTGCTGGTGATTCACGAGATTTTTGGTCTGAGCGGGTGGGCGCAGGAAGTGACCGATGAGCTGGCGGCGGCAGGTTACGTGGCGATCGCGCCGGATTTGCTGAGTGGCAAAGGCCCGGGGGGCGGGGGCACGGTGAGCTTTCCGAACCAGACCGCGATTGGGCGGGCGCTGGTAACGATGGCGCCGGAGGAAATCACCGCGGATTTGGACGCCGCCGCTGATTGGGCGCTGCGGCAGCCGGCCAGCAACGGCAAGCTTTACGTCGTCGGCTTCTGCTGGGGCGGCAACCAGAGCTTCCGCTACGCGACCCATCGCCACGATCTCAGCGCCGCGCTGGTGTTTTATGGTACGCCGCCGCAGGAAGCGGCGATGCGGCAGATCACGGCGCCGGTGTACGGTTTTTACGCCGGCAATGATGCGCGGGTGTCGCTCACGGTGCCGGGCACGCGCAAGCTCATGAAGCAGCTGCACAAGCGCTATCACGCCGTCATCTACAAGGGCGCCGGGCACGGATTCATGCGAGCGGGCGAGCAACCGCAGCCGACGGCGGCGAACCGCGAGGCGCGGGATGCGGGGTGGAAGGAGATTCGGAAGATTATTAAGAGGTAGTTTACAGGTTACAGGTTACGGGGCGCGGCCGCGGCGGCGGAGTGAGCGGGATTCGCGGGGGGCTATCGTATCAGGGCAGCGGCGCCGGGGGTTGATAGACGACTTCGAGGACGGTCAGGTCGTCGGCGAGGGGCATGCCCAAGCAGAACTCGTGCACGGCCTGAGCCAGTTCTTTCACCGTACAACCCTGGGCCAGGATTTGCCCGAGGTGCTGATCGCCGAACATTTCTTTGGTTTCGTTGGCGGCTTCCGTCACACCATCGGTAAGCAGCAGGACGCGTTCGCCGGGGCGGAGCTGATGGCGGCCGACGGTGTATTCGGCGTTGGGGAGCAGGCCGACCGGGACATTGGCTTGCGGCAGCAGCAAACTTGCACCCTCGAAAACGGCCATGGGAGGGATGTGGCCGCAGTTGAGATATTCGAGGGCGCCATCGGGCCAGAGCTTGAGTAGCAGGATGGTGGCGTATTTTTCGCCTTCAAGCCGCTGCAGCACAAACTGATTGGC
>JBOGKK010000292.1:0-5457 GCA_050745425.1 Terriglobales bacterium
GCCCAGGCCGGACGCGCCTCCGCCAGCGCCAGCGTGGTCGCCGCCGCACGCGCTCTGAGCGCTGCCGGCGCCGCCGTCGCCGACGCCCGCGCGCAAGGGCAGCAGCTCGCCGTGCAGCGTCAGCAGACTGCATCGCTGCAGGCCGCCGCCCGCCAGGCCGCCGCCTCCCAGGCCGCCGCGCAGGCGCAGTTGGGGTTTACCCGCGTCCTCGCTCCGGTGGATGGCATCATCACGCTGCGCGCCGCGCGCCAGGGTGAAGTCGTGATGCCCGGCAGCCCCATCGTCACCATTTTTCAGTTGAGCGATACCTGGATCGACGCCGATGTCGCCGAAACCTACGCCCCCGGCGTGCGCATGGGCCAGACCATGACCGTTCGCCTGCCCTCCGGCAAGCTGATTGACGGCCCGGTGATCTACAAGGCCGTCGAAGCCGATTTTGCCACCCAGCGCGACGTGAGCCGCACCAAGCGCGACATCAAGACCGTCGCCATCCGCATCAAGGTCGACAATCCCCGCGGCGAGCTGCCGCTCGGCATGACCGCCTGGGTCCTGCTCCCGCTGGGGAAGTCATGACCCCGGCGATCGCGGTCAACGGCCTGCGCAAGCAGTTTGGCGCGCTCGAGGCCGTCAAGGGCGTGAGCTTCACGGTCGCCCAGGGCGAAATTTTCGGCTTGCTGGGCCCCAATGGAGCCGGTAAGTCGACCCTGATCCGCATGCTGACCACCCTCATTCCCCCCACCGCCGGGACCGCCACCGTCGCCGGCCACGACGTCGCGCGCGCCCCCGATGCGGTGCGCGTGCGCATCGGCGTCATCCCCCAGAACATGACCAGCGACCCCGACATGACCTGCGCCGAGAATCTTTCCATCCACGCCCGCCTCTACGGCATGCCGCGCGCTCGCCGCCAGCAGGTCACCGCCGAACTGCTGGCAGCCGTCGGTCTTGCCGATCGCGCCCGCGCCTTTGCGCGCACCCTCTCGGGCGGCATGCGGCGCCGCCTCGAGATCGCCCGCGGCCTCGTCCACACCCCCCAGATCCTGTTCCTCGATGAGCCCACCACCGGCCTTGATCCCGTCTCGCGCGTCTCCGTATGGGAGATGATCGCCACCCTGCGCGATACCCGCGGCCTCACCCTGTTCCTGACCACTCATTACATGGATGAGGCCGACAAGCTCTGCGACCGCATCGGCATTGTCGATCACGGTCAGTTGGTGGCGCTCGACACCCCCCTCGCGCTCAAGACCGCCGTGCCTGGCGCCAGCCGCATCGAGGTCCAGTTTGCGCCCGATATCCCCGGCGGCGCCGCCGCCCTCGAAGCTCTGCCCCTGGTCACCAGCGCCGCCGCCGCCGGCGTCGGCCTGTATCGCATCGTCAGCGACCGCGGACCCGCCACCGCCGAAGCCGTCATGGATCTGGCGCGCCGCCAGCACCTCGAGCTCCGCAGTCTCGCCGTGCAAAGCACCACCCTCGATGACGTGTTCCTTCACTTCACCGGACACGGTTTGCACGAAGGAGCGGCGCAGTGAACTTCACCCGCGCCCTGGCCATTGTCGAGCGCGACCTGCGCAAGTTCCGCCGCAGCCCCATGCTCATCCTGATGGCGGTCGTGCTCCCTCTTCTGCAGCTCATCATCCTCGGCCATGCCTTCGGCGGCAACATCCGCAATGTCCCCATCGGCGTGGTCAATTTGGATCGTGGCCCGGCCGCGGTCACCGTCGAGGAAAAAGTGCGCGCCGTCGCGGCCAACGAACGCACCTTTCTGCCGCATTGGTATCCCGATCAGGGCGCGGCCATGCAGGCGCTGCGCGACGGCAAACTGGGCGCGGTCCTCATCATTCCCATCAACTACTCGCGCGATGTGCTGACCAAACAGAACCCCCAGTTGGCGCTGATCACCGACAATACCGATCGCTCCCAGGCCGGCGGCGTTGGCGCCACCATGGCAGCGCTGGTCGCCGATTTGAACGCTCCGCTGGTGGCCTCGCGCGATCCTGCCAGCGTGCAGCTCGATACCGTCGAAGTCTACCCCTATACCGATTACATGAAATACCTGCTGCCCGGCCTGGTGACGCTCGCCATTTTCGTGAGCGCCATGATCGGCGGCGGCATCATCTACATGGATGACAAGCAGCGTGGCCTCCACGAGGGCTACCTCGTCACGCCCATCACCAAGTGGGAGCTGATCCTCGGCTTCAATCTCTCCGGCATCATCAAGGGCGTTCTCGCCGGCATGGTGACGCTGCTGGTGGGCGCGGAGCTGGCGGGCGTGCCCGGACTGTTCGACCTGGCGCGGTTGGCTGGCCTCGTGGTGGTGACCACCCTCACCGCAACCGCGCTGATTGCCATGATGTTTTTCTTCATGGCGCGCATGAATGATCCCCTGGTGCCGCGCGCCATGTTCGGCGTCCTCAACACCCTGCTGTTTTTCCCCAGCGGCGCCGTCTATCCCATTGCCGGCTTTCCGCAATGGCTGCGCTGGATTGCCGAGGTCGATCCCTTTTACTATGCCGTCCACGCCTACCGCAGCCTCTTGCTCAAGCAGGGCGGACTCGCGGCCATCGGGCGCGATCTATGGGTGTTGGCCCTGATCGGCGCCTTAATGATGTTTGGCGCCACCAAGTTGTTTCGCCGCACCCTATAACCTAATCTCCATGCCCTCCAAGCCATACAGCGGCCTCTACTTCAACTGGAAATTTTTCCAGAGCCTGCGCCAGCACCTGGCCCAGGCGCTGGAGCCGTTGCACCTGCCGGTACGCGATTTTTTCCTGCTCTCGGTCATGCGCCAGCAGCCCTGCTCCCAGCGCGAGTTGGCCGCCATCTGTGGACTCGACCCCAGCAGCATGGTTCCTGTGGTGGACGCGCTCGAACGCCGCGGCTGGATCGTGCGCCAGCGCGATCCCCGCGACCGCCGCGTGCACCTGGTGACGCTCTCGACCGACGGCCGCGCCCTGCACACCTGCGCCCTGGCCCTGGCGAAACGCGTCGAGGCACAGCAAATGAGCCGGCTGACGGAAACCGAGCGCACGCAATTGTCCGAACTTCTGCGAAAATTGGTGGATGTGTAACCGGTTCTGGATGCGCGGGTGCGCGCTGCTCTGTCTGCTGCTGGCTTTGGGCGTGGTGCTGCGCGCCGATACGCTGATCTTTAAAAATGGCGACGAACTTACCGGCACGCTGCTGCGCGCCGATGTGCATGGCTGCGTGTTTTCAAGCAAAATGGCAAGCGCCGTCACCGTGCCCTGGAATAACATCCGCGAGCTGCGCACCACCACTCCTTTCGTGGTTGTCACCACCGGCGGCTCCGTGTACAAGGGCCGCTTGCTGGTGGAAAACGGCAATGTGGTGATTTCCAGCACCCTCCTGCAGCCCGTGTTCCTCACTGCCAGCCGCATCGCCATGATCGTGGACCCTAAAACCTATGCGCAGGAAGTGAACGCGCATCCCCGTCTCTGGCAGAGCTGGCGGGGGCAGATCGTGGGCGGCTTCAGCCAGGTGCAGGCCACCCAGGACTCCACCAGCTACACCACCCAGCTCGATTTGCAACGCCCGGTGCCAAAACTGCGTTGGATGACCCAAAAATCCAACACCCTGCTCCACTTCAACGGCACCTACGGCAAGCTCTCCCAGCCCAACACGCCCACCGTGCGCACCAGCATCTTCACCGCCTCGCTCGAACAGGATGAGGACATCAGCAAAAAAATGTTCCTGTTCGCCAACGCGCAATTGGACCACAACGCCGCCCAGGGCCTGCAGTTGCAGCAGGCCTACGGCGGTGGCATTGGCTGGAAGGTCAAGGAGTCCGGAAAAACTCAACTGTCCCTCAAGGCCGACCTGCACTGGACGCGGCAGAAATTCCTCACCGCCGCCAATCAGAGTTTTCTGGCCTCGAGCGTGACCGAAACCCTGCATCAAATGCTGCACAAAGTGATCTGGACGCAAAGCATCAGCATCACCCCCAGCATCACCCAGGGCGTTGCCTACCAGATGTCGGGCATGAGTGCCTGGTCGCTGCCCGTCTATCACGCCCTGAGCCTCAACTTCACCGTGGTCGACGCTTACCTCAACAACCCGCAGCCCGGCTTCCTGAAAAACTCGCTCCAGTACAGCACCGGCATCCAGCTCGCGCTGCATTAACGGAAACGGAACTTTTTCCGTCCACGGTGGTATAAGTACGAGAAAGATATGCGCAACCTTCGATACGCTTGGCGCTCGCTCTGGCGCGCCCCCGGCTTTGCCGCGGTGGCGATCATCACCCTGGCGCTGGGCATCGGCATCAACACCGCCATCTTCAGCATTGTCGGCCCCATGCTGCTGGAGCCGCTTCCCTTCCCCCAGCCCCAGCAGATCGTAGAAATCGCGCATCGCAGCCATGGCCAGATGAACGGCAATCTCGACGGCGCCGAGGCCCTCTATCTCCTCTCGCACCAGCGTACGCTCGCCGCCGCCGCCATCGTCGAAGAAGCCGGCGACTCCAACCTGACCTCAGGCAGCACCGCCGTGCGCGTGAACGCGGTCCGCACCACCCACGGCTATTTTGGCGTGTGGGGAGTGAAACCTCTGCGCGGCCGCACCTTCGATGCCGCCGACGACCTGCCCGGCGCCGCCCGCGTCGCGGTCGTGAGCTACGGCCTGTGGCAGTCGCAGTTTGGTGGCGCGCCGCGCATTCTGGGTCACACCTTCCGCATGAACGATCAGGTCTTCACCGTGATCGGCGTCATGCCCTCTAGCTTTGCCACGCCCACGCAAAATCAACTCAACCCGGCGCCCGCTCAGCTCTGGGTCGACATGCAGCCCACGCTGGCCTCGCTCCAGCCCATGGGCCCCAATCTCGACGTAATGGCACGCCTCGCGCCCGGCGTCACTATGGCCCAGGCGCAGGCCAACCTGTCGGCCCTGAAGCTCGGTTTTGCGCAGTCTCACCCTGCCGTTGCCGCGCACGTCGACTGGGGCGCGCAAAGCCTGCGCGACGACCTTGCCGCCGGCAGCCAGGAACCGCTCTGGCTCATGCTCGGCGCCGTCGGCCTCGTCCTCCTGATCGCCTGCGCCAACCTCGCGAACTTGCTGCTGGCCCGCGCCACCGCACGCACCCGCGAAATGGCCATCCGCGCCGCCATCGGCGCCAACCGCGCCCACATCCTCCGCCAGTTGCTCACCGAAAGCGCCCTGCTCGCCTCGCTCGGTGCCCTCGGCGGATGGCTCCTCGCCTGGTGGAGTGCGCCCCTGCTCGCTCGCCTCACTCCCACCCAATTCCTGCTGCCGCAGGCGGGCGGACTGAATGGCGATGCGCTGCTGTTTACCGTCGGCGCCAGCGTCATCGCCGCCCTGCTGTTCGGCCTCGCACCCGCCCTGCACGCCAGCCGTACCGGCCTCCAGGCGAACCTCAAAGACAGCGTCTCGACTTCCGGCGGCGCCAGTGCCAGCCGCATGCGCAACGCTCTCATCATCGCCGAAGTCGCG
>JBOGKK010000293.1:0-6413 GCA_050745425.1 Terriglobales bacterium
GCGTCGGCTACACGATCGAGCGCGGCCACAAGCGGCAGGCGCGCCTCCAGGCCGCACGAGCGGCCACCACCGTGGTCGGCGATCAGACCCGCAATACGGCACGCACCCTCGATTTTTCCGTGGCGCAAGCCTATCTGGCAGCCTTGCTCGCCAAATCCAGCCTGCAATTCGGCCAGCAGGACCTGGCCAGCTGGCGGAATACGGTACAGATCAGCCAGGCGCGCTATAAGGCAGGCGCCATCAGCCTGGCGGATTTTGACGCCATCAAACTGCAGCAACTGCAGTTTCAGGCGACCGTTTCGGCAGACCGCCTGGCCCTGGAACAGGGGCGCACCGCACTCGAGCAGCAGGTCGGCATGGGAGTGCTGGCGGCCAATTTTACCCTTGCCGGCGCGCTGCATTTCCAGCCGGTCAGTGGCAACCTGGACGACATGAAATTGCTGGCGCTGCAGCACCGGCCGGATTTGGCCGCCACCCGTGCCGGAATCGCCGCCGCTCAAAGCCAGCATCAACTCGCCCTCGCCGACGGCAAGCGCGACCTCACCACCACGGCCCAATATTCCCATCTTTCCGCATCCAACACGATGGGCGTGCTCTTCAACATCGAGATCCCAGTATTTGACCGCAATCAGGGTGAAATCGCGCGCACCGCGGCCGCGACCGCCCAGGCTCGCGATGTCGAACGCGAGGCCAACGATCAGGTGCTGGCTGACGTTGGCACGGCCTTCGAGGCCGTGCAGCAGGGCGCCCAAGTCGTTCATCTCTACACCTCCGGCTACCGCCAGCAGGCGCTGCAGGCATTGAACATACGCAAATACGCTTATGCGCGCGGCGCCAGCAGCCTTCTCGATCTGCTCGATGCCGAACGCACCTACCGCTCCATTGAGCTCGGCTATCGCCAGGCGCTCGCCACCTATATGCTCGCTGTCGAGCAATTACGGGAAGCTGCCGGCACAAGGAGTCTGCCATGACGCGACGCGTCACTGCCATGAAGCGTAGCTTGCAATTTTCCCTCTTCGCTTGCCTCGGACTCGCCCTGAGCTTCGCAGGCTGCGGCGGCGCCCAGGCCGCCAAGCTCGACTCCAACGGCGGCGCTGCCGCGGCCAAGGCCACGCTCGTCACGATTCCCGAGGGTCAGATGGGACACGTGCAGGTGGTAGCGGCGAAACTCACCACCTGGCCGCGCCAGCTTCGCTTTCCGGGCAGCGTCGACTACGATCAGTTCGCCACCACGCCGGTGTTGAGTCTGGTGAGCGGTCCGGTGACGCGGGTTCTGGTCGTGCCGGGCGAGGAAGTGAAACAGGGGCAGCAACTGCTGCAAGTCAGCAGCAGCGATTTCGCCCAGGACCGTACCGCCTATCTCAATGCCGTGTCGGCGGCGGGGCTGGCGCAAAAGGTGTTGCGGCGGGATGAAGATCTGTACGAACACCACGCCATTCCATTGGCGCAACTGCAGCAGGATTCCACCGCCAGCGATCAGGCCCAGACCAATGTGACGAGCGCAGAAGCGTCGCTGCGCGTGCTCGGCTTGCAGAACCCCAGCCCGGCGAGCCTGTCCAGCGCCAATCCGGTGCTGGCGCTGCGCGCGCCCATCAGCGGCGAGATCGTGGAACGCGACATCGCGCCGGGACAGATCGTGCAGGCTAACTCGACCCAGTGCTTCGTCATCAGTGACATGAGCACGGTCTGGGTGCTGGCCAATGTCTATCAGAGCGATCTGCCGTATGTGCATGTCGGCGACCCAGTCAGCATTTCCAGTGACGCCTACCCGGGCAGCTTCCGCGGCCGCATCCAGTATTTGAGCCCGGCACTCGATCCCACCACGCGCACGCTACAGGCGCGTATTGCCACGCGCAACCCTCGTGGCGAGCTAAAAAAGGCGATGTTCGTTACCGCCGCGGTTACCGCCGGCGTGCTGAAAAACATTGTCGTGGTTCCCAATGCCGCCATCCTGCACGACGCGCAGAACGTGCCCTTCGTCTACGTGCAAGCGGACGGGGAAAACCATTTCGCCCACCGCAGCGTCGCCATTGGACCGTCGGAAAATGGCTTCACCCAAATCACCTCCGGCTTGAGCGCCGGCGAAGCGGTCGTGGCCAACGGCGGCATATTCGTGCAGTTTGCTGCCTCCTTCCAGCAATAAGCCTCTCGAATCACGGCATGATCAACCGCATCGTTCAAATCGCCCTGCACAACCGCTTTTTGGTGCTCTTGCTGATGGTGCTTCTGGTCATCGGCGGCGTGGTGTCGTTTAAGAGCATGCCCATCGAGGCCTATCCGGATCTGTCGCCGCCGATGGTGGAAATCATCACGCAGTGGCCGGGCCACAGTTCGGAAGAAATCGAACGCCTGATCACGTTTCCGCTGGAGCTGGCAATGAACGGAACGCCGGGCATGGTGTACATGCGCTCGATATCGCTCTATGGTCTGAGCGATATCACGCTGACGTTTGAGGACTCGACCGACCCTTATTTTGCGCGGGAGCTCGCCTTCCAGCGTTTTGCCGATGCCACCCTGCCGGGCGGCGTCACGCCTTCCATGGCGCCCCTCTCCAGCCCCAGCGGAATTATCTATCGCTACGTGCTCAAAAGCCCCGATCTGAGCGCCCAGGATCTGCACACGATCGAGACCTGGACGCTGGGGCCGGCCTACCGCTCCATCCCGGGCGTGGCCGACGATAGCGGCTTTGGGGGCACCACGATGCAGTACCAGGTGCTGCTCGATCCGGTGCGGCTGGCCAACTATCACGTGAGCGTTCCGCAAGTGATGTCAGCGCTGGCGGCCAACAACGCCAACACCGGAGGCGGCTTTTATTCCCAGGGCGGGCAGTTTTATTACATCCGCGCACTGGGGCTGGTCACCGATCGCAAGGACATCGGCGATATCGTGGTTGCCAGCAACCAGGGCGCACCCGTCTACGTGCACGACGTTGCCAAGGTGGTCATTGGGCACGCGCCGCGGCTGGGCGAATTCGGATTCGACAACAAAAATGATGCCGTCGAGGGCGTGATCCTCATGCGCACGGGCGCGCACGCGCAGGATGTGCTCAAGGCGCTCGAAGCCAAAACCGCCGCGCTGAACCGCGAGCTTCCTGCCGACGTCAAAATCGACCCGTACTACGACCGCACGGGATTGGTGGATCTCACCATCACCACGGTCGAGGGTAATCTCCTGCACGGCATCATCCTGGTGCTGATTATTCTCATCCTGCTGCTGGTGAGCGTGCGGGCGGCCATCATCATTGCCCTCACCATCCCGCTGGCGCTGCTGTTCTCGTTTATTTTTCTCCACGCCTGGGGTGTCTCGGCCAATCTGCTTTCGATTGGCGCCATAGACTTCGGCATCATCATTGACGGGACCGTCATCATGATGGAGAACATCTATCGGGAACTGGAGGAGCACCATGGCCAGGAATACAAGCTCACCGAGGTGATCCTCAGCGCCGCGCGCGACGTCGATCGGCCGATTTTCTTTTCTATCGCGGTGATGATCGCCGCGTATTTGCCGATCTATGCGCTGACGGGCGAGAGCGGCAAGCTGTTCCGTCCCATGGCCGACACCATGGCCATGGCGCTGGTCGGCTCGCTGATCATCACGCTGACGCTGGTACCGGTGCTGAGCTCCTATTGGTTCAAGCGCGGGATCAAGCTGACCGTCAACAAGCCTCTGGAATGGATCAAGAGCATCTATCGCAAACAGGTGCAGTGGTCGGTGAAGCATCCGGCGCCGGTGTTGGGCATCGTGGTCATCCTGTTCGCCGGCTCACTGGCGCTGGTCCCGCATATCGGGGGCGAGTTCATGCCCCACATGGACGAGGGCGCGCTGTGGGTGCGTGCCACCATGCCGTACTCGATTTCGTTTCAGGAGGCCAGCACAATCTCGCCTCAGATTCGCCACATACTGATGTCGTATCCGCAGGTGACCGACGTTGGCAGCGAACTGGGGCGGCCCGACGACGGCACGGATTCGACCGGCTTCTTCAACGACGAGTTCTACGTCGGCTTGCGGCCCTACAACGATGCCACGTGGAAGAAAAGCCCGGACCACACCAAGCCGGAGCTGATCGCCAGCCTGCAAAATCGCTTTGCCGCCTTTCCGGGGATCATCTTCAACTACACGCAACCGGCCGAGGACGCCGTGGATGAGGCCTTGACGGGCCTCAAAAGCGCCTTGGCGGTGAAGGTGTTTGGCCCGGACCTGCACGTGCTGCAGACCGAGGCCATCCAGATTCGGAAAACGCTCGCCACGGTGCCTGGCTTTACGGATCTGACCGTGGTCAAGGAACTCGGCCAGCCCAGCATTGCGGTAAAAATCAACCGCGCCGCGATCGCCCGCTATGGGGTGAACGTCAACGACGTCGAAGACGTGATCGAGGCGGGCGTGGGCGGCGATACGGTATCGCAGGTGGTGCATGGCGAAGAGCTCTTCGATCTGGTGGTGCGCATGGAACCGCAGTTCCGCTCCAGCCCGGAATCGATCGGCAGTCTCCTGGTGGGCACGCCGGGCGGGCAACAGATTCCGGTGCGCGAGCTGGCCACGATCACCGAGCAGGACAGCCCCTCATTCATCTACCGTGAAAACAATGAACGCTACATCGGAGTGCAATATAGCGTGCAGGGACGCGATCTGGAACATGCCGTGGATGCAGGCAAGGCGGCACTGGCTCAAAGCGTACATCTGCCGCCGGGCTACCACCTGGTCTGGGGCGGCGAGTACAGCGAATTCGTGGCGGCGCGCAAGCAGATTGCCGTAGTCGGCCCGCTGGTGATCCTGCTGATTTTCCTGATCCTGTTCACCCTCTACGGCAATTTCAAATTTCCCGTCGTGATCGCCATCGGCGTTCTGCTGACGCTGCCGGAAGGCGCGTTGTTTGCCCTGTGGGCGACGGGCACGCCGTTCAGCGTATCCTCGGCATTGGGCTTGCTGGCGGTGACCGGCGTGGCCGCGGAAGAGACGGTCATTCTCGTCTCCTACATCAACAAGCTGCGCTTGCAGGGTCAGGAGATTACTCCGGCATCGATTGACGCTGCGGTGTTGCGGCTGCGGCCGATCATGATCACCGCGCTGGTGGCCTGCCTGGGTCTGCTGCCGGCGGCTCTCTCGCACGGCATCGGCAGCGACACCCAGCGCCCCTTCGCCCTGGTCATCGTCTCCGGCATGCTCTCGACTCTGATCCTTGGCCTGTGCATCAACCCCATCCTGTACAAGCTGGCGGCGCGCAAGGGCGATGTGCTGCAGGTGTGACCGGCGCAGCAGCAGGCCTAGCCTGTTTTTGCCGGGGGCTCCGCCCCCGACGCCTTCCGTTGGCCGGCTCCCCCTCGGCCGCTGTCGCGACCGGTGGGCGGCTATCAACTCATAAAATGACGATAGCCGGGCCGGCTTTGGGCTACGATGGGGCATGCGGATGCGGATTGGGCTCGTCCTCCTTGCACTCGGCTTACTGGCTTCGGCGCAGCAGTTCCCGCCGCTGGGGCGCTGGGAAACTGCGGTAAGGACGGGAAAACAGGCGGAAGTCGCCGCCTTTTACTCGGTACAGCCGCCGCCGGCGCTGATCGTTTCCACCGGCATCATCAGCAACGTTCGGCGCGAGGCCGCTTTTTGGGCGACGTGGAAAAAGCAGGGTCTCACGCACCTGCAGATCACACCCATGGTCAACCGCGCGCTTGGCCCCTCACTGCACGAAGTCGGGTTTGAAGCTGGTATCTATTTCACCAGCCATTCCGGCGCTCACAGCTTTTTTCTGTTCGTGCAGCAAACCTGGCAGAAGCAGCCCTCGGGCTGGAAGATCATCAGCGGCGGCCGCACCGATCTGTCGCGCCTGCAGCAGCCGACCTCGCTGCGCCAGCCGATTTATCTGAAAACCGCCAACGCCCACGCGCAAATTGCGGGCGCGCTGGCGCGAGCCCGCGCTGCACACAAGCGCGTACTGCTGGTGTTCGGCGGCAACTGGTGCTACGACTGCCACGTCCTCGATATCGCCTTTCACCGCTCCGACCTGGCGCCGCTGCTCGCTGCCAATTATGAAATCGTCAATGTCGATGTCGAAGAGTTCAACTACAACCTGGACATCGTCAAGCACTATGGGCTCACGATCATGCAAGGCGTGCCCATGCTGGCCGTCCTGAGCGCCACGGGCAAAGTGCTCGCCAGCAGCGACGACGGCTCGTTTCAGGCCGCCCGCAGCCTGGGCCCCGCCGACCTCATCCGCTTTCTGGCCGCCTGGCGCCCGGCTAACGCAGCAACTCCCGCAGGGCGTCGCCCCAACGCGGCGCCAGCACGTGGCGGTCCCACAGCGTAACCATGTCGCGCCGCGCCTGACGCGCCCGGGCCCGCGCCGCGCCGCGGTGATCAAACACCTCACGCATGAGCTGGGCCAGATGCTCGACGCTGGGCTCGGCCCAGCGCTGCTCGAG
>JBOGKK010000294.1:0-2914 GCA_050745425.1 Terriglobales bacterium
CGCCAGGCCCCGCGCCAGTCAATCGATGCCCGCATTTGGGGGAATGCGCGCGGGTGCCCCTCTCGGTTAGCCTGCCAGCATGAAGCTGCTGGCGCTTTTGCTTCTCCTGCCGGTCGCCTTGTGCGGCCAGGCAGCTACGAGCGTGCTCGTGCGCGCGGCGCTGGTGAACAACCGCCTCGATCAAAAACCGGTGCCGCTGCTCACCCTGCGTTTTACCTCGGCGGCGGGCGGTCCGCCGCGCTCGATCGCCACCAGTTTCAGTGGCCGCGCGCGTCTTCATCTGCCCGCCGGTCGATATTCCCTGACGACGCCGCATCCGGTGATCTTTGATGGTGTCAGCTACCGCTGGAAGCTGACGGTCGCCATTGCCGGTGCGGCGCAGGAAATCGACCTGAGTAACGCCAACGCCGAGCGTACGGTCCTGCCCGCGGTGCCGCCGCACCCGCGCGCCTCGCCTTCCTCTCGCGCTACCCTGGCCAGCCAATACCGGCGTTTGCACACCAGTGTGGTTACAGTCTGGTCCGATCTGGGCCGCGGCAGCGGTTTCCTTGTCGATCCGCGGGGCCTGGTGGTGACCAACGATCACGTCATCGCTGGCGCCGATTATCTTGCCGTGCAGTTTGACGCGCAACACAAAGTACACGCGGTGCTGCTCGCCGCCGATGCCGACCGCGATATCGCCGTACTGCGCGTCAATATGAAAGCCGACCCGGCAGCGACGGTGGCGCCGCTGGCGACGCCGCAGGAACTTGCCGCGGTCGCGCCCGGCGATCGCGTCTTCACCCTCGGCCGCCCGTTGAATCAGCGCAAGCTGCTGACCTCGGGCATGATCGGCTCGGTGCGCGAGACCGCATTCCTGTCCGCTATCAATATCAATCACGGCAGTTCCGGTGGCCCGCTGTTTGATGATGCCGGCCACGTGATCGGCATCACGACCTTTCTCGATGCCGGCACGCCCAATGGCCCCGGCGTTTCCGGCATTCTCAAAATTTCCCAGGCCTGGCCCGTGCTTCAGCGCGCCCGCGCGGCCATGGCGGCCGATGCGGCGCCTGCGGCGGCTCTGCTGCCGGTTGTCCCCTCGCCGCCCTATCCCATCGACGCCCTGAAGTCGGTCACCGGGGTCGAGAAATTCGACCTCAAGCCCTATCAATTCCACGAAGGTGGCTTCAACGTGCTGGTTACCACCCCCGTGCTTGCCACCTGGCTGGCCACCCACAGCCAACGCGATATTGCCCGCCGCCGCTCCCGCCATCGCCGCCGCAGTGCCGACGAAGGCGCCTTCAATCCCGCCGCTGACATGCATGCCTGGATGCGCTATACAGGCGACTACACCCCCACCGTCGAAGTGATTGCCACCCCCAAAATCGGTGCAACCAAATGGTCTGCCTTCGGCCATATCGTTCGGCCCCGTCTCATCGCCGAGCACATGCACTTCAAGGCCGATTTCGATTACATGGAACTGTATTGCCACGGCAAGCTGGTGCCGCCTATTCTTCCCGGCAAGGTAACCCAGGCGCTCGACTTCGCCTATGAGGCCATGCAAGGCCGCGATGCCGCCTTTGAGGGCCTGTATGAATACGGCCCCGGCGCTTTCAACCCCGCCTGCGGCGCCATGACCCTCAAGCTCTACTCCTCGACCGGTGCCGCGGTCAAAACCAAACGCCTCGATCCCAAACTGGTGCGGCGCATCTGGGCCAGTTTTGCCCCCTGGCGCGAAGCCCGCAACGCCCTGGGGCTGGCGTCATAAATATTAGGCGGCGCTTTCCTTCTGCAGCCGTTCCGCCTGGAAATGTTCGCGCAGCGCCTCGATCAGCGCCTGCAAGCGTCCATCCATGACTTCGCCCAACTGGTGCAGGCTGATGCCGGCTCGGTGATCGGTGACGCGGTTCTGCGGAAAATTGTAGGTGCGGATTTTTTCGCTGCGGTCCCCGCTGCCGACCTGCTGCTTGCGTTCGGCCGCAATCGCCTGATGCTGCTTCTCCTGCTCCAGTTCGAGCAGGCGTGAGCGCAGCACGCGCATGGCCTTGGCCCGGTTTTTGATCTGCGACTTTTCGTCCTGGCAGGAAACGATCATGCCTGTCGGCAAGTGCGTGATGCGCACCGCCGAATAGGTCGTGTTCACCGACTGTCCGCCCGGGCCGGACGAGCAAAACGTGTCGATGCGAATATCCTTGGCGTCAATCTGCACATCCACCTCTTCAGCTTCCGGCAGCACCGCCACCGTGACCGCCGAAGTGTGTACCCGCCCCTGCTGTTCGGTTGCCGGCACGCGCTGCACGCGGTGTACGCCGCTCTCATACTTGAGCTGGCTATAGGCTCCGCGGCCTTCGACGATGGCCACAACTTCCTTCAGCCCGTGGACGCCGCTCTCGCTCGAGGAAAGAATTTCCATCCGCCAGCGCTGCTGCTCGGCAAAGCGGCTGTACATGCGGAACATCTCTGCGGCAAACAACGTGGCCTCATCGCCGCCGGTGCCGGCGCGGATTTCGAGCACGACATTTTTCTGGTCGTTGGGATCGGCGGGCAGCAGCAGCTCGCGCAGCCTTTGCTCGCTGGCGGCGATTTCCGGCCCCAGCCGCGCCAGTTCTTCGTTCGCCAACTGCTTCATCTCTGCATCGCTATCTTGTTGCATCTGCTTGGCTTCGCCAGCCTGCCGCTGCATTTCGCGGTAGCGATGGTACTGCTCCACCAGGGGTTGCAGTTCGGCGTGAGCGCGCGCGGCCTTTTGGTAGCGGGCGTTATCGGCAATGACTTCGGCCGACGCCAACTCCGCCGTCAGCGCTTCGTACTGCTCATCAATTTTTTGCAGTCGCTCCAGCATGGAGTTCTATTTTAGCCCGGCCCAAAGGTCGTCCGCCGGGCCGGTGTCCGCAAGCGGGGCGCCGGCGGCAAGGTGAAACAGTTCGTGATGCCC
>JBOGKK010000295.1:0-22159 GCA_050745425.1 Terriglobales bacterium
AATGAAGGAGCTGGCATGCGAGTTCGGGGCGCTAGGAGTCATGGCGTTCATACCGGCGAAACCACTCAATCCAAAGGTGATAGCGAGGACTGCGACAGCGAAAGTGACGGCAGAAAGAATTGACTTCATGGCGAACTCCTAAAGCTTTTGAGTACGGGGGCCGATAGGTCGTTGAGGACCAGTCTACCGCTCGTCTGAAGCAAGATTGGCATGGCCGGGTTGCCTCCACAAGGAGTTTTTCTTACTGTCAGTTGGCATCCGTATTGCAA
The DNA here is from genome assembly GCA_050745425.1 of Terriglobales bacterium. Lineage (GTDB taxonomy): Bacteria > Acidobacteriota > Terriglobia > Terriglobales > SCQP01 > SCQP01. Next base: position 270 of record JBOGKK010000295.1, read on the forward strand.
GATTAGAGATTTCTAATCTTTGCAGGAATGCAAATGTCACGAATTCGTGACATTTATGCGCGTCAGAAGATTGATTTTCTGGTTTGGAGCAACTGAACGAGCTGGCAGTACCCATTCACAGCGCTTGCCAACTGGTTTTTGGGGACAAATTCTCCGGCGGTATGGGCAACATGAATCGACCCTGGCCCGTACAGCAGCGGCGTGCCCCAGTTGGTCAACTGCGGAATGTCGGTGCCGAAGGCCACGACATCGGATTCCCAGCCTTGCAGAGTGTGCAGATGAACCGGAGGGATCTCGAGGACAAACTCATGCTCGACCTCGCCTTCAATTGCGGCTTCGACGGCGGCGCGCAGCGGCGTGGCGTCGGCAACCAATCGGAACATCAGCTCCGCCCCGGCCTCATCGGCAATGACGTTGGGGGCGCGGCCGCCATGGATGGTGCCGACGTTGAGGGTGGTTTCGCCCAGGAGCGCATCGTGCGGCAGCTTCAGCGCGCGCACGCGCGCCAGCACATCGAGCAACTTATCGATCGCTGAGTCGCCGAGCTCGGGGTAGGCCGAATGCGCGGCCCGTCCCTGGGCACGCAGCGCCACGCGCAGCACTCCCTTACCGGCGCGGATGAGCTTGCATTCGGTGGGCTCGCCATTGATCAAGTAGGCGACACCCTCAGGGGCACGGCCGTTGGCGGCGATGGCGCCGGCGCTGTTGCGCTCTTCACCGACCACGAAGAGCAGGCCGAAATCGGTTACGCCAGAGCGGGCCAGCTCGACTGCGGCGACCGCCATGGCGGCGGCGATGCCTTTGGCGTCGCAGGCGCCGCGGCCGTGGATCGCGGCATCATCCTCGCGGCTGGGGAAAAACGGCGGCACGGTATCGAGGTGGGTGGACAGCACCACGCGCGGCACGCCCCGGCGCGCAAACAGGTTGTCGCGGCCGGGCTCGACGGGCCAGAGCGCGACTTCATCGAAGCTGCCCGCGGCGCGCAGAAAATCACCGAGGAGGGCGGTGGCGGCGCCTTCGCGGCCGGTGGTCGAATCGACATCGATCAGGGTGCGTGCGAGGGCGAAGAGTTTATGCTCGAAAGAGATGGCTGCCATTCTTCACGGAACCTTTGCCGGCCCGGCGGGTCAACTGGAATACATCTTAAACGAGCCCACGGCAGTGCCGTGCGGCCGCGCCGCGGTGGTCTGCCATCCGCATCCGCTGTATCGGGGCACCATGCACACGCGCATCGTGTTTCACACGGCAAAAACGCTGACCGGGCTGGGCCTGCCGACGCTGCGCTTTCATTTCCGGGGGGTGGGGCAGAGTGAGGGTGCTTATGACCATGGCCGGGGCGAACTGGACGATTTGCGGGCCGCCCTGGCATGGTTGCGCGCCCGTTATCGGCAGCCGCTGTTGCTGGCCGGGTTTTCTTTTGGCGCGACGATGACGGCGAAACTGCTGGCGGCGGAAGCCCGGCCGGAAATCGTGCAGGCGGTGCTGCTGGGCCTGCCGGTTGACAGCGGGCCGATTCCAACGGCCTGGCAATGGGGTGGACCGAAGCTGATGATTTCGGGCGACCACGACCAATTCGCCCGGGTGGAGTCGCTGGAGGCCTACTTCGCTGCGCTGGCCGAGCCCAAGCAGCGTATCTGGATCGCGGGCGGGGATCATTTCCTGGCGGGCCACATGGATGGCTACCGGGAAGCGCTGGCGGGCGCGCTGAACGTCAAGAGGTGACGGTCATGCCGAGGCTTTTCATCTTGCGGTACAGATGCGAGCGTTCGAGGCCGAGCACCTCGGCGGTGCGGGTCATGTTGCCGCTGTTTTCCTCCAGTTTTTTCAGAATGAAGGTGCGTTCGTAGGCGGCGCGGGCTTCGTGCAGGGAGCTGAAATCGGCCTCGACTTTGTGGCCGCGCTTGAGCAAGGGCGGCAGGTGGCGGGCATCAATCATCTGGGCCGCGGGATTCAAAATTGCGATGCGTTCCACCAGGTTGCGGAGCTCGCGGACGTTGCCGGGCCAGGCATAGGCACTGAGCGAGGCGAGGGCTTCGGCGCTGAAGTCGCGGCACTTACGCCCATAGGCTTGCGCAAACTCGGCGAGAAAGTGGCGGGCGAGAACCGGAATGTCCTCCTTGCGCTCGCGCAAAGGGGGGACGGTGAAGGGAATGACATTGAGCCGGTAAAACAGGTCCTCGCGGAAATTGCCGTTGGCGATTTCCTGCTCGAGGTTTTTGTTGGTGGCGGCAATGATGCGAGCGTCGGTTGAGGTCTGGGTACTGGCGCCGAGCACCTGAAAGCGCCCCTCATCGAGGGTGCGCAGCACCTTGGCCTGGGTTTTCAGGCTCATATCGCCCACCTCGTCGAGAAACAATGTGCCCTGATCGGCGCGGCTGAATTTGCCTTCTTTGGCATCCTGGGCGCCGGCAAAGGCGCCCTGGGCGTGTCCGAACAACTCGCTTTCAATCAGTTCCTCGGGAATGGCGGCACAGTTCAGTTCGACGAACAATCCCTGGCGGCGTTCGCTCTGGGCGTGCAGGGCGCGGGCGACGAGTTCCTTGCCGACGCCGCTTTCGCCGTAAATCAGCACGCGGCCGTTGGTGGGCGCCATGATGGCGATCTGCTGGCGGAGGGCGCGCAGGGGCACGCTTTCGCCGATCAGTGCAGAGCTGGAGGCGAAGTGCTGGCGCAGATGGCGGTTCTCGCGCTTGAGTTGGCGCTGCTCGAGGGCGTGGCGCACCGTGAGCAGGGTTTTGTCGATGGTGAGCGGTTTTTCAAGAAAGTCAAACGCGCCCAGCTTGGTGGCTTTGACGGCGCTTTCCACGCTGCCATGGCCGCTGATGACGATGACTTCCGGCGGTCCTTCGGGCGGCGCGGGGCGTTTTTCGATGGCCGCCAGCAAATCGAGCCCGTCGCGGTCGGGAAGCCAAATGTCGAGCAGGAGGAGATCGTAGCTGCGCGTGGCGAGCGCGCGCAGGCAGGCACTGGCGTCGCCGACGGCGTCCACCGCATAACCCTCGTCGCTGAGCACACCGCCGAGCGATTGCCGGATTCCCTGCTCGTCATCGACCACCAGAATTGCCGTACGGGCCATGGTTTCAGGATAGACTCCCTTCCACGGGCAACTCGACAATGAAACGCGCACCGAGAGGTTCGTTGTCTTCGGCGCGCAAGGCGCCGCCGTTGTCTTCCACGATGCGCTGGACGATGGCGAGGCCGAGGCCGCTGCCTCGCTCCCGGGTCGAATAGTAGGGCAAAAACAGGTGTTGTTTGTCCCCGGCGGGCAGACCGTGGCCGGTGTCGGCGACCACGGCTTCGACAATGCCGTCGAGGCGCTGGGTCGCGAGCGTGAGCTGGCGGTAGGGCGAGCGGCGCATGGCTTCGGCGGCATTGTCGATGAGGTTGAGAAACACACGTTTCATGTCGTCCGGGTCGAGCCGGAGTTTGGGGAGGTGCGGTTCGAACAGGGTGCGGATCTCGATTCCCTCCAGGCGCCCGTCGAAGCTGCGCAGGGCGCGCCCGATCACGTCGTTCAGGTCGCAATCGATGGGCTGGGCGTGGGGGAAGCGGGCAAACGAGCTGAACTCGTCGACCAGGCGCTGCAGCGAGCGCGCTTCGTTTTCGATGGTGGCGGCGCATTCGGATACGACGGCCGGGTCTGCGAGGCGGCGCTGAATGCGCTGCGCCGACAGCGCGATCGGGGTGAGCGGGTTTTTGATTTCGTGGGCAATGCGCTGCGCCACCTCGCGCCAGGCGGCGGTCTTCTGCATGCGCAACAGATCGGTCAGGTCTTCGAGCACGAGCACGTAACCGCCGCTGCGGATGGCGGCGACGGTGGCGGCGAGCGTCAGTTGGCGTCCGCCGCTGGTGGCCACCTCCAGTTGGCCGCTGGCGGAGGGCCAGCGGCCGGCCTTGCGCAGCAGCCGGTGCAGCGTGTGCACGCTGGCGCTGTCAAACAAATCGTCCAACTGTTTGGGTGCACGGGGCGTGGTGAACAGGCGCTCGACGGCGGGATTGACGCGCGCGATGGCATAGCTGCGGTCGAGGGAAATGACGGCGGAGGGCGTGTTGTCGAGCAGGGCTTCGGTGTAGCGGCGGCTGGCTTCCAGATCCGCCGCCATGCGGTTGAACGAATTCACCAGGAGTCCAATTTCGTCCTTGCTCTGGCGTGCCGGGGAGTTCACGCGGTAGGCCAGGTTGCCGCGTGCAATCTCCTGGGTTGCCGCGGCGAGCGCGCCCATGGGTTCGGTGACCTGTTTAGACAGATACAGGGCCATCCAGGTGGCGCCGAACAAGACCGCCAGGGTGAGCAGCGCCAGGTAGCCGGTGTAAATCACCCGCAGCGATTTGCGTTCCTGGGCCAGTTGCTGGTAGCGGTCGCGGTCGTGAGCCAGTTGAACGATCTGCGCCGTAATGGCGCTGGGCACGGGTATGGCGACCTCGACCGTGCCCGCGCCCGCCAGCGGGGCGCGCGCAACCATGTAGCCGCGGCCGCCAATCCCAACCGGAACGCGGTCCGGAGCGCGTGGGCGCGGGTGAAAGCCGGCGGGTAGCTGATAGCCGGCCAGCAGGTTTCCCTGTTTGCCGAATATCGCGGCAAAGCCGCCTTGCAAAGCGGTCTTGCGCAGCGCCAGGGCCGCCGCCACGCCAGCCCAATCCTGCCGGGCCAGGGCTCCGGTCAAGGCCGGGCTGGCCGCCATGGATTGCGCCTGGGTGGCGGCATTCAGGCTGACAAATTGCGTCAGCAGGGCCAGCATGCGTCCGTTATCGTCGCGGACGGTTTCCACCGGGCGGCTGAACCACTTGTCGAGGGTGCGGTTGATAAGGCCATAGGTAAAGCCGAACATGCAGAGCACCGGCGTCAGGCTGAGCGCCAGAGCGCCGATTACGAGCTTGGTTTTGAAGCGCGAGCCCAGTACGTTGGCGCGGCGTTCGGCTCCGAGTCTGACGATCTGGCGTGCCAGCACCATGGCCAGCACGACGGTGCATAAAAAGGCCAAAGCCGAAACCAGAAACAGCCGCCAGGCGTTGGCCGGGCTGGGCTGGAAGTGCAAATTGAACGCCTGCGGCCAAAACAGCACCACGATGACGATCACCAGCGCGACGGCCATGGCGATGACGCGGCGGGTGCGCGGCGTACCCGGCAGCCAGCGCCGCTTGGCTTGCGCCGGTGGTGGGGCGGCGAGAGTCATGGGAGAAGGGGTTGCAGGGGACAGCCGGCGCAAGCGGGCGCCTGCTTGCGGCAGTAGCGTTTGGCGGTTTCCACCAGCAGAGCGTGCCAATCGCGGCATGAGCGTGGCGAGGTGATGGTGCGGCGTGCGTGCGCAAGGCTGAGGCCATGGCGGGCGAAAATACGCCGCGTGTAGGCATCGTCGATAAAGCGGGCATGGCCGCCGGCGAAGACCAGTATGGCGTCGGCGGTTTCCTCGCCGATGCCGTCAAGCGCGAGCAATTGTTGGTGGACGCGATCCGCCGGCTGGGCGAACAGCTGGCGCAGGCTGCCGCCGTGATGGCGATCGAGCCACAGCACAAATTGACGCAAACGGCGTGCTTTCTGACGCCACGAGCCGGAACTGCGGATCAGGGCGCCCAATTCGGCTTCGCTCAGGCTGCGTACGCCCGCAAGCGACAATTTTCCTGCCGCCCGCAGCGATGCCATCGCCTTCTGCACGTTGCTCCAACTGGTGTTCTGCACCAGGAACGCTCCCGCGATCATTTCGAACCGCGTTCGTGCAGGCCACCAACGGTCCAAATCGAGTCCGGCAAAATGCGTGCGCAGGGCCTGTTCGTATGCCCGGAATGTCTGCGATTCGTCCATGCCTACAGGCAGCTTATCCCAACTGAACGCGGAAGGCTGCTACCCTATTTTTCGGAGGCTTTGTCACATGCCCTTGCGCGTCGGCATCAACGGGTTTGGCCGAATCGGCCGGAATTTTTTCCGGGCTGCCCGAGGCAACCCACATTTTGAAATTGTGGCGCTCAACGACATTACCGCGCCTGCCATGCTGGCGCACCTGCTTCACTACGACTCGATTCTGGGCAATCTGGACGCCCGCGTGGAGGCCGGTGAGAACTGGATAGCGGTGGACGGGCGCCGGATTCCCATCACCGCGGAACCGGATCCAGGCAAGCTCGACTGGGGCGCGCACCAGGTGGGGGTGGTGGCCGAATGCAGCGGCAAATTCAGCACGGCCGAGGGTGCAGGGAAACATTTGCGCGGGAGCGTGAAAAAAGTTGTGATCTCGGCTCCGGCCAAAGGCGCCGACGTCACGCTGGTGTTGGGCGTCAACGATAAGGCTTACGATCCGGCGCGCCATCGCATTATCTCGAACGCCAGCTGCACAACGAACTGTCTGGCGCCGGTGGCGAAAGTGCTGCACGAGTCTTTCCGCATTGTGTCGGGCTCGATGACGACGGTGCATTCCTACACGAACGATCAGCGCCTGCTCGATCTGCCGCACAAGGACAAGCGGCGGGCACGCGCCGCGGCGATCAATCTCATTCCGACCTCGACGGGCGCGGCCAAGGCGTTGCATCTGGTGATTCCGGAACTGGAAGGCAAGCTCGACGGGTTTGCGCTGCGTGCGCCCACGCCCGACGTATCGGTGGTCGATCTGGTGGTGTGGGTGGAAGGCAAGCCGACGCCGGAAACCGTCAATGCGGCGTTTCGCGCGGCGGCCGAGGGGCCGATGAAGGGCATTCTGGGCTATGAGGAAGAAGAGCTGGTCTCGTCGGATTTCAAGGGCGACCCGCGCTCGGCGATTGTGGACGCGAAGTTGACGCGCGTGATCGGCGGCAATTGCATCAAGGTAATCGCCTGGTATGACAATGAGTGGGGCTATTCCTGCCGTCTCCGCGATCTGATTGCCCGCATGGCGGAGGAAGCCTAGCCCATGGCCAAGCTTGCGGTGACCCAGCTTGACGTGGCGCAGCGCCTGGTGCTGACCCGCGTGGACTTCAACGTGCCGCTCGAGGGTGAGCGCGTGGTTGACAACAGCCGCATCGTGGCCACGCTGCCGACGCTGCGCAACCTGATGGAGCGGGGCGCGCGGAGTGTGCTGTGTTCTCACCTGGGGCGGCCCAAAGGCAGGGCGGACGAGCGCTACAGTCTGCGTCCGCTGGTGGCGCGGCTGGAACACTTGCTGGAGCACAGCGTTGGCTTTTGCCCGGAGACGGTGGGGCCGCTGGCGGAGGAGATGAGCGCGCGCCTGCAACCGGGCGGTTTGCTGCTGCTGGAGAATCTGCGCTTTCACAGGGGCGAAGAAGCCAACGACGATGGTTTCGCGCGGCAGCTGGCGGCATTGGGCGAGGCATATGTGGACGACGCGTTTGGCGCTGCGCACCGCGCGCATGCTTCCATCGTCGGCGTGACGAAGTATTTTCCGCAGGCGGCGGCAGGCCTGCTGATGCAATCCGAACTCGACTATCTGGGCCGCCTGCTGCAGGCGCAACAGCATCCGTTCGTGGTCTTGCTGGGGGGCGCCAAGGCTTCTGACAAGCTGCCGCTGCTCGCTCATCTCGCCGCGCGCGCGGATGAAATGCTGGTCGGCGGAGGCATGGCCTATACGTTCCTGCGCGCGCTGGGCCAGGAAACCGGGGATTCGCTGGTACAGGAGGACGCGGTGGAGCCGATCCGCAAGCTGCTCGGCCAATTTCCGAAAGGCCATTTTGTGCTTCCCATCGATCACGTACTATCGACGTACGAGGTTGTGACCACGATCCCCAGGCATGGAAAAGCAATGGACATCGGACCGAGCACGCGCGCCCTGTTTGGCGAGCACATTCGCCGGGCGCGCCTGCTGTTCTGGAACGGCCCCATGGGCGTGTTCGAACAGCCGCCGCTCGATGCCGGAACGCTGGCGGTGGCGCGCGCGGTCGCCGACTGTCCGGGCACGACGGTGGCCGGAGGCGGCGATTCTCTCTCCGCGCTGCGCCAGGCGGGTCTGAAAGACGCCTTGACCCACGTTTCAACGGGTGGCGGCGCTTCCCTGGAATTTCTGGCCGGCAATCCGCTGCCGGGCGTGGAAGCTCTGACCGAGGCTTGACTATGACGAATAAAACCTTCCGCCGGCCGATGATGGTGGCGAACTGGAAAATGCATAAAACCGCAGCCGAGACGGGCGAGTTTTTTCAGCGCCTGCGTGCGCTGCGCGAAAACAGCAACGGGTGCTTCGTCATCGTGGCGCCTGCATTCCCATCGATACCGGCAGCGGTCGAAGCGGCGCGGGCGGACGGCATCGCGATCGCGGGGCAGAACCTGCACGAGGAAACGGAGGGTGCGTTCACCGGTGACGTTTCGGGCCCGATGCTGGCCGCAGCCGGCTGCACTTATGTGATTGTGGGGCACTCGGAGCGCCGGCTGGGATGCGGAGAAACGGACGAACAAATCCATCGCAAAGTACGCGCGGCGCTGGCGGCAAAACTGACCCCGATCGTCTGTGTGGGCGAAACGCAGGAACAGCGCAGCGACAACGAAACGGAATTGATTCTGCGCTACCAGTTTGAGCGTGCGTTCTGGGGCATGTCGGCCGAAGACCTGCGCGGCAGCGTGCTGGCCTATGAGCCGGGGTGGGCGATTGGCACCGGCAAGACGGCGACACCGGAGATCGCCGAGGGGGCACACCGGTTCCTGCGCCGTTGCGCGGCTGACATTTTCGGGCCGGAAGCCGGGGCGGGCTTCACGATCCTCTACGGAGGCAGCATTCTGCCTTCGAACATGCGTGCCCTGCTCGATCAGCCCGATGTCGACGGCGGCCTGGTGGGCGCGGCCAGTCTGACCGCGGAATCGTTTGCGGCGCTGATTCAGGCCGGCAACAGCGCGGCCGCGCGCGCAGCGGGGAAGCCCTGACCGCAGGCCGGGCCTGCCGCTGCGTTCGAGCCGCGCGAGCCGCGACTGGTGGTATGATTTGCTGTGGGCTGGGCATCGTTGGCTCCCTGCGCGGAAGTGGTGAAACTGGCAGACACACCATCTTGAGGGGGTGGCGCCGCAAGGCATGCGGGTTCGAGTCCCGCCTTCCGCACCAAAGCCTGGCCGGGAAAGGGAATTTGTGAGCTTTTTTCTCACCGCATTTTTTATCATTATTTCGATTCTGCTGATTGTGGTGGTGATGCTGCAAAGCGGCCATGCCGGCGACATCGCCTCGGCGTTTGGCGGTATGGGCAGCCAGACGGCATTTGGCCCGCGCGGGGCGCAGACCGCGCTCGGTAAGGCCACGATCGTGCTCGCGGTGCTGTTTCTGGTCACCAGCATTACGCTCGCCATTCTTTCCGCGGGCAACAAGCCCAACTCCAAGTCCATTCTGGGCGCGGCTCCCTTGCCGACGACGACCACGACCCAGCAGCACAAGCCGCAGCCGAAGAAGTAAAGCCGTCAAGCCGTTGGCCCTGCTGCAGATCACGTTTCCGGTTGGTCCGCTGGCTTGCAATTGCACGTTGCTGGGCGATGAGACCACTGCCACCGCCATCGTCATTGATCCTGGCGCCGAGGTTGACGAAGTGCTCCGCCGGCTGGCGGAACAGCGCTGGCGTTTGGATGCGATTCTCGTCACCCACGCCCACATTGACCACATTGGCGGCGCCGCAGAACTCAAGCGGCGGACCGGAGCGCCGGTGTGGCTCAACTCGCGCGACCAGGAGCTTTACGATGCCCTGGACGCGCAGGCGGCCTGGCTGGGCATTGCGGCGCCGGAGCGGACAAGGATGGATGCGGAGCTGAAGTCTTCGTCGCGGATTGCGCTGGCTGCGACCCGCCTCGAGGTGCTGGAAACCCCGGGGCACACGCAGGGAAGCGTGAGTTTGTATTTGCCCTCGGAAGGGAAATTGTTTGCGGGCGATACGCTGTTTGCGGGCTCGATCGGCCGGACGGATCTGCCCGGCGGTGACTACGCCACCCTGCAGAGGTCGCTGCGCGGAACGGTGCTGGCGCTGCCGGATGCGACCGTGGTGATACCGGGGCACGGGCCGGAGACCACCATCGGCACGGAGCGCGCCTTAAATCCTTTCCTGCGTTGAGGTGCAGATTCAGCGGGCGCTGCCGGCAGAGGCGGCATTGGGGCCGGTCTGGAGCTGACGCCAGCGGGAGGCGGGAATCTGCTGGAAGGCGGCGACGACGGCGGGGTCAAACTGTTTGCCAGCCTGGTGGGCGATTTCCTGGCTGGCTTGTTCCCAGCTCATGGCCTTGCGGTAGGGGCGGTCGCTGGTCATGGCATCGAGCGTATCGGCGACCGAAAAAATGCGGGCGTCGAGCGGGATCTCCTCGCCTTTGAGGCCGCGCGGGTAGCCGCTGCCGTCGAAGTGCTCCTGATGGGCGAGGACGAGCTCGGCGGCATCGGCAAGGGAGGGGACCTTGGTGACCATGTCGTAGCCGATCTGGACGTGGCTGCGCATGACGGTCTGCTCTTCGGGAGTGAGGGCGCCGGGCTTGTTCAGAATGGCATCCGGAATGCCGAGTTTGCCGATATCGTGCAGATAGGAGGCGTGCTCGATGCGCTGGAGATCGGCCTCGGAGTAGCCCATCTGTGCGGCCAGCTCGAGCGAGTAACGGCTGACGCGGAGGCAGTGGCCGGCGACATCGTGGGCGCGGACGTCGAGGGTCATGGCGACCGCGCGCAGGGTCTCCTTGGACTGGAGTTCGACCTGCTGCAGGGCGAGGCCGAGCTGCTGGGTGCGCTCGGCGAGCAGGGATTCGGCCTGCTGCTGACGGGCGGAGGCAGCATCCGTATCGGCGCGGCGCGCGAGGGTGGAGCGCACCGTGGCGAGAACCTGGGAGAGATCGAGCGGTTTGACGAGAAAATCGGCGGCACCTTTGCGCATGGCCTGCACGGCGGTTTTTGTATCAGGCGCGGCGGTGGCCATGAGGAAAGCGGTATGGGGGTGCTTGCTGCCAATGGCTTCGAGCAATTCGAGGCCGGTGCGGCCGGGCATGTGCAAATCGGAAATCACGAGATCGATGTTGCCCTGCTGCAGATGCAGGAGCGCGTCGTCCACACTGGGACTGCTCTCGCAGGTAAACCCGTTGTCTTCGAGAAAGGCGCAGAGCAGATCGCGCACCATGGGTTCGTCGTCGACGATGAGCAAGCGCGCTTCTGTACTCGCCGTAGCCATTGCTCGGGTCAGCATAGCGCATTTCTGAATCTCTTGACGGGTTATCGGTGAGGTGGCAGTCTTTAGGGTGCAAGTCGGAGTGGCAACACGGGAGCGCGGATGACAGAAATGATCAGGACCGGATGGCAAAGGAAAGCAATGCGGGGCAGGATACTGGCGGCTTTGTTGGCGGCGCTGGGGACGCTGTGCACGCCGCTGCTGGGGCAGTCGGCGCCAGCAAAGGAATACAAGCCCGACTACGCGCAGGCGGCGCGCTTCATGCCGGCGGAGATGCACCAACTGGTGTTTTCGACCGCCGTCGCGCCGCACTGGTTCACGCATTCTGATCGCTTCTGGTTCAGCTACAAAACTACGGCAGGGACGAACTACTTTGTGGTCGATCCGGCAGCGAAAACGCGCAAGCCGCTGTGGGATAACACGCGTGTGGCGGCGCAGCTGACCGAGCTGACCGGCATCGCCTATGACGGGCAGCACCTCGGGATCGAGGGGGCGCGGCTGGTGAACGATGACACCCAAATCCGGTTTTATGTGGAGATTCGCGCCGATGCGGTGTTGCCGGGCACGTCCAACTATTCGCAGGTGCTCAAGGCGGCCCAGCTCACGCAGGGGAAAAAGCCGGCGAGTGGGGAATCCAAAGCGCCGCCGAAGCGGAAGCTTTATTTTCTCTACACGCTGGGCACGGGCCACCTGCAGCGCCTCGATCACTTTGCCATCCCGGTGCAGCCGTTGTGGGCGAACCTTTCGCCCAACGGCAAGGTGATTCTGTTTGCGCGCGGCAACAATCTGTACATGATGGATGGTGCGAACTATGAGAAGGCCCTGAAAAATCCCGCCGATGCCACAATCGAGGAAACGCAGCTCACGACGGACGGCGTGGCCGGCTACAGCTACGCGGTGCCGATGACGCCCGAGCTACAAGCGGCGGTTGAGAAACAGGACAAGGGCGACGTGAAGAACCCCAGCGGGATGCGCAGGCCGACGCTCAGGATGTACTGGTCGCAGGATGGGAGCAAGTTCGCGCTGGTGCGCAACGATGACCGCAAGGTGGCGGATCTGTGGGTGATTCATTCGCTGGCGAAGCCCCGGCCAAAGCTGGAGACCTATCGCTATGCCATGCCGGGCGAGGCGAATGTGCCGATTCCGGAAGTGCAGATCTATACCCTGGCGACGCGCAAGCGGATTGTGATTCCGGAAAAGAATCTGCCGCTGGTGGATCCATCGCTGTTTCTGGTCGATGCGCCGCCGACCGAGGCCGAACGCGAGGAAAATGCGCAACGCCGGGGCTGGGCAAAGCAATTGCACTTAACCGGCGAGCGTGGCTATTCCTCAAGCTCGCGCTGGATTGCCGCGGGGGCGAACAAATTGTACGTGATTGTGGGCGACCGCGACTTCCGCTCCACCGATGCGGTGGTGATCGATGCGGGAACCGGCAAGGTGACCACCCTCATCCAGGAATCGTCGAACCAGTGGCTGGATTCGGCGCCGCCCTATGGCGGGCAGGGCGATCTTTGGCTGGCCAACCACGGCCAGGACATCATCTGGTGGTCGGAACGCGACGGCTGGAAGCATTACTACCTGTATACGAATCAGGGCAAACTCCTGCACCCCATCACCACCGGCCCGTGGATGTCGGAAAACATCGTGGGCATCGACGATGCCACCGGCACGCTCTATTTCATGGGTAACGGCCGTGAGCAGGGATTGAACCCGTACTACGAACACCTCTATCGCGTGAATCTGGATGGTTCGGGATTGGCTGACCTTACGCCCGGCGATTTTACCAACACGGTCGAGGCCAGCCACGACGCGCACGAGTTTGTGGTCAACGCTTCGCGCGCCGACACCGCTCCGGTCTCGACGCTGATCGACGGACACGGAACGCTTCAGGCCAGGCTCGCCCACACCGACGTGAGCCGGTTAATGGCCGCAGGCTATCAGTACCCCACGCCCTTCAAGATCAAAGCCGCCGACGGGATCACCGACATCTACGGCGTGATGTACCGCCCCTTCAATCTCAATCCCAAACACAAGTACCCGATCATCGAGTACGTTTATCCCGGCCCGCAAACCGAGGCGGTGAGCCGCAGCTTCCGGCCCACCGACCCCAACGTGGTGCTGGCGCAGATGGGCTTCATCGTGATCGAAGTCGGCAACCGCGGCGGATCGCCGCACCGTGACAAATGGTATGACGCCTACGGGTACGGCAACCTGCGCGATTACGGCCTCGCCGACAAGCGCCAGGCGGTGATCGAGCTGGCGGACAAATACCCGTTCATTGACGCCAGCAAAGCCGGCATTTGGGGGCATTCCGGCGGCGGCTTCATGACGGCCGCGGCCATGCTGCAGTATCCGACGTTTTATACCGCCGGCTGGTCAGAATCAGGCAATCACGACAACAACAACTACAACCGCGCCTGGAGTGAAAAATACGATGGAGTGCGGGAGCAGCGCGAGGCCGACGGCGCCATCAAATTTCTGTACACCATCGAGAAGAACGAGTCGCTCGCCGCAAACCTGAAAGGCCACCTGATGCTGACCACGGGCGACATGGACAACAACGTCTCCATGGTCAACACCATGCAGCTGGCGAACGCGCTCATTCACGCCGACAAGCGGTTCGAGATGCTGGTGTTCCCCGGCATGCGCCACCCCTACCGCCCCATTGCCGATTACGTGCTGGTGCGGCGCATGGACTTTTTCTCGCGCTGGTTGCTGGGCGCGAGCGACACGGACGCCGATATTCTGCTGCTGGAGAACGAGAAGCAGCACACGCCGGGTACGGAATTTATTGAATAGATCAGCTTCGCTCAGAAGCGGCGCGGCGGCACTTGCATCTTGAACTCGTGCGGCGGCTCTTCGCCCGCCAGATAGCGCACGAAGAAGTCCCAGCGCTGGCGCATCTGATACGGGCTGTAGTTGGCATAGCCGTGGTGGGCGTTGGGATAAAGGATCAGCTTGAAATCCTTGTTGGCCTTTTCCAGCGCCTCGACCACCAGCAGCGTGTTGTTGGGCGGAACGTTGTTGTCGGTGGTTCCAAAGGTCAGCATCAGGTGGCCCTTTAGATTTTTTGCAGCCGATTCGTTGGACTGGCCGGTGTAGTTGGTTTCGTGATCAATGCCGGTGGGTGTGACCAGGCCCTGATAGCGCTCAGCCCAGTCGTCCTCGTACTCGAGCGGGTCGTGGTTACCACTTTCAGCCACGCCAACCTTGAAGAAATCGGGGTAGCGGAACATGGCATCGGCGGTGGCAAAACCGCCTCCGGAGTGGCCCCACATGCCGGCGCGATTAATGTCTATGTAGGGATACTTTTGCGCCAGCTCTTTCATGCCTTTGACCTGATCGGGCAGGGTGTTGTCCTTCATGTTGCCGTAGTAGGCATCGTGGAATTTCTGCCCGCGCCAGGGTGTGCCCATGCCGTTCAGTGAAACCACCACAAAGCCCAATTGCGCCAGGGCTTCATCGTCGCCGCGGGCGGCGGAAAAGCCCCAGTTGCTGACGCTGCCGGTCTGCGGGCCGGGGTAGATGTAGTTGATGATGGGATATTTGCGGCCGGGCTGCCGGTGAAAGGGCGGAATCAGGACACCGTAGATGTCAGTGGCGTTGTCGCGGCTCTTCACCTTCACCATGATTGGGGGTTTCCAGCCGGTGGCGACGAGGCGCGCAATATCAGCCCTGGTGAGGCGCATTACGAGTTTGCCGGTATTGGTGCGGAGCACGCTCACGGGCGGCGTGTCGGGGGTGGAGTAGGTATCGACAAAATACGCGTGACCGGGTGAAAGTGAAATGCGATGATTGTCGGGTTCGGGGGTGAGCAGTTCCTGATGGCCGCCGGTAATCGGGGCGCGGTAGAGGTGCTGATAATAGGGATTGTTGCCCGGTACGGCGGTCGCGATGTAATAGACGTAGCCGGCTTTGCGGTCCACGTAGACGACCGAATCAACGTTGCCGTTGCTGGGCGAGGTGATCTGATCCCTGACCGTGCCGTCGAGGCCGTAGAAGTAGAGCTGGCCGAGGCCGGCGGAGGTGCCACCGGACATGCCCGGCGCCGGCGGAGCGTCCTTTTGCGAGTACCAGATAAAGCCGTCGCGCTGGGGCAGATAGCGGAAAGTGCTGCCGCTCTGGCCGCCTTCGTACTGGGTTTTCACGGTGTCTTCAAAGATGGTCTTCACGTTGCCGGTCGAGGCGTCGGCGAGGCGTACCCACTCGTGCTTGTGGCCGCGCGAGGTGGAAACGAACAGAAGCTTCGTGCCGGCCGGGTTCCATTGCACGTCTTCGTTTTTGCGCCAGGCGAGGTTATCTTCCGTGGTTGAGCGGTGCTGGTCAGGCGGCATTTTGAGCCGCACGATCCTGGGCGCGCCCGGCCCGGTTACGTCGATGATGACGCGTTGAATGGTGGTGATTGTCTTATCGCCGGGCAGGGGGTAAATCTGGGTGATCAATTTCGGGTGCCCGACGACGACCGGGACTAGATAGAGCTTACCGACGCCGCGCTGATCCTGCTGGTAGGTGGCAATTTTGGTCGAATCGGGCGACCAGAGGACGATGGCACGGTCACTGGAGGTCCAGCCGGCGTTGTCGGTGGCATAGCCGAAGTTCTTTACGCCATCGAAGGTTAACTGCGTGTCCTGATGGGTCTGCAGGTTGCGCAGCCAGAGATTCCAGTCTTTGATATAGACGGCCAGTTTGCCGTTGGGGGAGACCGAGAGCGGGTGCTCGCCGGGCTTGGGCCGGGCGAAGCGCGCGAACGGGTTGGCATTTGCCGGAGCCGGTTGGTTGGAAGGTGTGCAGGTTGTGCCCGCACGTGTACATTGGTAGCGCTTGCCACGGTAGCTGAGGTCTACGGAGTGCCCATCGGGGGAGAACGTCAGCCCGGAAACATCCAGGGACTTGACGGCAATTGTATGGCCGGAGGCGGTGCTCAGTGCCTTGGCCATGGCCACGCGATCAAACGCCGGCTCGCGGGTTGCCCGGGCCGGGTTTACGAGCACGTAGTTCGGGCCCCGGGCGTCGTTGGCGGAGTACCAGAATCGGCCGTCGGGGAGCCAATGAGCGCCGTTCATGGCATTGAGGACGAGCGGGTCGACGTTGTAGCCCAGATAGCGTTCGGCATTGGCGTACTGATCCGCCGTCACCTGTTTGAGCACGGTTTGTGCTCCCAGGGTCAATCCCATGCCAACGGTTAGACAAACGATCAGCGAGCGGCGAAGTGGCAGCAAAATAAGTTCCTCCAGGAGGTGTGCTGCTTGCGAGTATAAAATACCCTCGTGCCCCAACGCTACGCCAACATTCTCGAAGCCATCGGCCATACGCCACTGGTGCGCATCAACGCGATCACGCGCGCGATCCCCGCCGCCATTTACGCCAAGCTGGAAACGTTCAACCCCGGCAACTCCATCAAGGACCGGATGGCGGTGAAGATGATCGAGGATGCCGAGAAAGCGGGGCTGTTAAAGCCCGGCGGGACCATCATTGAAGGCACGAGTGGCAATACCGGCATGGGCCTGGCGATCGCTGCGGTCATAAAAGGATATAAGTGCATCTTCACGACGACCGACAAACAGTCGAAGGAAAAGATTGACGCGCTGCAGGCGTTTGGCGCTGAGGTCATCGTTTGCCCGACGAACGTGGAGCCGGAGGATGCGCGCTCGTATTACTCGGTTTCGGACCGGCTGGTGCGGGAAGTTCCGAACGCCTGGAAGGCGAACCAGTACGACAACCTGTCCAACACGGCGGCGCATTACGAGCAGACCGGTCCGGAAATCTGGGAGCAGACGGACGGCCAGATCACGCATCTGGTCGTAGGAGTCGGCACGGGCGGGACGGCCAGCGGCACCGGACGCTACCTGAAAGAACGCAACTCGAAGATCAAGGTCTGGGGCATCGACACCTACGGGTCGGTGTTCAAGAAATACAAGGAGACGGGCGAGTTCGACAAGCACGAAATCTACCCCTACATCACCGAAGGCATCGGCGAGGATTTTCTGCCGCGCAACGTTGATTTTTCCGTGATTGATCATTTTGAAAAGGTCACCGATAAAGATGCCGCGATCATGACTCGCCGCATTGCGCGCGAGGAAGGCATTTTTGCCGGCAACTCGGCGGGCGCGGCCATGGCCGGGGTGTTGCAGCTCAAGTCGAACTTCGAGGCGGGCGATCTGGTGGTGGTCATCTTCCACGACCACGGCTCGCGTTACCTCGGCAAGATGTTCAACGACGACTGGATGCGCGAGCGCGGCTTCCTGGAAAAAAGCGGTATGACGGCACGCGACCTGGTGGCTTCGGGGCTGTCGGGTGAGCTCTTTTCGGTGGAAGCGCATGAACCCGTCGAGCACGCGCTGCGGGTGATGAGCCTGCACGATTTCAGCCAGATTTCGATCACCCAGGACAACCGCCTGGTGGGTTCGCTGAACGAGATGCAGCTTTACAAGTCGCTGCTGGAGCGGCCCGAGATCAAAAGCGAGCCGCTGGAGACGATCATGCAGCCGGCGTTTCCGTTCGTCGATATTTCAACGCCGGTCGACTTGCTGGCCACCATGATTACTCCGGAAAATCCGGCCGTGCTGGTGCGCGATTTCAAAACCAGCAAGACGTTCATTATCACCCGCAGCGATGTCATCCGCGTGTTGTAGCAGGGTTGTCGTAAGTGGTGATTACGCTGGGCCGTTCACTCCGCTCGCAGCATCGAAGCAGGCTCATTACGGGCAATCCGTCGAGCTGATCGGAGTCCGATCGCCAGCGCTGGGGCAGAAAGGAGCACAACCGCAGCGATGAGCCCGGTCGGGTGTGTCGGCCCGCCCGTACCCCGGAGCCGCAGGTTTGCCAAGGCTTGCTCCAGGAGCCATAAGCCCAGCCCCGCCGGGAGGAGGGCAACGAGTATCATCCGGGCCGAACGCCACGCGAAGGTGGCATAGATCTGGCGCGGTGATGCCCCTAACGCCATACGGATCGCGAATGCCCGGATCTGGGAGGCCGCTAATTCCTGGCAGGTTGAATGGATTCCGAGGCACGCGACCGCTGCGCCAAAAAGGGCAAACAACCCCAATAGTTCAAGCGCCAGCCGCGGGCCACTGCTCGCGCGCGCGATCTCGGCTGCGAGACTGAGCACAGCGGGGCTCACGATCAGTGGACTCACCCCTGCGATCGCCTGTGCGGCAGACGGAGCAAAGGTCGGGAAGCGGGCGCTTGTCCGAAGCCGTACGATAAAGTGCAGTGCGCCGGGTCGCGCAAGCTCGTATACGGTCGGCGTGGGTGCGAGTCGCGCTGCAGTTTCGCGGACATTGCCGGCGACGCCGATCACCCGGAGCGCTTGCGGGCCATAGAAGATTCTGTCGATCGCGTTTCCATGTGGCCATAGCGCCGCAGCGAGCGATTGGTTAACGATGACGGGCGCGGGTGCCATGTTGGTAAAACTACCTGTGTGCAGCCCCTGCTCCATGTTCGCCTTCACGACCGCCGCATCTGCTAACGAAAACGTGCGGCCCCGCAGTAACTGAATACCGAGCAGATGGAAGATATTCGGGCTGGCGAAGCGCTGCCAGCCCCGCACGGCGTTCCCCCAGCCGTGCCGGCTCGGATCGGCGCGGTAGAATCCTGCATTCAACGGGATTGCCCGCCTACTGAATGGCGGCGGATCGAGGATGCCCACACCGGCGACTCCGGGAAGGCGCTTCAGTGCCGTTTCTGTTTTTCGGTAGAGCGGTAGATCGCGCGCCGCCTCCGTCTTTACTGCTGCCTGCAGTTGGCGCGCGACGCCGGGAGTCCATCGCTGCAGTGCGGCGTTGGCGGCCAGCATCGACGGAAGCGGAGGGACCGCGGCGGATATCACCGCGACGCCGCTCTCAGTAAACCCGAGGGGCGTCCGCAGCCGGGCGACCGTGCTTTGGGCGAGCATGGCCGTTCCCATCAGCAGGACCAACGCGAGGGCGATTTGGACGGTTGCCAGGGATTCGTGGCGCTGGAACCATCCCCGGCCCGAGTTGGGTCCGAGGCCGCCGTGGATCAGTTGGTTCGGGTCGGTCCTCACCAAGAACAAAGCCGGGCCCACGCCAGCGATGACTGCGGTGCAGACCGCTAGGGCAGCTCCCGCGATCGCGATTACCGCAGCACTCGGCCCGGCTGCAGTTACCGGCGCTCCGATCCGCGCGCGCACCATCGCTGCCAGCGGATATCGCGCTATCTCCGCCGCGCCCACCCCGAGCAGGTACCCGCCCGCGGCCAACGTGAGTGCCTCGGCGAAGGCTGCCGTCACCAGCGTTCGCCGCCTCGCGCCCAGTGCGAGCCGGATCGCGATCTCCCCCCGGCGCCGTAGGTTGCGGGTCAGCATGAGACTGCCTGCGCCGGCGCAAGCCAGCAGCAGACAAGCGAAAGCCGCTGCCCAGAGCCCCCAGAGAGCCCCCGTCCACGCCCCCCGGAGGTCGGAGCGCAGCGGCTCAATCGTTGGGCCGTTCGCGACAAATCCGTAATGGTTCCGCCGCCGCGCGGCGGCGCGTACACGGGTGGCAGCGGCTCGCTGGCTCACGCCATTCCGCAGCCGGGCAAACACGACCCAAGATCGCTTCATCGCGTCCGGTCGCGGTCCTCCCTTTCGCGCAAGCTCCCACACCTGCGTCCCCGAGGGGAATCCAAAGCCCGGGGGCGCAACTCCGACGATTCGAAATCGGCCGCTCGCCAGATTGAGTTCCCCGCCGCGGTGGCCCCGATCCCGCCAGAGCGCGTTGCTAATCACCGCGTATGTACCTGATGAATCGGCTTGGGCCAACCCCCGACCGTTCCGGACCTTCACTCCGAGTGTCTGAAAGAAACGCGGCGTCACTGTGACCGTGCGCACCTGGGTGCGTTGCCCGATCCAATCCGGCCTTGGGGCCCAATACGCCGCGACGTCCGAGAATGCCTCATTGAGGAAAGTTTGTCCCGCGATCTTGCCCGAATGGATGTTGAGGATCGGTGCCCCGATATACACGAGCTGGCCCGCACGCCGAAATGGCAATGGCGACAGAATGAGCGCGGTTACGGGCCCGAACAGCGCCATGACCGCGCCGATCCCAATTGCAAATAGTGCGACCGCCGCCACCGCGAACCTCCGCTCCCGGCGCAGAACTCGCGACAAGTCTCCAGCGATCCCGCCCATCTAGTTGCGCCCCCGCTCCAGCGCCTTACCAATGGCGCGGAGGGCCCACTTTCTGTCGCCTGCGGCCAGTCGCCCCTGCCGACTCCAAATCAGCACGCCTTGTGGTCCAAACAGTAGGGTCGTTGGCGCGATGGAAAGCCGGAATCGCCTCGCAAAATCCATGCTTACAAGTATCTCCTGTTCCGCCGAAGGGGGAACGAGTTGGGTGGGCAGGAGCGCCTCGGACGCGTAGGGCGGCACGACAATGATCACGCACCCGCGTGCCTGTAGCGCCGCCGCAAGCCCCCGCCAGTCACCCGCATCGTCGGCACGGCAGTACTTGCATGCCTCCATTTCGTAGCGCACAGTCCAGCAGCGCGAGCGAGCGGCGGCCCGAATGAGCCGGCCGCCAAGTGCAATGCCCAAGGGCGGCCCGCCTGAAGCGAGCGCGCCTCGGGTCGTTACTGTGGCCGCTGGTGTTTGCGTGCGCACCGCGAGCACGACGCCAACAAAGAGGACTGCGTCGGTTACCGCCAGGATCGCAAGCGTACGCGGAAGGGCCTTGCTAATGGCCAATTTTAATGTCATTGGAGGATTGTCCGTACGGCACCGGCCGGCGAAGCCGAGGAGCCGCGCCACTGCGCCCGGGCGAGCACCGTAAGATGCGGGCGCAGCACGAGGAACTCGCCTTTTACGTCGGCATTTGCAACCGCCTCGAGGTTGTTTACGCTGGCGAACTCGATAACGGGAAAGGGCAGCCGCGCCCGGCGCGCATCGGTGCTGCAAGCAGTTCCATCGCAGTAGGCGTACAGATCGACATGGGCGCGTGCCGGAATTGCGCGTGCCGCCGCTGACCAGAAGGCGGCGTCGCTGGCGAAGGTCGCGCGCCGGAGCTCAAACACCACGAAGCGTCGAACGGCCGGGTTGTGGGGGTAAGCTGACTTTCCGAAGACGTTCACGCCGCCCACGGTTCGTACGGCAACGCGCTGATTTAAATCGGTGAGATAAACGCCGGTATCATGCATCCTACGAACAAGTGCAGCCTCACGCACCAGCAGCCGCAGGCAGAACGCGAGTGCGACCAGGAGCAGGACTTGAGCGGCGATTTCGAATCTACGGCGCAGCATCTAGGGCCCCAGCGACAGGGCGGGCACGCAAGCCAGCGCGCCCACCTCGGTTGCTGGAAATCTCTACCCGGGAATATTGTTACAGATACCCCTCCCGCCCGCATGGGCACACGCGCACGAGCCGGAACCTCCTTGGCACTGTGAACAGGTTACAGGGAACAGCTTTCAGCAAAATCTGCTGGACGAGTTCGTCGAGGCCATATGCGCGGCGCCGTGCCGGCTCAATCACGATCCGCTCCGCTTCGGCGCGCCCTGCAACCTCTGCGTCGAGTGTCAGTCCGGCGACCCGCAGCACCGGCACGGGAATCCGGACCGAGGTGCTGTTGCCCCATTTTCGTACGGTTGTCGTCATGGTTCTTCCGTTTCTACAATGTATCTACATTAGCCCGGCTACTCGGCGCGGAGTGTTTCCGAAGGCGCGACGCGAGCGGCGCGGCGGGCAGGCAGCCAGGCGGCGGCAAGGGCGCACAGAGCGAGCAGGATGGCGGCGAGCGTGAGGGTCAGCGGATCGCGCGGCGCCACGCCGTACAGATAGGCCGACAGCACTTTGGCCAGCGCAAGCGTGAGCGCCA
>JBOGKK010000296.1:0-20931 GCA_050745425.1 Terriglobales bacterium
ACCTGGACGCCCCTCACCATCGGACTTCCCTCCGACGAGTATGTCGAAAGCGTGCGCCAGGATCCCAGCGATTCCAGCCTGATGTTCGTGGCCACCAGCGCCACCGTCTACTACAGCCTCGATGGCGGCCAGCAGTGGCAGTTGTTGAAGCTGAATCTTCCCGCGGTCCGCGTTACCGATCTCGAAATTCAGCCGCAGCAGCATGCCGTCGTCATCTCCACCTTCGGCCGGGCCTTCTGGGTGCTCGACAACCTCCAGTACCTCGAGCAGTTGGGCACCGCCCATGTCAGCAGCGATGCCGCCCATCTGTTCAAGCCGCAGGAGTCCTGGCAAACCACTGGCGGCGGCTACGGCTTCGGTGGCGGGGGCGCCGCCGGGCAGCGCAAGCCTGCTGGCGTGACCATCTTCTTTAGCCTGCCCTCCAGCTACACTGCCGGTACTCCCGTCAAGCTCAGCTTCTCGACTGCCGCTGGTGAACCGGTGAATACCATTTCTCTGCCGCAGAAGCCCAGCGCCGGCCGCGGTGGATTCTTCCGCATGGCCCGCCGCCCCGCCAAGCTCCACCCCGGGGTCAACCGCTTCCAGTGGAACATGCGCTATCCGACCGCGACCGTGGTCAAGGGCCTCTACCACTCCGGTTTTGGCGCCTCCGAGCCCACCGGCCCGGAAGTCATGCCGGGCACCTACACTGTCGCCCTCAACGTGGGCGGTCAAACTCAAAAGCAATCGTTCGTGATTAAACTCGATCCCAACTGGCACACCTCGCAGGCGGATTTGCAACAGCGCTTCGACTTGCTGACGCGCCTGCATAAGGTCACCGGTCAACTCGATGCCAGTCTGAACCAGGCATTGGCCGCTCGCGAGGCTCTTGAGAAGGCGGGCCAGCAGTCCAGCCCGGCCTACACCCGCCTCAACCGAGACATTGACAGCCTCGTCGATCTCCGCATTCAGTCCGGTGAAGGCGGTCTGGTCTATCCGCCGCGCGTACGTGCCTGGTTAAGCTTCATTTCGCAAGAGGTGAGCCTGGCCCCGGTGCAACCGACGCCCGCTATGGTCAAGGTCGCGAACGAATACATTCAAGATGCGCAGGCAGGCGTGACTCTTCTCAAAGCCGACGTCGCCGCTGCCCACAAGTGAAACCATGCTCTCGGGCCCGGACGATCTGCTATCCTCACGGGATGACACACGTTCGGGCCCTTGGTTTATTGGCGTTCCTCAGTGTTGCCGCCGCGGCACAGGTCAATCCAGGCCTCTATGCCGGCTTGCACTGGCGTGATGCCGGTCCCCATCATGGCGGCCGCATCGCCTCTGTCACTGGCGCCATCGGTCAGCCCGGCGTCTTGTATGCCGGCTTGCCGCAGGGCGGCATCGAGAAGACCACCAGCGCCGGCATCACTTGGTTTCCCATCTTCGACCAGGAGCGCCAGGTCGATAGCGTCGGCGCCGTTCAGGTGGCGCCTTCCAACCCGAATATCGTCTACGCCGGCACCGGCGATTCCGTCGGCGGGAGTAATGGTGACGGCATGTACAAGTCCACCGACGCCGGCAAAACCTGGCAGCATATCGGCCTCGACAGCACCGTCAAGATCAACACCATCCTCATCTCTCCCACCAATCCCGATGTGTTGGTCGCCTCGACTCAGGGCGATGCCACCCACAACGGCCGCGGCGTGTTCCGCTCCGCCGATGGCGGCAAAACGTGGACCAACGTCCTTGACCCCAGCGGCTACAACGGCACGCGCGATATCGCCTATGCCTTTGACAACCCCAGCGTAATCTTTGCCGTTACGCAAGGCACCAGCCGCTTCCGTTTCGGCCCTCCCACGCCGAAGGCGCCCAAACCCAAGCCTGCCGCTCTGTTTAAATCCACCGACGGCGGTCTCACCTGGCGCCAGATCACTTCGCTGCCCGACTATTCCGGCCGCATTGGTGTTGCCGTCGCGATGCACACCCACGCCCAGCGCGTCTATGTGATCGGCAACGACGTCGACAACGGCTCCGGCCTGTTCCGCTCCGACGATGGCGGCAAAACCTGGCGTCACATGGATGTCCACGACCTTGCCGTCTCCAACGGGCAGGGAAGCTATAGCTGTGGCGTCTACGTTGATTCGCAAAATCCCGACATCGTCTATACCATGTCCACTGCCGTCTACCGCTCCACTGACGGCGGCAATACCTTCGCGCCCTTCAAAGGCGCTCCCGGCGGCGAAGATGCCCACCCCATGTGGATCGATCCCACCAATGGACATCGCATGATCGTCGGCATGGATCAAGGCGCCAGCGTCACCCTCGACGCCGGCCGGACCTGGAGCACCTATTACAACCAGCCCATCGCGCAGATCTACCACATCGACACCACCAGTCAGTACCCTTTCTGGATCGTCGCCTCGCAGCAGGACACTGCCGCCGTCATGATGCGCAACCGCAGCCATTTCGGCGAGGTCAATAAGGACTGGCGCTCGCTCCCGTCGGCCGAGTATGGCCGCCTCACCACCGACCCGCTGCACCCCGCCATCGTTTACGGGGTCGAGAGCGGCAGCCCCGGTGCTACCGGCGGCGTGCTCAAAATCAATGTCACCACGGGCCAGTGGGAAAACGTCTCGCCCAACTTCGGTGTCAATGCCGCACGCTACCGCCAATCGCGGGATCAGGCCAAGCACTTCGACCGCGCCTTTGACCCGCACGCCCTCTATGTCGCCTACCAGTGCCTGATGGTCACCCGCGATGGAGGCCAGAGCTGGCGTGCCATCAGCCCGGACCTGACCACCCCGGCCAGCCAGCCTCAGCTCGCCTGCGGCTCGTCGGCCGACCGCGGCAGCGCGGCCATCGCCGACTTCTCGATTTCCACCGCGCAAAAAGGTATTTTCTGGACCGTCAGCTCCAACGGCCAAATCTACAACACCCAGGATGGCGGCCAGCATTGGACCAACGCCACCAACATTCCCCATGCGCAAGGCGTCGCGTTCCAGAACATCGAGGCCAGCCACCAGGATCCGCAAATTGCTTATATCGCCGGCCGCCGCGGCGCTTCCCGCGGCTTCCGTCCCGCGGCCGCGACCTCTGGCGATACCGATGTGCCTCTGATCTGGCGCACTCGCAACGGTGGCAAAACCTGGACGAAAATCGTCAGCGGCTTGCCCCGCGATCAGCGCACCGGAAGCTGGGTCAACGTTGTGCGTGAAGACCCGAAGCAGCCCGGCCTATTGTTCTGCGGCACCGAATCCGCCGTCTACGTCTCCTTTGATGACGGCAATCACTGGCAATCGCTGCAGCACAATATGCCCACCACCTCGGTGCGCGACCTGCGCTTCCACACCTTCGACCACGAAAATACGCTGCTCGCCGCGACTTATGGCCGCGGTGTGTGGGCCCTCGACGATATTTCGCCGCTGCGGCAAATCACCACCAGCGCCGCCGCCATTGCCTCCGCCCCGGCTTATCTTTTTCCGCCCGCCGACGCCATCCGCTCGCGCGCGAACGTGCAATGGGATCAGCCCGTCCAGCGTGAGGAGAACCACGCCCTAAACCCTCTCTACGGCGCCATCATTTACTACCATCTCAGCCACCGGCCTACCACCTCCATTACCCTCAGCATCTACGACGCCCAGGGCAATCTCGTCCGCACCTATTCGAGCAAGTTGCCGCCGCCGGTCGCCGGCGCCGCCGTCCCGGCTTATTGGCTGGCCACGCCTGCCAGCCGCGCTCTCCTCACCGGAGTCGGCACCCATCGTTTCCACTGGGACCTGCGCTACGACGCGCCGCTGGCCTTCGAGCACAGCCTTGAGGATGAGACCATGTTTGTCGAAGGCGAGGTCGTCCCCTCGCCCATTGGCACGCAGGTGATTCCCGGCGTCTACACCGTCAAGCTCGCAGTCGATGGCCGAACCTACACGCGCCATGTCACCGTCATCAATGACCCGCGCATCGGCCAGTCGCCAGCCATGATGGCCGCCCTTCGTGCTCAGAATCAGCTCAATCGGCTTATCTCCAACGGGATGAACGCCAGCTACAGTGCCGGCGTGCAGGCGGAGGCAATCGCCCACCAGGTCGCGGCTTTAGCACAGGATCAGCAAGCCCCGACGGCTGTGCGCGCTGAGGCACAGCAACTCTCCGCCAAACTGAAACCGTTCGCCGGAGCGCCTTCCGCAAGGTTCCGCTTCCGCCGCCGTCAGCCCGCCCCCGGCGCCCTGCAGTCGTTCCGTGCCCTCAACAACAACTTCAGCAACGTCATCTATCGTGTGCAGGTCGGCTACGACATGGCTCCGACCCCCGCCATGATCACCACGGGCGCTCACGACTGCCAGAATTACCAACGTAGTCTCACGGCCTGGAAAGCCTTGTCCGCCAACGAGCTGGCGCCGTTCAACCGCCTCCTCACCGCCAGCGGCCAGCGTCCGCTCGCCCTGCATGCGGCGAATTTTCAAGCTCTGAGCTGCTCGGTTCCCGCGCCCATCAGCGAGAATCTCCAGGGCGCAGGCAGCACTGGGTCACATCGACGCTGATCTTGCGGCGCAACCGCCAGACCGCGGCGGCCCTGGCCGGGCCCCGTTATGACCGCACCCGCGCCAGCGCCAGCACCTGTCGTATAAACTGCCAGCTCACGCGCCAGTCTGCTTTGCTGGCGCCGCTGCGGCGCTGTCCAAACGCAAACGCGACTTCGCTGATGGGCCGCGGACGCGCGCGCAGCAGAACTTCCAGCAGAATCTTGTATCCGCGCGGCTGCAACTGCCCGAGTGCGGCCGCGCCGCGCCGCACCAGAAAGTAGCCGGACATCGGGTCGCTGACCCCTTGCAGCGCGCCACCCAGCAGCCAACTCGCCGCACGGGTTGTCGCCCGCGAGCCCATGCGCCGCAGCGGATGCCAATCGCCGACCGTGCCGCCAGGGGCATAGCGGCTGGCCACCACCATCGCGGCCCCGTCCTGTTCCATTCGCTCCAGCATTTGCGGCAGCAGCTCGGGAGGGTGTTGCAGGTCGGCATCCATGCAACCCAGAATGTCGCCTCGGGCAGCGCTCCAGGCGTCAACCACGGAGGTCGCAAGATCCCGCGCCCCCTGGCGTTCAATCAGCCGCAGCCACTCCCGTCCGCTTTGCAGCCGCCGCACTTCGGCTGCCGTCCCATCGCGGCTGCGGTCATCCACCACCAGCAACTCGAAATCTCTGCCCGCCATTGCCTCCGCCGTGCGCCGCACCAGGGGCTCGATGTTGCCGCACTCGTCGTAGGTCGGGACTACCAGCGACAGCATAGGTCTTTCGATTGTAATCAACCTGCGCGCGATTCAGTGAATGTGCGTGAACGCGGCCACGCCATTCCACAGGATCTGAATGCCGATGCACAAAATGATGAACGCCGACAGCCTCAAAAACACGCTCATCCCCGTTCGCCCCAGCAATTTCTCCAGGCGGTCCGCCGATCGAAAACAGATCAATATGCTGACGGCGATGAGCAGCGGTCCCAGCACTGCCGAAAACCACTGCGCCGGCCAGCCATAAATCTGCCGTTGCGTATTCGCCCCCAGCGCCACTGCAACCGATATCGAACCTGGCCCGACCGTCAACGGCAGCGTCAACGGATAAAATGCCTGGGTGGAGACGTCCGCCGGATTGGCGCTCGCAGGGTGTGATTCACCGTCCTTGGCTTCCAGCATATTCCAGCCCATGGCGATCAGAATCAGCCCACCGCCAATCTGCACTGCCGGCAGCGACACCCCAAAAAAGGCCAGCACTTTTCCGCCGATCAGCATCGAAACCAGAAGAATCAGAAAACCGTTGAAGCTGATCCGCCACGCCAGCGAGCGCCGCACTGCGCGCGTGCTGCCCTCGGTCAAGCCCAGGAAAATCAACGCTCCGCTCAACGGATTCACGATCGGAAACAGCGCCGCTACCACCAGCAGCGTCGCCTCAAACAGGTTGGCTACAAGGCGCATCCGCTACTCAGAATACCGGATTCACACGGCTCCCCTCAGTCCGCGTTTGGCGCGGCGCCACGGCCGCTGGGCGGCTGCGTGGAGGCCCCGACACGCTGTACAGCGGTGCGGATTCTGCTCTTAAAGACCGTTCACCGCATGAGTGTGCACTATTTACGTGTCACAGTATGGGGGAGCACTCAAAAACCGTTTTTGGGGTAAATGTCACTTTTACTGGCATAAGTTGTTGATTACAGGCGGCGTGGAGGGTGACAGTCACCACGCCATTTTCTGGCTTCCGCAGCGGGAAACGCGGCCGGGGCGCCTCCCGCCAGGAATGGGTCAATCGGTTGTCAAGCGTACACGGCCGACAGAAGGCTGTCGGGGTCACCTAGGTGGCCACACCAGATTAGATTGCGAATGAGGGTTGCTGGGTTGCCTGCCAAAGGTGGAAACAGGTGCAGCGCAGCGAGTCTTTGCCCTGGGGCTGCGTGCCGATCGATGGTCGGTCACATGCCTTCGTAGTTCGGTCCGCCGCCGCCTTCGGGAGGCACCCAGGTGATGTTGCGATACGGATCCATGATGTCGCACGTCTTGCAATGCACGCAATTGGAGGGGTTCAGGTGCAGCTTCCTGGCGCCTTGCTCGTCAAACACCATTTCGTATACCTTCGCCGGGCAATACGATTGGCAGGGGTTGCCGTACTCGCGCACGCAACGGTTGTTGCACACATCCCAGTCGCTGATCACCAGATGCGCCGGCTGATCTTCCTCGTGCCGCGTACCTGAGTGAAACACGTCGGTGACTTTGTCGAAGGTCAGCTTGCCGTCGGGCTGAATCTCAACCGGCCGTTCGCCCAGTTGATCGATGTGAAGCATGCGCTCCGGCCCCGCCACCGTCCGCAGCGGATCGCGCAACCCGCGTCCGCCGGTAAACTGCTGCACTCCGGCATGCAAAAGTCCCGCCCACAGCCCATGCTCGAAGCCTTGATGGAAATTGCGCACCCGCCACAGTTCTTCGCGCATCCAGCTCCGTTCGACTTTGTCCGCATAGCGCTGCAGCGTCCCGCGGCCGGTCAGCGTTTCAAAAATCGTCTCCGCCGCCAGCATCCCGCTCTTTAGCGCCAGGTGAATGCCTTTCAGCCGCTGGCTGTTCACGAAGCCGGCGCTATCGCCCAGCAGCATCCAGTTCTCACCCGCCGTGGCCGGTATCGAATACCATCCTCCCATCGGCGTCGTTTTGGCGCCGTAGCGCACCAGCTCGCCTCCCTCCAGCAGCCGCTGCATCCACGGATGCGTCTTGAACTGCTGAAAAAGGTTATGCGGGTCCGTCGCCGGGTCTTTATACTCGAGCGCCGTCATCAGTCCGATCGAGACGCGATTCCCCGGCAGTCCGTAAATCCATCCCCCGCCATACATGTCCGTCGAGAGTGGGAACCCCAGCGTGTGGTACACCCGCCCGGCAGGGAAGCGCCCCTCCGGCAATTCCCACAGCTCTTTCACGCCCAGGGAAAATACCTGTGGATTCACCGCCGTCAGTTTAAGCCGTCCCAGCAGTTGCTGCGTCAGCGAGCCGCGCGGACCTTCCGCCAGGACCACAATCGGCGATTGCAGATCGTAGCCCGGCTCGAAATTCGCTTTCGGCTGGCCGTCGCGCCCCACTCCCTTATCGTCGGTGCGCACGCCCGTCACCTTGTCGCCCTCGAACAGGAGCTTGGCTCCGGCGAAGGCAGTGAAGATGTTCACCCCCGCCGCCTCGACCTTCGCGCCCAGCCACTGGGCCAGCCGGTTCAGCGAGACAATGTAGTTGCCGTGGTTGTGCAGCGGTGGCGGCGTCAGTGGGGAGCGGATGGCGGCGTTGCGCGTCAGCACCAGCAGCGCGTCGTCGTGCACTGGGGTTGCCCCCAGTTCCGCGTCGCGGGCAAAATCCGGCTCCAGCTCACGCAGCGCCCGCGGATCCATGACCGCTCCGCTCAGTTGGTGCGCGCCAATGGCGCGCCCCTTCTCCAGCAGATAAATATTGTCTTTCGACAGGGCCCCTTCGGGCTGGCTGGCGTTGTAGGCGTCGATCATCCGGGCCAGGTGGAGGGCGCAGGCCAGCCCGGCGGGTCCGGCTCCGACAATCACCACGTCGGCTTGCATCTGCGGATGTTCGACCGAGTCCATGAAATTACGCTGGGTTGTCCTTGAGCGCCGCAATCAGCGCCGGCACCACGTCGAAAAGATTGCCCACCACGGCGTAGTCGGCAACCTCGAAGATGGGCGCGTCCGGGTCCTTGTTGATCGCCACAATTGTCCGCGATCCTTTCATTCCGACGAGATGTTGAATGGCCCCAGAAATACCGACCGCCAGATACAGCTTCGGCGCTACCGTCTGCCCGGAGGAGCCAATCTGGCGGTCCATCGGCAGCCAGCCGGCATCGCAGATCGGCCGCGAGGCCGCCAGCTCCCCGCCCAGCGCCGCCGCCAGTTCCCGCACCAGATCCAAGTTCTTCGGTTCCTTGATGCCGCGCCCCACCGAAACGATAATCGGCGCCTGCGTCAAATCCACCGCCTGCTTGGCCTCCTGGAAAATCTCTCCCGCCTCCAGCCGCGAGGGTTGCGGCGTCACCGCCAGCGTCTCGACCGGCGCCGGCGCCGCGCCCATGGCCGCCTGATCGCCGCGAAACGCCCCAATCTGGATGGTGACGAATCCCGGCTTCGGCTCCGCTTCATCGCCTTTGGCAAACCCAACTTCCGCCGCCCACTTCCCCTGGAACATGGGCCGTACAAAGCGCGGCTCGCTGCCCTCCAGATTGAAGCCGGTGACATCGCTGATGAGCGCCGCGCCCATTCGCGTTGCCAGTTGCGGCGCATAATCGCGCACCTGGTAGGTATGCGGCAGCAGGACAAAGCTGGGCTTCACCTGGGCAAT
This sequence comes from Terriglobales bacterium, assembly GCA_050745425.1. GTDB lineage: Bacteria > Acidobacteriota > Terriglobia > Terriglobales > SCQP01 > SCQP01. The sequence continues at coordinate 8,818 of JBOGKK010000296.1, forward strand.
CACCTGTTCCAGCGCCTGCACCCACACATCCGGGGCATAGCGTGCGAGCAAGTCATGACGGGCGCGCACGACGCGCTCGACCTGCCGCGCCGCGCATTCGGCCGCCAGTCCCGACTCGGCCCCTTCCAGCACGGCCGCCACCACCGGCGCGCTTAGTTTCGCGCCCAGTTGCTGTGCGGCGGCCATCGTTTCCCACGTTGCCGGATTGAATTTTCCCGCCGCCGTGATCTTCTGTTCGCTGATGACTAAGATTGGTTGCATGGGTGAGGCCGTATCCATTTAGAGTACGTGCGCATCCTGGCGCAAATGTTGCAGCAGGGCTGCCGCCTGCTCTTTCGGGTTGCCCGGAATGCGCGTCGTGCCCTTGCTCTTCACCGGCACGAACAGCTTGTGCAACACTTGCCGGTTGAGCGTCGGCGCCACCCCCAGATCTTCCAGCGTGGTGTGTGTGAGCGGCTTGTTCTTCGCCTGCTTGATGCCCATGAGGGTGGCGTAGCGCAGCTTGTTGATCCCGCTCTGAATCGTCAGCACCGCCGGCGTCGGCATGGTGACGAACTGAAAATGCCCTCCCTCCAGTTCGCGTTTCACCTTGATGCGTTTGTCCCCCGCCGGCTCAATTTGCATGATGATGGTCGCGTGGGGCGCTCCCAGCAGCTCCGCCACGATCACCCCGGTTTGTCCAAACCCGTCATCATCCGACTGCAATCCGGTGCAGATCAGGTCAAATGACTCGCCTGCAATCGCCCGCGTAATCGCTTCGGCGGCCGCGTAGGGGTCGAGATGGGTCGACGCCGCACCTTCTACGTGGACGGCGCGATCGGCGCCTTTCGCCAGCGCCTCGCGCAGGACCTGCGACGCCCGGGCCGGGCCCACCGTCAACGCCACCACTTCGCCCCCGTGCGCTTCTTTCAGCCGCAGTGCCGCTTCGAGCGCAAACGCATCCGGCTCGTTGACCTCGTAGCTGACGTCTTCGCGAATCCATGTCGCATCGGGAGCCAGCTTCAGGGGCGCATCCTTGGCGGGCACTTGCTTCAGGCAAACCAGAATCTTCACTCTCAAAGTATAGCGGCTGTGTTATTTCACGGCCAGGTGGAGGCAGGCAATCCCGCCGGCGAAGCGCTGCCAGCGCACGGAGCCGAAGCCGGCCTCGCGTATCCAGAGAGCCAGTGTCGCCGGAGCAGGGAAGCGCGACACCGAGTCCGGAAGATAGCGGTACGCCGCCGGCTGGCCCGATATCCAGCCCCCCAGCCGCGGCAACACGCGTTCGAAATAGAATGGGTACACGTGCTGCAGCAGCGGTGCTGTGGGCCGTGAGATCTCCAGAATCGCCAGCACCCCGTGCGGTGTGAGGCAGCGGTAAAACTCGCGCAGTCCCGCACGGTAGTCGCTCAGATTGCGAAACCCGAATGCCGACGTAATGGCGGCGCAGGCGGCATCGCGGCACGGGAGATGCATCGCATCGGTCTGCACCCACGCTATCGCGGGCGCTTTCCCGCTCGCTCCGGCCAGCATGGCATGGCTGAAATCGGCGCCCACGATCCGCGCCCCGTCCAGGCCCGCCGCCAGCGCCAGGCTCAGGTCGCCCGTCCCGCAACACACGTCCATCACGCGCGGCTCCGGAAACAGGCGGCTCTCCTGCAGGGCCCGCCGCACCATGCGCACCGTGCGCCACCGCCAATACCGGTCAACCGATAGCGACAGCAGGTGGTTGGCGCGATCGTAGGTGGGCGCGATCTGGTCGAACATGGCGCGCACATGCGCTGCCGCCTGCGCCGGCTCGACCCCGGCCGGTCTCGTCCCCGCTGCCGGACCAGGCTTGGTCCGTGTTCCCATCAGCGCGGCTTGATGCCCACGTAAGTGCGGCGGTAGGTGGCGTGGCCCAGGCCCGCCGTCGCCGGCAGATCCAGCCGCAACGAGATCGAATGCGCCTGGGCCTCCGCGGTGAGATCGTTTGGCGAATAAAACAGGTGGTAAAACGAGCGCAGCTCCTGCCCAATCAGCGAAAGCTGCTGGTCGAACTGGTGGTCGTTGCCGGGATTGTAGTTCACCCCTCCGCTGGAGAATACGTAATCCAGATGGTGCGGGGCCAGCACCTTGCCGGCCAGCCCGGCCGCCGCCCCAATGACCGGCGCCAAGTCCAGGTTGAACCCCGGCGATGAGTACGGTTGCCCGCGGCTATCCATCGGCGAGGCCGGATGCTGTACCCGCTGCGATCCCTGCCCCAACCCGCGTTGCGCCGGCGTGTCCGGATTAATATGCTGCGGCGCGCCCGATGGCGTGTTCGGCTCGATTCGGAAAATCGGAATGGCGTCGCTCATCCCTCCCGACTGCAGGGCTTGCGCCCCGGTGCCTTTCGCGTTTGAACTGGACAGCACCAGCGCCGCCCGCGTGCGCGAACGTGGCTGATGACCCAGCGCCAGCAGCGCCAGGTTCAGCGGCGCCGTAACCGAGCCTGCGCCCAGCTCCGCCGCCGGCGATAGCGTCAGGTGCTGCAACACGTCGGTTATCTTGCCGGTGTCGCCGGTGAACGGTAGAACGCATTTCGCTTGTGGGCCAGGAATGTAAATGCTCGCCCTGCCTTGCGCTCCCACCACCATGGCGCTGATCAGCGCAGCGGACCGCTTCGCCTGCTCGATCGCGTTCCAGTCATAGGTGTCCACGACGATCGCCAGCGACACCGGCCGCACTCCGTGGTCAAATCCCGAGATGTGCTGCGGCTGTCCGTCGTCGTACACCTCGAAGTCGCTCTTGTTGAGCTCCGTCATCGGCTGTCCGTCCTTGCCCAGCACCAGGACCGGCACGTCCACGATCGTGGTATTGGAGCGGATGACCGGTGTCTGCGGCAGTCTCGTCTGCGCCGCCGCCGTCAGGCTCAGCAGCATCAGCAGAGAAATGGCAAACGCGTACCCGGGCTGCCACCGAAAGGAGGGCATGACCTAAGCATACCTTGTTCCCGCAGCTTACCGGCTCGGCGCTTTCCGCGTAATGAGATACACGCCGAAGACGATCGCCAATGTTCCCAGCCACCGCTGCAGCGAAATGTGTTCCCGCAGAAACGCATCCGACACGACCAGCAGCACCACGTAGCTCAGGCTCATGAATGGATAGGCAAAGCTCAGATCCACCTTCGACAGCACGCCCCACCACGCCACCACGCCCGCGCACGACACCGCAATCCCCACCACCACGCGCCAGTTGCTCAGCGCCGCCCACCCGAACGCCGCCAGCGCCCAGGAGTGAAACGGCGATCCCGAGAGGCTGTGCATGCGATTGATCCCGGTTTTGTACAGCACCTGGGTCGCTGCTTCCATCCCGATGGTCACGGCGATGAGCAGAAATACCGGCAGCGATGGGCTTTTTTTCTCGTGGGCGGCGTCCGTCATGACTGGCGTTGACATCAGTGCTTCCGGAAGAAATGGTGCGGAATTGTGATCGGACTCGTGCGCGTGATCAGAAACACGCCAAACACCACCGCCACCGTCCCCAGCCAGCGCTGCATCGAGATGTGCTCGTTGAGAAAGATCCGCGACACCACGAGCAGAATCACGTAGCTCAGGCTGGTCAGCGGAAACGCATAGGTCAGGTCCACCTTCGACAGCACTCCCCACCAGACCGCAGCCTGCGCGCAATAAATGCCAATCCCCAGCAGCACCCGCCAGTTGCGCAGCGCATCCCAGGCAAATGCCGGCAGCGCCCAGGTCCGGAACGGCGAACCGGTCATCCCCGGCATCTGGTTGATGCCTGCCTTATAGAACACCTGCCCGGCCACTTCCAGTGCGATGGCGATCAGAATCAGCAGAAATACCGTCACTGCCTCATACCTCGCGCCGCTCCGAGCCCCGCCATTGATAGGCCAAGGGCTGGCTCAGCCCCACTTGCTCGAGCAGCCGGGCGGCAAATTGGCGCAGCATCGCTTCCACACTGGCGGCGCCATCGTAAAACGCCGGCGTCAGGGGGCAGATCGTGGCCCCGGCCTCGTGCGCCGTGAGCATATTCTGCAGATGGATGCGGTTCAGCGGCGATTCCCGCACCACCAGCAGCAGCTTGCGCCGTTCCTTCAGGCATACATCCGCCGCGCGCTCGATCAGCGAATCCGCCAGTCCGTGCGCGATGCCAGCGCAGGTGCCCATGCTGCACGGGGCAATGATCATGGCCTCGCTGGCATAGGAACCGCTGGCGATGTTGGCGCCAATATCCCGGTTGTCGTGTACTTGAATTTTCGCCGCCGCATGCCCCAGCAGCCGCTCGACAAGTTGCGCCAACCCGCCCTCGGGCAATCCAAGCTCTTCGTGCGCCACGCGCAAGCCGTGCGGCGAAGCGACGAAATCCACATGTTCGACGCGCGTGTCGCTGTCGAGCATGTGGAGTAAACTGCGTGTCAGTGCCGCGCCGCTGGCGCCGGTCAGGGCAAGGCTAAGGGTAAGCGCGGAGGGCACGGCCTTTAGAGTAGCACTGCATAGTTGGCGCTGCGCTTCGAGGGAACTAGAATTAATTGTGGATCAGCAGACACTCAGAGCAGTACTCACCAGCGTCGCCAATCACCAACTATCGCCCGATGCCGCTTTCGCGCAATTGCGGCGATGGCCGTTCGAGGATTTGGGTTTTGCCCGCGTCGATCACCACCGCGGCGCGCGCCAGGGTGTTTCCGAGGTGATTTTGGCCCAGGGAAAAACTCCCAACCAGGTCGCCTCCATTGCCACTGCCATTGCACGTCAGTCCGCCAATCTATTGATCACGCGCGCCGACGCCGCCACCGCCGAGGCCGTGACCGCGGTGTTGCCTGCCATCGAGTACGACCTGTCGGCGCGCGCGCTCCTGCTCCGCCGCGAACCGCCCGCGCGCGGCGCCGGCACCGTTCTGGTAGTTTCCGCCGGAACCAGCGACTTGCCCGTCGCCGAAGAAGCCGCTCTCACCGCCGATCTGTTCGGCGGCCCCGTCGAGCGCCTCATTGACTGCGGCGTTTCCGGCCTCCATCGCCTTTTGGCCGATCTCGACCGCTTGCAAGCCGCCCGCGTCGTCATCGTTGTCGCCGGCATGGATGGCGCCCTGCCCAGCGTCGTTGGCGGCCTCGTCTCCGCTCCCGTCATCGCCGTGCCCACCAGTGTTGGCTATGGCGCCAGCCTCGGCGGCATCGCCGCCCTCCTGAGCATGCTCAACTCCTGCGCCGCCAACGTCACCACCGTCAATATTGATAACGGCTTCGGCGCCGGCTTCGTGGCCGCCGCCATCAACCGCCCCTCCGGCGATCACGCTCCTCGCGGATAATCGAGGTCACGTCCACCGGTTCCTTCAGAGGAGGCAGCCGTTTCACCGGCTCCAGCCACTCCTTCATGGTTGGCTTTCCCGCCATCCGCGCCAGCTCCCCCTGCGGATACTGCGACAACGATCGCTTGCTCTTCGACATTTTGGGCCTGCAAGTATCGTGTTGCGCATGTGCTGGATATGTCAAATTGCGCCCACAATGTTGGCACCTTGGAGCAAGTCGGCACGAAAGGCCGCGATATTCATGCGGTGTCGGCCCGCCCCCGGCTTGGCGCTGCGCTTCTCTGGGGACGCGCCTGCATTGTTTCGCGGGGGCGCGAACGAGCCACCGGCTCGTTCGCCCGTCCCGAATTTCGCAACCCTTGGCACCGATTTTGCCCGAGGTGCAAGGCGGCGCGATCCCCGCGAAATGAACATGCGCTGAAAGTGCGTTAAAATCCCACCATCGTGCCCACCATTGCGGATCGCTACGAGCTCTTCGAGCGCCTCGGTGCAGGCGGCATGGGCGAAGTCTTCCGTGCCCGCGACACCAAGCTCAATCGTTCGGTCGCGCTCAAGTTCCTGCCGATGGGCGCAAGTGAGGCTGCCCGCGAGCGGTTTCAGCGCGAAGCCCAGGCCATCGCCACCCTCAACCATCCCCACATCTGCGTTTTGCACGAGTCGGGAGAAGACAACGGACGCCCGTTCCTCGTCCTCGAGTTGCTCGAAGGCGAAACCCTGCAGGCGCGCCTCGCCCGCGGCCCGCTCGCCGGCGATGTCCTCCTCGAAGCCGCTCTCGAGATCACCGAAGCCCTTGACGCCGCTCACAAGCGCGGCATTCTGCACCGCGACCTCAAGCCCGCCAACATCTGGGTGCTTCCCGGCGGGCACATCAAAGTCCTCGACTTCGGCCTCGCGCGCCTGACCAACGAAGCGCTTTCCGAAGCTGCCACCGTCGCTGGCGAGGCCGCACTGCTCACCTCGCCCGGCATGGCCGTCGGCACTGCGCCTTACATGTCGCCCGAGCAGGCCAAGGGTGAGCCCCTCGACGCACGCTCCGATATATTCAGCTTCGGTGCCGTCCTCTACGAAATGGCCACCGGCCGTGCCGCATTCGCCCGCCCCAGCTCGGCTGCAACCGCCTCGGCCGTGCTCACAGAACAGCCCCCGCTCATGGATCATCTCCCGCCCGAGCTCAACCGCATCGTCGCTCGCTGCCTCGAAAAAGATCCTGATCTCCGCTACCAGACCGCCAATGACGTCCGCATCGAGCTCAAGCGCCTCAAGCGCGCTTCCAGCTCCAGCGCAACCGCAACCTCGACAGTGGCAGCCGCGCCGTTACTCGTTCATCCAACTTCTGCCTGGCGCTGGATCGCCCTGGCCGTAGTCATCGTGATTGCCGCGGGCCTGGCTTGGTGGCGCCTTGCCGCGCGCTCGACGCCGCTCGCACCGCCCACGCTCAGCTTCCGCCAACTCACCTTCAGCGGCGACGTTGCTGATGCTGCGATTTCGCCCGACGGACGCTTCCTCGCCGAGGTCCATATCGACCCCGCCGGAACCTCGCTGCATCTGCTCTCGATCGCCAACGGCAGCGACGTTCAGATCGTTCCGCCCGGCAACGGCTGCTGCCAGGACCCAGCCATTGCGCCCGACGATAGCGCCGTCTACTTCGTTGCCAATCATACGCTGGAATCGGTTCCTGTCCTCGGCGGCGCCGTTCACACCATCGCCACGCCCGTCTGCAGCGGCGCCGGCCTTGCGCCCGACGGCAGCGAGATCGCCTACATCACGCGCTTTGGAACGACGTTGACCCGGCTAATGGGCGCCAAGCCGGATGGCTCCCAAGCGCACGTGATCGCGCAGTCGGAGCCTGGCACGGACTACGACGGGCTGTGCTGGACCGACTTCTTAAATCCAGCCGGGCCGGAATGGTCGCCTGATGGCAGGCGCATCGCCGTTGCGATCGGCACGCAGGCGGGAAATGGCCAGCCAGCGATCGGCGTGGTTCCGAGTGACGGGGGCAAAGCGGTGCTGATAGCCCCAGGCGTGTTTCCGGGCTTTGCCAACCTTGCCTGGCTGCCCGGCGGCCGCGTCCTGGTGGCCAGCACCTCGAGCGCGGCCGGGGAGCCGCTGCAGGTCTGGCGCTTTGCCTGGCCGGGCGGCGAGCGAGCGCAACTCACCAGCGATTTGCAGGGCTACGCCCACCTGACGGCCTCTTCGACCGGGGATCTGGCGTTGCTGCACAGCGAGCCCCAAGCGTCGATTTGGCTCCAGCCCAAACGCGGCGCGCCATTCACCCAGCTTCCCGGCGGCGGCGCCGATCTCGATGGCGGCAGCGGGCTGGCCTGGACGCCAGAGGGAAAGCTGGTCACAACCCGCCGCTATGGCATTCATTCTCAGCTTTGGACTGAAAATGACGATGGCTCGGATGCGCATGCATTGGCGCTGACCGGAGTGCCCAATGGAGTTTTCGGCCCCACCGTTACTCCCGACGGCCAGATGCTTTTCAACGCGAGCGAGCAGGGTCGTTATCGTATCTGGCGGGCGAACGCTGACGGCAGCCATGCAGTTGCGCTTACTGCTCCAAACGGCGCGGCGGCCCAGCTTGCCTTAATCCATAACGGCGCCGCCATTGTCTACTTGAGCATAGACGGCAAGGGCAACCAGACGCTGTGGCAGGTTCCGGTTGCGGGCGGCGTGCCACGGCCGTTCTGGGGCAAGGGCTTCGTGGGCTTCAATGCCAACGCTGCTTCGCCCGACGGCAAGCAGCTTTTGGAAGCGAGCCGGCCCGGCGACGTGCTGCTGGAGCTGAGCGCGGATGGCGCGATCACGGTCAAGCCCGCCGGGCTCGATCCGAAAACCATGCTCGGGCGCTACGGCTGGACGCCGGATGGACGGGCAATCACTTACATTCATCGCCAGGGTTCAGTGGACAACATCTGGGCATTCCCCCTAAACGGCGGCAAGCCCTACGCGCTCACCCACTTCACCAGCCTGAGCATCTCCAGTTACGCGTTTTCGCGCGACGGACGGCTAGCCATCAGCCGCGGCAGCGCCAATACAGACGTCGTCCTCGCCACCGGACTCGGCGGAAAGCACTGACAGTCACGGCCATGACAGCTACCTTCCACTTCATCTCCGCCGCCATGCCCGATAATTGAATGCGAGATGAAGCTTGACCTTGGCGGCCATGGCAGCGAGCGCTATCAGCGCGAAATCGAAGCGCTGGAAGCGCTGCACGACCCCCGCATCTGCACCGGCGGCGTAACCGCCGAAGGCGAATCGCTCGCGTCCTGCCTCGCGCGCGCCTCACTGCCTCCTGGCGACGCCCTCGCCCTCGCCATCGAGCTTGCCTCGGCCCTGGAAGCCCCGCACCGCCTCGGCATTTTGCACCGCAATCTCACCCCAGCCAACATCTGGCTTCTGCCTAACGGCCAAATCCGCCTGCTGCATTTCAATGCGGCCCGCGCCCTCGCTGCGACCGCTGGCGGCAGCCCGCGCGAGGTCACCTTCACCAATGAACCGCTCGATCCACGCTCCGATATCCGCAGCTTCGGCTCCGTCCTCAAAGCCATTTCCGGCGGCCACCCCACGCCCACCCTGCGCCGTATTACACGCCGCTGTCTCGACCACAACCCCGACTTCCGCTTTCAGTCCGCCACCGATCTGCGCGAGGCTCTGGAACGCTTGGTGGCTACTTCCGAGTCCAGGCGGGAACTGCCCTGGCGTAGTCTGGCCTTCATCGCCATTGCCCTCCTCATCGGCGGCGTGACCTGGTGGAAGCTGGCCACCATGCCTCCTGCATCGCTGCCCGTGCCCACCTTTAATTTCAGTCAGGCGACCTTCACGGCCGACATCACCGCCGCCGCGATTTCCCCCGACGGCCGCTACGTTGCGACCGTCCACAGCACTCGCAGCGGCAATTCGCTGCGCCTGTTGGCTCTGGCTCAGGGCAGGGAAGCGCCTCTGCTGCCGCCCAGCTTCAGTTGCTGCGCCGATCCCTCCATCGCCCCCGACGACAGCACTGTATATTTTCTTGCCGCCGGCGCCCTCCAGGCTGTGCCTCTGCACGGAGGCCCGCCCCATACCGTGGCGCCGTCCGCTATCAGCGGCGCCGCGCTGGCGCCCTCCGGTGAGCAGATTACCTATATCGGCTCGAACGGGCTGATGCTCGCCGGTACCGATGGTAGCGACGATCGCGTCCTCGCTCCCGGTGCCTTTGATGCCGTTACTCCCGCCTGGTCGCCCGATGGCCAATCGATTGCAGCCGCCACGGGAGGCAAGCTGCAAATCGTCTCCGCCTCCACCGGCCAGCTCACCGCACTGCCCGGCGCTGCATTTTCCGTCGTCTCCGGTTTGGCCTGGCTGCCCAGCGGACGCGGCTTGCTCGTCACTGCTTCCACCGCCGCCCATGCCGCGCAACAAGTCTGGCAGGTGCCCTGGCCCACCGGTCAGCCCGCGGTGGTCACCAATGATGAGTCCGGCTACAGCGGTCTCACCGCCTCGCAATCCGGCATGCTTTCCCTCTTGCGCAGCGCGCCGCAAGCTTCCCTGTGGGTCGAGCGATCAGCAGCCAATTCCTTCACGGAATTGCCCGGTGGCGATCTCACCCGCGAAGGCGCCGACGGCCTCGCCTGGCTTCGCGATGGCCGCATCCTCGCCAGCCACGTGTTTCATCACGATTACCAGCTCTGGGCAGTCACCCCCGATGGCCTTCATGCCCGTCCCTTGCCGCTCAAGGGACCGGTGGGCGCACTGCTCGCTCCTGTGGCCACCCCAAGCGGCAGCATCGTGTTTCTCGCCCGCTCCGGCGGCAGAATTAGTTTGTGGCGCGCCAACCCCGACGGCTCCGGCAGCACTCGCCTGACGGTCGCCCTGGCTACGGGCGCTGGTTTGGGCCTCATCGACAACGGCACCCAGGTCGAATTGATTGTCGCTCATCAACTCTGGTCCGTGCCCGTCGCTGGCGGCGATGCTCATCAGCTATGGAACGAACCCATCCGCGGCCTCACCAGCGCCGCTTCTCCCGGCGGCCGCCGCATCCTGGTCTTTCTTCCCGATCCCACCATCCTCACGCTCGCCCCAAGCGGTGCCATGACCACCAGCCCCGTGGCCCTGAACCGGCAAACCATGTTTCCGCCCTATGCCTGGACGCCGGATGGCCGCGCCATCACCTTCATCCACCGCCATGGTTCCGTCGCCAATGTTTGGGCTCTTCCCGTCGCCGGCGGACCTCCTCATCCGCTCACTCATTTCACCGATCTCGACATCTTTGCCTACACCTTCGGCCCCCACGGCCGCATCGCCCTCAGCCGCGGCCGCGAAAACACCAATCTCTACTTCGCTCACGCCACCAAAAAGTAGCGCGCACCCGTTGCGGATGCGCGCTCGTGATTCCGGTAAATGTGTAGCTTGACTTACTTCTTGCCCGGTGCAATGGCGTCTTTCGCCGCCTTCGCCACGCGAAACTTCACTACGGTTTTGGCGGCGATCTTGATGGTCTCGCCGGTCTGCGGATTGCGCCCCAGCCGCGCCTTGCGGTTTGACTTCACCAGTTTCCCGAGGCCGGGAATGGTGAACTGGCCGCTGCGTTTGGTCTCCTTGACCGCCAGCGCCGCCAGCTCGTCCAGGTAATGGGCCGATTCTTTCTTGTTAAGGCCGCTAGCTTCGGCCATGTGAGCAACGATCATTGTCTTGGTCAGTGCTGCCATGCATCCTCCTCCGGAAGGGTAAGAAAATCAAGGTGATTGTACACGAGCCTGAGCTAAAAGTGGCATGAACAAGGGAAAATATTCACCTGAACCGAAATTTCTTTCTCCGCCCCTTCCCAATGCGCCCGCACCGCGCTCCCCTGATACAATGCTTCAACCCCGGCTTCCGACTGGCTCAGGCTGTACCTCGGCGCAACCGTCCAGTGACTGGCTCCTGGTGCGGCCAGCGCAAGATGCAGCCGCCGCCAGCCATCGCACAGCGCCAGCGTTTGCGGTCCCAGCTCGCCTCGCCAATCCAACGCCAACCGCTTGCCTTCGTGAAGCAAGCCGCGGTCGGGGGCATGCGGCGCCAGCAGGTTGAAAACCCACTCCACCTGCACACCCGTTTCCGCGGCCGGTAAGCTAATGTCGCATGTGAGCGTAGCATCTTCCAGCCGCAACCGCCTGCGTATTCCGCCTCCGGCCAGCTCCAGCAACCCGGCGCGCATCTTCACCACCCTATAGCGTTCCTCATCCGCTGCTCCGCGCCGCCACAGCCGCGCACCGTTGGGAGCGCAGCGATCGTATTCCAGTTCTGCTGCCAGTTCCGCTGCCGGCGCCGCCGCCCCACCCGGCAGCTTCGCCGGGTTGGCCGCTATGCGTTGCTTCCATTCCTCGTGATACGCCTCCGGCCGCCGTTGGATTGAATTGATCATGTTCGCATGCGCGGCCAGGGCATCGAGCTCAATCACGGTGCCGCCATCGCCCGGCGCTACTACCACCCTGATCTCCCGCGTGCGCATCTCGACCACTTCGCTGCCGTTGCACAGCAGGTCGAAGCGGCGTACTCGCGCCGCTGGCGCCTGCTTTTCGATGGCAGCGTCGGCCGCCAGTAGATGCGCAAACGTCACCTGCCGCAGATGGGGTGAATACAATCCCCCAAACCATCCGTGCCAGTACACGTCGTTGCATTCCGCCGCCAGCAGGTGCGTGCGGGCACGGGCATTCCCGCCGCCCACCTCCAGCCTCCGGCTGAGTTCCTGTTGCGTCTTATGCAGCAGATTTGCCTCCGGATACCGCGTCAAAAACCCGCGCCAGGTATGGCTCCCCGCCCATTGCATCATTTCCGGATACGATGCCGAAGGAATATAGACCAAACCGCGCGCCGCGTGCCCGTCCAGGT
>JBOGKK010000297.1:0-2639 GCA_050745425.1 Terriglobales bacterium
CCGGCGAGGAGCAGGACCCGGTGATCCGGCAGACGCTGCGCTGGACGGCCGCCTGCCCGGTGGGCGGCGTCACCCAGGCGTTTCATCTGGCTGGCCGGCAGCCTCCGGAGAACAAATGAAATCAATGCGCATGCTATCCACGCTGGCCCTGGGGGCCGGCCTGCTGTGCCTGGCCGCGCCGCGGGCGCACGCGCAGAAGGCGCTGCAGCGACTGACGCGGTCGGCGGACGTGTTTCGTGAAATCATGAACGCGCCCGACGGCGGCATCCCGGGGGTGGTGCTGCAGCACGCGCAGTGCGTCATGATCGTGCCGGGATATAAAAAGGCGGGCTTCGGATTCGGCGGTGAAATGGGGCGGGGCGTGGTCACCTGCCGGGTCGCGGCCGGCCACGGCCAGCCGGCGGGATGGTCGGCGCCGCTGTTCGTGTCGCTGGGCGGGGTGAGTTTCGGACTGCAGATCGGGGCGCAGGAAAGCGATGTGGTGATGCTGATCATGAGCCGCGAAGGCGAAACCCACCTGCTGCACGACAAGGTCACCCTGGGCGGCGACATGGCGGCCACCGCGGGCCCGGTCGGACGCAGCGCCGATGCCCAGACCGATCTGAGCATGCACGCCAAAATGCTCGCCTATTCGCGCAGCCGCGGCCTGTTCGGCGGCATCACCATCAAAGGCGGCGTCATCAAGCAGGATCACGACAGCAACCAGTGGCTCTACCACAACGCCACCGCCAAGCAGATTCTGGATGGCGCCATCGCCCGCCCCGCAGTCGCCCAAAGCCTCCTCGCCGAACTCGACCACCGCGGCGACTGAAGCCCACCCCGCGCTGCCGAACCACTTCCACGCACGTGCAGCGGCGCGCGCTAAGCACCGGCATTTCAAGAATCGCTTGTGCCTTGCCGGTTCGCCTGGCAAGATGGCAGGTGTGTCCACCCCGGCACCAGGAATATACGGAACGAACTGGCAGGACAGCGAGCTGGACGCCATCGTTGCCGATTATTTCGAAATGCTGACCGCGCAACTCGATTGGCGCCCCTATTCTAAGTCTGAACATAATGCGGCGCTTGCAACACGAATCAGGCGGACCCACGGATCGATTGAGTACAAGCATCAGAACATCTCAGCAGTACTGGCCTCGCTAGGGTTACCGTGGATCATTGGCTACAAGCCGATGCCAAATTACCAAGGTGCCATCCTCGACGCCATAGATCGCTACCTCAGCGGCCATCAGTCAGCCTTGGAGCACGTACCCACCGTCCCAGCCGTGATAGCGGCTAGCGTTTTCGTCCCGGCGCCTCTGCTGCAGCCCAGCGGACCGCCCAGCCCGCTTTTGCAGTCGCTGGTAAGGAAGTTCGATCCGGTCGGCCGGGACTTCCGCAACCGCCTGCTTGGCAAGCGGGGCGAGGAATTCGCGATCCACGTGGAACATGAAAGGCTGGCGGCGGCAGGCCGGCCCGATCTGGCGCGAAGGATACGTTGGGTGGCGGAGGAAGACGGGGACGGGGCCGGCTACGACGTGCTATCGTTCGACGTCGCAGGCCGCGAGCGTCTTCTTGAGGTGAAGACAACAAACGGACCCGCTCATACGCCTTTCTTTTTGAGCCGGAACGAATGTGGGATCGCGCTTGAGCGACCGCGGGAGTGGTGCATATACCGCGTGCATGAGTTTGCGTCGAGGCCGCATATATTTACGCTCACTCCTCCGCTCGATGCGTCTGTGAGCCTCAGCCCCGAGACTTGGCGCGCGTCATTTGTACGTGAAGGATGCTAATCTTGGCGCAATGGACACGATCAGCAAGCGCGCCCGCAGCCGCAACATGGCCCGCATTCGCAGCGTTGATACACAGCCCGAGCTAGCAGTGCGCCGCGCCGCGCACCGTGCCGGGCACCGTTTCCGCCTCCATCGCCGCGACCTCCCCGGCTGCCCCGACTTGGTTTTCCCGAGACTGCGGACCGTCATTTTCGTCCACGGTTGCTTCTGGCACAGCCACTCCCGCTGCGCGGATGGTCGCCTGCCCCGCTCGCGGCAAGAGTACTGGGTGCCCAAGCTCGCTGGCAACCAGCGCCGGGACGCCCGGAGTGCGCGCCAGCTCCGCGCCCTCGGCTGGCGTGTACATGTGATTTGGGCCTGCCAGGCAGAAGACCCCGTGCGTCTTGCGCACCGGGTCTCCACACTCTTGTCTGCGGCCGAGTGATTTGATAGCGGCATTACACGTAGTAGGATCGTCTACTGAGTACACATGACCGTTTTTCCCCAGAACTTCGACTCCGAGCTCGACCCCCCGCTTGCGGAGGTGATAAAGGCATTGGAGAGGCCAGGGCTCCTTGATGTAGTGGGCCGTGCCGTACGTAAATCTTTTGAAGAAGTGATCGATGGCCCCCGGACGGGCCGTTATTGCATTGAGCAACTGGAAAAGACAGAAAAGACCTACATTGGGACCAAGGTTGAAATCGTACTCCGCGCGGAGCTGAAACTTGAGCGCGGCGAGAAACTCGACAACCTCATTGCAGGCCATGAGGTCGACACCAAGTTCAGCATCAAAACGAACTGGATGATTCCGCGCGAGGCCGTGGGCCAACTTTGTCTGCTCGTCACCGGAAGCGACAACACGAGCCAATGCGCGGCCGGACTGCTCCGCAC
>JBOGKK010000298.1:0-2555 GCA_050745425.1 Terriglobales bacterium
TCGTCGAGAATCAGAATCTCCGGATCGTGCAGCAGCGCTGCCGCCAGCAGGATCTTTTGCCGCATGCCCTTGGAGTACTCCTCAAGCGGCACATCGGCGTCGCTTTCCAGTCCGAAGGCCTCCAGCAGTCCCCGCATGCGCGGTACCAGCACCGCCGCCGCCATGCCCCGCAATCCGCCCACCAGTTCGAGATACTCGTAGCCGCTGAGGTGACGATACACTCTCGCCTCCTCCGGTACGAATCCCAGCCGCCGCTTGTAGCCGTCCAGATCCTCGCCGATCGGGCGCCCATCCAGCAATACTTCTCCTCGCGTGGGCGGCAGCAGCCCCGCCAGAATTTGCACCGTCGTGCTCTTGCCCGATCCGTTCGGACCTAGATAGCCGCAGATCTCGCCGCGGCGTACTTTGAAGCTGGTTTCGTGCAGCACCTCCAGGCGCCCGTACGCCTTCGTCACCCCGCGCAACTCCAGCACCAGGCCATGCTAGCAGAAACCGGGGGTGTAAATGGCTATTTGACGGCCACGAACCCGATCGCGCCCAGGTGCTCGCTGTAGCGGTGGAACAGCCCGCGCATGGTCTTCACGCGCGCCCTTGCGGCCGGCCTGCGTGCCAGGTTGCAGGCGATGCGCGCCGCGCCCAGCAGGCCCTCGTCCGCGATCACGCGGCGGGGTTCCAGCAGATGCATCGGGGCATGCGTTTCCGCCTGCACGCGCAGACCGGCCTCTTCGAGCAGTGCGCGCCATTCCGTGCTCGGAATGGGCTGCACGCCGACGTGGATTTCGCGCGACATCTCGCTCTGGATTTCGCGCCGCCGATCCGCGTCGATCTCATCGGGAATCAGGCACAGTTCGTGGATTCCATAGCGCCCACCCGGCGCCAGTAGACGCGCCGCCTCTGCAATGATGCTGCGCTTCTGCTCGACCGTGTGCAGGCTCAGCATGGCTTCGCCGTAGACCACGCTGTAGCCTGCCAGCGCCAGGCCGGTGGCGCCGGCGCTGGCTTCCACGCACTCGGTGGTGGTGCGCCCGCTTTCGGCGGCTAGCCATTTGCGCATGCGCGCAGCCGCGGCGGCGTCGCGCTCCACCGCCACATACTGGCGCGGCCCGGCGGCCAGCGCCAGCCGTGCCGTCGCGCCCATGCCCGGGGCAAACTCCACCACGCGGTCGGTGGCGCCGATGGCCAGCCGCGTCAACATCCAGCGCGTCAGCTCCAGACCGCCGGGCCGCAGCACGCGCTTGCCCAGGCTTGCCAGCAGCCAGTGGCCCGGCTGGCGTTGTTCCTCAATGCCTTTCATTCCCAGCGCAGCATCGGCAGCCATAGCGGACCTCCTACCACCCACACTGCGCCGCCCGCCCGCGTCTGGCTGTGATCTCGATCACCGCACGCAGGGGCCCGCGCCATTCAATGACAGCGACAGCCCAATGGCACGGCTAGACTAAAGCCAGTGGCCGAGCCTGCTCCCAACCCCTATACCCGCCGCGTCCAGCGCCTGGCACGCCTCCGCAAAGCCGTGGCCGCAGCGCTCGTCGTGGCCGCGGTAGTGGTGGTGGCGATCTATTTTGTGCAGCGGCGGCATCGCATCGTTCCCAATGCGCCCCTGCTCGGCGTCCAGGTGCAACAAAGCGCCAAGGGCGTCGATATCTCGAAAACCGTCAATGGCCGGCCGGTGTTTCGCGTTTTCGCCTCCCGTGCCGACAAGCTCCGCTCCGGGGGACTGGTCGAGCTGCATGTGGTTCGCATTCTGGTTTACGACCGCCAGGGCAATCACGCCGATGAAATTACCGGTAGCTCTTTCCGCTACAACCAGGCTACGGGGACATTGCAGGCCGGCGGAGAAGTCCACATCCAGCTCCAAAATCGAATCAACATCACCGCGCGCGGCCTCACCTACAACGTCAAGCAGGGAACTGGCGGCATTGCTCGTGGCGTGCAATTCGCCATGGGTGCCGCTCACGGCCGCGCCGGCTCGATGCAACTCGACAGCCGTAACGCCGTCGCCGATTTTGCAGGAGGCGTGCACCTCGATTGGCCGCGCTCCGGCCAGCCTGACCTCAGCCTCACCAGCGACCAGGCCCGCCTGCGCCGCCTGGCCTCCGACGACGTCGCGGTGCAGTTGCACGGACACGCCATTCTGCAGCAAGGCGCGCGATCGTTGACCGCCGATTCTTTTACGGCCTTGGTCGGTTCTAACTATGTACTCCATCGCCTCGACGCTGCCGGTCATGTCGTTGCCGCCGAGACGGCCGCCGGCAATCCGCTGCACGTCCATGCCGACCGCGGCCATGCAGAATTCACCGCCTCCACGCAAAAACTCCAGCATCTGGAACTGGAGGGCAACGTCGTTGCCGTACAGACCCAGACCGTGCGCGGCGGCCAGCAGGTGCGCCGCCTCCGTGCCGGAACCCTCGAGTTTGCCTTCGCTCCCGCGAACGTACTGCATTCGCTTGTCGCCCGTAATGGCGCCGTGCTGAGCGAGTCGGGCGCGGTCTCACAGCAACTCGCCGCTCCTGAGCTCGATTTCGGCTTTCGCCCCGGGCGCGGGCCCGCGCCCCGCC
>JBOGKK010000299.1:0-2323 GCA_050745425.1 Terriglobales bacterium
GCGATATTGGACTTGCCGCAGCCGTTGGGCCCGACAACCCCGACGACGCCGGCACCGGGAAACTGCACCTCCGCGCGTTCGCAGAAGGATTTGAAGCCCTGGATTTGCAGTTTCTTCAGCTTGAGCACACGCGCCTCCTCAGACTGACTTTGACCAAACTCTGGAGTGAATGTTATCCGGCAGTTTCCCTTGAATCAAGAGAATAAACCGCAGATGGAGTGGGTGAGAGAAAACGACCACTACATTTAGTGGTGTGCGAACAGGCAGAGCCTGTCTTTGCGGGGGCTCCGGGGCCGCGTGTTATGGCTGCCACTGACGCCAGGCGGAAAGCAGGGGAAAGTAGAGGCCACAGCGAATAGGATGGGGGGAGAGTGGGGCAAGATTGGAAGCGTAGGCGGCGAGTTGGGGTAAATAGCGGCGCTGTTCCCGATCCAGGAAGGTGTCGAGGGATGAGCCCTGGTGGGTGGCGAGTTTGTAGTCGATAATCCAGCGAATCCCGTCGGCGATGAAGCTGCGGTCGATGACGGCCGGGCGGGGGCTGCCGGCGGCGAGGCTGGTGAGGGCCCATTCGGTGTGGGCATCTTCGTGGGGAACGAGGATCCAGCGGCCGCGCTCGTCGGCGAGGGTGCGGTCCAAAGCGGCGGCGGCCTGGGCGTGGGCGGCGGGGAGATCGGGGGCGGCAATGCCGGCCTGACGCAAAAGGAAATCGAGGCGATGGGGGTCCCAGGCAAGGGGTTGGCGATCGGCGATGGCCTGGAGCATGGCGTGCACGGCGATGCCGATGCGGCGCGCCAGCGCACCGGCGACGTGCAGCAGGGCAGGTTGCGCCGAGGGCGGTAAAGGGCTGGAGGGTGGGCGCCAGGCGAGGGCAGCGGGGACGGGTGGCGTCCATTCGCTCCGTACGCGGCGCAGGGTGGGTGCGGGCGCGGCGAGAACCTGCACGGCGGCGGCAATGGCCGGCGCGGCTAGCGGTGGCTGCTGCAGGAAAGGGCGGAGCGGGGCCAGGAACGGGGCGCCAACAGCGGGCCAGATGCGGGCCAGAGGGGTGCGGGCGTCCGGATGCGGATCGCCGCCAAGGCGGGGCGGCAGGCCGGCGAACAGGTGCAGACGCTGGCGGGCGCGCGTGGCAGCCACGTACAGGAGGCGCAATTGCTCCTGCTGTGTTTGGCGCTGACGGCGATCGCTGAGGAATCGGAGGTGAGGGTTGTCTTCGCTACGGGGAGCGCGCGCGGCGAGCAGAATCTGGCTGAGGGAGAAGGCCTGCCGCGGCGGGGCGGAAGACTCCATCCATTCCAGCAGGCGCGGCGCATCGGGCCGGAGGCGGCGGGCGAGCGAGGGCAGAAGCACGACGTCAAACTCGAGGCCCTTGGCCTGATGCACGGTCATAATCTGCAGGCGGGCATCGGCGCGCGGGTCGGGCGGAGCATAAAGACCCAGGAGGTTGGCTTCGAGCCGTGCCGGCTCCAGGCCGCCGGGAGTACGCCCGGCGAGATCGAGCTGGGAGAAAACGGTTTCGGCATCGGCCGGATTCGCACTGGGGGCGGCGCAGGCATCGCCGCCCAGCTCGCGCCAGCACCACGCGACGAGTGCGCGCAAGGGAACGCGGCCGCGCTGCGCCGCTGCGGCCAAGACCACATCGAGCAGGCGCTGGGCGCGGGCCTGACCATCGGCGCTCAACTGATCGCGGCGCGCCGCCCAAAGCCCGGCAACGGTGGAATCGCTGTCGCCGTGGCACAGGGCATGGAGATCAGCCAGCGTGAGACCGCACCAGGGGGCACGCAGCAACGCGAGCCAGGCCACGCGATCGGCGGGATCGAGCAGCGCCTGGGCCAGCGCCAACACATCGGCGGCGACCGGGCTGAGGGCGAGCGCGGCGAGCTGCACGCCCTGCGGATGCAAACCGCGCGCGGCCAGCGCCGGCAGCAGCGCAGTGGCATGCTTGCGGTTGTGAACGAGGATGGCAATGGTGGCCGAAGGGCTGACGGTGCGTTCGGCGGCGACAACGGCGGCCACGGCGCGGGCCTCGAGTTCTGCATTGTTGGCGATCAACGGGTGCAATTGCACGGTATCGCCGCTGCCGGGGTGAATGGCCTCGGCGGGCTGAAAGCCGGCCTGTCCGCTGCGGGCTTCAGCGTTCGACGGAAATACGGTGCTGAAGGTTTCGTTGCACCAGCGCACCAGATCCGCCTGGGAGCGGAAGTTGACGCTCAGATTGAGTAACTCGATCGGCAGCGGCCCGAAATGCTTCTCCGCTGCCACGCGCAGGAACAGGTCCACGCGCGCGTGTCGGAAGCTGTAGATGGACTGCACGGCATCGCCGACC
>JBOGKK010000300.1:0-5632 GCA_050745425.1 Terriglobales bacterium
ACATTGCACTGGGGCGGATGCAGCCAGCGACCGTCGCCGGGCTGGTCGAGGGATTGAGCCGTGGCTGCCGTGAAAACGGTTGTGTCCTGCTGGGCGGAGAGACGGCGGAAATGCCGGGGTTTTATGCCGCGGATGAATACGACTTGGCGGGCTGCATTGTGGGGATCGTCGAGAAGCGGGCGCTGCTGACCGGAAGCCGCATCCGGCCCGGGGATGTGTTGTTCGGGTTGCCGTCGGCGGGACTCCATACGAACGGCTACGCGTTGGCGCGGAAGATTCTGTTCCCCCGCTTTCGGGCGGCGGCGCGGCCCCGGGAGCTGGCGGGAGCGACCGTGGCCGAGGCGTTGCTGGCCGAGCATCGTAGCTATTGGCCGCTGCTGCGGCCTTGGCTGGGGCGGGTCCGCGGCCTGGCGCATATTACGGGCGGAGGCATTGCCGGAAACCTGCCGCGCATATTGCCGCAGTCGTGCGCGGCGGAAATTGCGGCATCAAGTTGGGAATGGCCGCCGCTGTTTGCGCTCCTGCAGCGGCTGGGCGATGTGCCGCTGGCGGATATGCGGCGCACGTTTAATCTCGGTATCGGGATGATGGTTGTGGTGCGCGCGGCGGATGCAGCGGCGTTTGCCCGCTACCTGCGCGCACAGCGGGAGCCGGTGCTGCGGGTGGGGCGCATTGTGGCGGGATCGCGGCGGGTCATTTGGACACGATGAAGCTGGGAGTATTGATTTCCGGGCGGGGATCGAACCTGCAGGCGATTGCCGGCGCGTTTCCGGGCAGCATCGCGCTGGTGTTGAGCAATCGGCCACCGGCGCCGGGCTTGGCCTGGGCGCGCGCCCAGGGGCTGGCGGCGTGTGCCTTGCCCAGCGCCGGGCGCGAGCGCGAAGACTACGACCGCGAGGTGGTCGCGCGGCTGCGTGACGCTGAGGTTGATCTCGTCTGTCTGGCCGGTTATATGCGGCTGCTCAGCAGTTATTTTGTGCAGGCGTATGCGGGTCGGATTCTGAACATTCACCCCTCGCTGCTGCCAGCGTTTCCCGGGCTCGATGCGCAGCAGCAGGCAATTGACGCAGGGGTGAAGTTCAGCGGCTGTACGGTGCATTTCGTCGATGAAACCCTCGACGGCGGGCCGATTATCGCGCAAGCGGTGGTTCCGGTGTTCGACGCTGATGACGCCGCCACACTCGCGGCACGGATTCTGGTGGAAGAACACAAGCTGTATCCGGAGGTGATCCTGGCCGTGGCGCGCGGGAACTATCGGGTACAGGGGCGGCGCGTACTTCGGTCGACATGACATTGTGGCTGCTATTGTGAGCGAGACAGCAACGGCGTATAGTGCGCGCATGCGTACTTTGATTCGTGTGCTGTTGGTCATGCTGGCCGGCGCAGGCTTGGTGCTGGCACAGATACCTCACAACCCCGCATTGCCGGGACGCAAACAGGCGCGCTCCATGGTGATCTCGCGGCTGGGTATTGTGGCCGCAAGCCAAACGCTGGCGGCACAGGCCGGGGCGCAGATCCTGGCCGAGGGCGGTTCGGCTGCCGACGCCGCGATTGCCGCCAACGCGACGTTGGGCGTAGTCGAGCCCATGATGAACGGCATGGGCGGCGATCTGTTTGCCATGGTGTGGAGCGCAAAGACGGGTTCAGTGCAGGGCCTGAATGCCAGCGGCTGGGCGCCGGAAAAGCTTACGCCCGCCTACCTGCACGCCAAGGGCGATCACCGCATGCCGGCGTTCGGGATTGACTCGGTGACCGTGCCCGGGGCGGTGCGCGGCTGGGAGGCGCTGCACGCACGCTACGGCAAGTTGCCGTGGAAGGCGCTGTTTCAGCCCGCGATTTACTATGCCGAGCACGGCTATCCGGTCACGGAATGGATTGCCAGCGAGTGGAAGCCGCAGCAGCGCAAGCTCGCGCATGACCTGAACGGCCGCAAGGTGTTTCTGATCGACGGCAAAACGCCGCATGTTGGACAGATTTTCAAAAACCCGGCCTACGCCATGGCGCTGCAGTTGGTCGCCAACGAGGGGCCGGATGCATTTTATGACGGGCCGATTGCCAAGGCGATCCTGGCGACTTCGCACCGGCTGGGCGGGGTGATGACGGCCTCGGATCTGTCGGCGTTCAAGGCCGAGTGGGTGCAGCCGATTGCGACCACCTACAAGGGCTGGCAGGTGGACGAGCTGCCGCCCAATACGCAGGGCTTCGGCGCGCTCGAGATGCTGAACATCTTCGCGCAGTTCCCACTGCAGCAGTGGGGCCTGTTCAATCCCAAAACATGGTTTGTCAAAACCGAAGCCATGAAGCTGGCGTACTCGGATTTGCGGCGCTACGACGGCGACCCGCGCTTTGCCACGATCCCGGTCTCGGGTCTGATCTCGAAAGCCTACGGCGCGCAACGCGCCACGCTCATCAATATGAATCAGGCCAATTGCAGCTATCCTCCCGGTGATGCCGCGCGCTTCAACGCCGATACGGTGTATCTCACCGCCGTCGATGCAAGCGGCAATATCGTTTCGCTGATTCAGAGCTTGTATGATGAATTCGGTTCTGGCGTGGTGGTCGATCACTACGGCATCATGCTGCAGGATCGCGGAGCGCTGTTCGTGCTGACGCCCGGCAGCCCCGACGTGCTGGCCGGACACAAACGGCCCTTCCATACTCTGATTCCGGCGTTCATGCAGAAAGGCGCCGTGCACATCGGCTTCGGGATCATGGGCGGCCTGAACCAGGCCCAGGCACACGCTCAATATGTGAGCGATATCGCCGATTACGGCATGAACATCCAGCGCGCAATGGAGGTGCCGCGCTTCACCAACCACACCTTTGGCGGCTGCCACTTCTTCATCGAAGACAGGGTGCCCCGGAGCGTTCGCGATTACCTTACCGCCAAGGGCGATCACATTACCGTCGGTAACGACTACAGCGATCGTGTCGGGGGCGGACAGGCGGTCATGTTCGACTCGGCGACCGGCGTCAAGTACGGAGCCTCGGATCCGCGCAAGGATGGGGAAGCGATCCCGCAGCCGCCGCCGCTGCCCGCGGTGAAGCGCGGCGGCGGCAGCCAGTAAAATAACAGGCATGCAATATGACGCCATAGTGCTGGTATCGTTTGGCGGTCCAGAAAAGCTCGAGGATGTGCTGCCGTTTCTCGAAAACGTTCTGCGCGGGCGGAACGTGCCGGCGCAGCGGCGGCAGGAAATCGCCGGGCACTATTGCGCCATGGGAGGGCGGAGCCCGATTGTGGCGGCGACGCAGGCGATGGCCGAGAGTTTGCAGAAGGAGTTGGACTTGAAAGGGCCGCGGCTGCCGGTGTATATCGGAAACCGGAACTGGCATCCGATGCTGGAGGCGACGCTGCGGAAAATGGCCCAGGCCGGAATCGGACGCGCGCTGGCCGTGGTTACGTCCGCATTCGGCTCGTACTCGGGATGCCAGCAATACCGCGAGGACATCGAGCGCGCGCGCGGCCGGGTGGCGGCGGCTCTCGGGAAGGCGGCCCCGGAAGTCGATAAAATCCGCCTGTTCTACAATCATCCGGAATTTCTGGCGATTTGGATGGAGCGTGTGCAGGCGGCGCTGGCGCAAGTACCCGAGGGCAGCGAGATCATCTTTACCGCGCACAGCATTCCAGAAACGATGGCGGCGGTCACCCCGTATGTGGAGCAGTTGCAGGAGGCTGCCCGGCTGATTGCCACCGCCATTGGGCACGCCCAGTATCATCTCGCTTACCAGAGCCGGAGCGGGCGGCCTGAGGACCCCTGGCTGGAACCCTCGGTGGAATCGGTGCTGGGCGAATGTGCCGCGCGCGCGGTGCCGGGCGTGGTGGTTGCCCCTCTGGGGTTTCTCTCCGACCACATGGAAGTCGTTTACGATCTCGACCGCGAGGCACAGCAGAAAGCGGACGAGTTGGGGCTGCCCATGGTGCGCGTGAAAACGCCCGGCGATCACCCCGCATTCGCAGGCTTGCTGCACGAGCTTATTCTCGAACGTTGCGATCCGGAGCGCGCGCGGCGCGCCGTCGGCCGCTGCGGTGCCTGGGCGGATGACTGTTATGCGGGCTGCTGCCTGACGGAAAAGCCGTTCGTGGCCGGCATCCCGCGCTCAGTGCTGAGTGTTGGCGGCCGCTAGCTCCGCGGCCGGTGGGTGCAGGGACTCGCCTTCCCAGCGTGCGACGACGGCGGCAGCGAGGCAGTTGCCGATGACGTTGACGGCGGTGCGGCCCATATCCAGGAACTGATCGACTCCGAGCAGCAGAGCCACGCCCGACAACGGCAAACCGAATGTTGCCGCCGTTGCGGCCAGCACCACAATCGCCGCACGTGAAACCCCGGCTACGCCTTTGCTGGTGAGCATGAGCGTCAGCAGCATGAAGATTTGCTGGCCCACGCTCATGTGCATGTGCGCCGCCTGGGCGATGAACAGGGCGGCCAGGCTGAGGTAAAGCGTCGTGCCGGTGAGATTAAAGCTGTAGCCGGTGGGGATGATGAAGCCCACGATGCGGCGGGAGATGCCCATCCGTTCCATATTTTCGAGGGCGCTGGGCAGGGCGGCTTCGGAGCTGGAGGTGGAAAAGCCAATCAGGGTGGGTTCCTTGATGGCTTCCCAGAAGCGTGCCAGGGGAATGCGGAAGATCACCACGGTCGCGCCGAAGATCAGCACCAGAAACACGGCCAGGGCGCCATAGAGTGTGCCCACCAGCTCGGCCAGGGGCACGAGCACGCCCACGCCTTGCTTGCCGATGCTGGCCGCGAGGGCGCCGAGCACGCCAAACGGCGCCGTCCACATCACCAGATCGGTGAGCTTGAACATGATCTTCATCAAGCCCTCGCAGAAGCGCAGGACGGTGTGGGCGGGCTGGCCTTCGCCGCATCCAGCCAGCACCAGGGCGATGGCGAAGAGCACGCTGAAGACCACCACTTGGAGGACTTCGCCGTTTGCGAGCGCCTGCGCGAAGCTTTGCGGAAAGGTATGCAGAATGAGGCTTTGCAGCAACCCCGGATGGGCGCCGCCGGTGCCCAGCACGCTGCCCGCGCGAGCGGTGCTGCTGAGTTGCACGCCGGCGCCCGGCCTGACCCAGTTCACCGCCAGCAGGCCGATCACCAGAGCGAAGGTGGTGACCACCTCGAAAAAGACAATCCCTTTCACTGCGATGCGGCCGAGCCCCTTGAGCTCGCCGTGGCCGGCAATGCCAACCACGAGGGTGGCGAAGATCAGCGGGCCGACGATCATCTTGATGAGGCGCAGAAAAATGACCTCGAGCGGGATCAGCGCCATGCCGAAATGCGGCCAGAGCGCGCCGATGACAACTCCGGCGACCAGCGCGATGAAAATCCAGTGCGTGAGCGTCAGACGGCGCATGCCCCGATGCTACAGGAATTCAGGGTGCTGACAAGTGGTTGGCATGGCTGCTATGCTGCTGGCGTGACCTACGTTAGCCATCTGGAATGCAGCCGGTGCGGGGAGCATGCCGCCGCCGATCGCCCGCAAACAGTCTGCCCGAAATGTCAGGGGTCGCTTTATGTGCGCTATGACCTGCCGGCGGTGGCCAGAGTGCTGAACCCGCAGGTGCTGGGCGCACGCTTGCAGGCGGAGCGCTCCATGTGGAAGTACCAGGAACTGATGCCCTCCGATA
>JBOGKK010000301.1:0-9064 GCA_050745425.1 Terriglobales bacterium
ACAGCGTCGGTGTAGCAAGCTTCGGGCGATTGCGTGCGGCTTTTCCTGGGGTCAAAGCCGCAGGCGGTACGGTCGGCGATGCTACAGCAGAGCTGTTTTGGCTCTAGCGTTTAAGGATTAGGGGTTAGACGCCAAGGCATTGGGGCAATGAGCCATATGGCGGCCGAAAGGGCTGCAGGTGCAGGCGAGGCGATTGATGAGGCGGGCGGTTTCGACGGGGCGAGGAGGGGGAGCCGGGGTGGGAGCCGGGGCAGCGGGCGCGGGCGTGTAGGCGGGCGGCGCCGATTTTTGGTGGTTTGTCACTTTTGGTGGCGTAAGTGGTTGATTTGATTGGGGCGGTGGCGTGACAACTGCCTGGTACGGGGCCTGGGGTGGCTGCGCCACGCCATCCGCTTGACGCTCGGCGGGGCTGGGGGCGTCCTGAGCCCCAGCACGGCCCGCGCCAGTGGATGAGGCGTTGGGGTCATCGCCGGAGGCATCAAAGGCATCGTTGGACAGCGTGGCGAGGGACTGTTGCCACTGGGCGAGCAGGGTGAGGCCCTTGGGGTCGAAGGTGAGGTCAAACAGGGCCTTCCAGAAGCGGAAGTTTCCACTGTTGTAGCGGGCGATGTTGATGAGGTCCATGCCCTGGAAGACGAGGCGTGCGGACCAGGCGGCAGCGAACCAGGTGCGGAAGCCGGGATCTTTGCACCAGCGATAGTAGGTATTGCGCGAGACGCCGGCGGCGGTGCAGATGGCGGTAATGGTTTTGCGGCCGGTGTGTTCGTGGACGAAGTCGAGCAGGCGGCGTTGGGTTGGGGTGGGAGTGAAGGCAAATGAGCTGGGCATGGGGAAAACCTCCTTACATATAGTTAGACGCGAGATGTGGCAGCAGAAAGTGTGACAGTTGTTGGACAAAAACAGCTTTGGTTGGCGTCGGCCCCAGCGCCCCGGCCTGGTGCTGCGCATCGCCGGGGCCGCGCGTGCGGTCAAGGGGGCCGCGAAAGGTCACAAACAACCTTGCGGGCATCGTTATAGAACCAGAACGCCTGGGCCGCGAGCCGCGGGAGAGGCCGGTGGGCGCGTGATAACCTGAAAGTTCTTTGTGTGGTGGGAGTGAATGGACACACGTAACATTGCAGCTTGGGCGGCCACGGCCATATTGTCAGTGGCACTGGCGAGTTGTGGCGGCGGAAACAAGAAGAACGCGGCCGCGGGGGCCCAGGCTGGCGCTGGAGCGGGGGCGATGCAGGCGCTGCCGGTGCATGTGGAGGTTGCGCAGGAGAAGGCAATTCCGGACCGGTCGACGTACGTAGCGTCGATTCAATCGCTGAGCTCGATGACGATCAGCCCGCAAGTGACGGGTGTGCTGGATTCGATTCAGGTCACCTCGGGTGAGCGCGTGCGGCAGGGGCAACTGCTGATGCAGATCAACCCGCAGGCACAGCAGGCGCAAGTGGCGAATCTGGAACACTCGCGGGCGGCGCAGGCATCGACGCTGCAGTTCGACAAGCAGCAGTTGGCGCGGTCGAAGCAGCTTTACCAGGAAAAAATCGGGACGCTGATGGACTATCAGCAGTCGCAGTCGGCGTACAACACGGCGAAGGCGCAACTGGATTCGCTGGATGCGCAGATCAAGCAGGCGAAGGTGACGCTCAGCTACTACCGGATCGCGGCACCGCGGGCGGGGGTGGTGGGCGATGTTCCGGTGCGGGTGGGCGACACGGTGGCGCCGGGGACGACGCTGACAACGCTGGATTCGACGGCAGGCACACAGGTGTACACGCAGATACCGCTGGAACAGTCGAAGAAGCTGAAAACGGGGCTGCCGGTGGACGTGCTGGACGCGCAGGGGGATGTGCTGGCGCACAGCAAGATTTTTTTTGTATCGCCGCAGGTGGATCCGGCGACGCAGACGATTTTGGCCAAGGCGGCGATTCCGGCAACGGAGTCCGCAAATTTAAAGACGCAGCAGTACGTGCAGGCGCGGATCACCTGGGGGACGCACCAGGGATTTGAAGTGCCGGTGCTGGCGGAAGTGCAGGAGTCGGGAGGGACATTTCTGGATGTAGCGCAGCCGGTGACGCGGAACGGAAAGAAAGGCTACGTGGTGCATCAGCAGCAGGTCACGCTGGGGACGATCACGGGCAACAACGTTGAGGTGACGAGCGGGCTGACGGCGGGCGCGATGGTGATCGTGTCGCAGCACCAGATTCTGGCAGAAGGCATGCCGGTCATGCCGATGCCGGCGGCCGCGGGGCAGCATGGTTGATTTTTTTATCCGGCGGCCAATTTTTGCGACCGTACTGGCGCTGCTGATCGTGCTGGCGGGGGCGATCTCGATTCCGAACCTGCCGGTGGCGCAGTATCCGACCATTTCGCCGCCGGCAATTCAGGTCACGGCGAACGATATTGGGGCGAACGCGCAGCAGGTGGAAGCGGCGGTGACGTATCCGCTGGAGGAGGCCATCAACGGCGTGCCGGGGATGATGTATCTCTCCAGCAGCAGCACCAACAGCGGGCAAGCGTCGATCACGGTAACCTTCAACGTGGGCACGAGCCTGGATCTGGCGCAGGTGAGCGTGGTGAACCGGGTGCAGAGCGTGCTGGGCGAACTGCCGGCGTCGGTGACGCAGACGGGGGTGAACATCCGCGAGGCGCCGGGAGGCGGAGGGTTTGTATTCATCGCCGGGTTCTACTCGCCGCATAACCAGTACAGCAATCTGTTCATCAGCAACTATCTGGCGCAGAACGTGACCGATGCGCTGACGCGGGTGCCGGGGGTGTCGAGCGCGACCGTGTTTGGGGCGCAGATCTACGCCATGCGGATCTGGCTGGACCCGGCGAAGATGGCGGCGCGGGGGCTGACGGCAAGCGATGTCATCAGCGCGGTGGGGGAACAAAACGTCGAAGTGGGCGCGGGATCGGTGGGCGCACCGCCGGCACCGGCGGGACAGAGCTACGAGATCAGCGTGCGCATCACCGGGCTGCTGTCGACGCCGGCGGAGTTCGACAACATTATTCTCAAGACCGAGAAAAACGGGACGCTGGTGCGGCTGAGCGACGTGGGGCACGCGGAGCTGGGGGCACAGGACTACAGCACCGCCATTGACTACGACGGGGCGCGCGGGGTGGGCGTTGCGGTGAGCCAACTGCCGGACGCGAACCTGCTGGCGGTGAACGCGGCGGCGCAGGCGGAGCTGGCGCAACTGGCGAAGCGGTTTCCGCCGGGGCTGAAGTACGCGATTGCGTTTGACTCGACGACGGCGGTGAGCCAGGGGATCAGCGACGTGCTGGTGACGCTGCTGGAGGCCATCATCATCGTCATCATCGTGATGTTCTTTTTTCTGCAGGACTGGCGCACCACGATTATTCCGGGCTGCACGATTCCGGTGTCGCTGATCGGAGCGTTCATTTTTGTCAAGGGGTTCGGGTTTTCGATCAACATGCTGACGCTGTTCGCCGTGATTCTGGCGACCGGGCTGGTGGTCGACGACGCGATCGTGGTGGTGGAGAACGTCGAGCGACATTTGTCGGAAGGGGTGACGAACGCGCACCGGGCGACGTCGGTGGCGATGGCGGAAGTGACGGGAGCGGTGGTGGCGACCGGACTGGTGCTGGTGTCGGTGTTTATACCGGTGTCGCTGTTTCCGGGCACGACGGGGATTTTGTTCCGACAGTTTGGGCTCACCATCGCGTTCTCGGTGGTGATCTCTGTGTTCAACTCGGTGACGCTGTCGCCGGCGCTGTCGGCGCTGCTGCTGAGGCACAAGCCGGAGGGTAAGCACGGATTATGGGGGCTGATCAACCGAGGGATTGAAGCGTTCACACACGGCTACCGCCGGTTTTTGGGCGGACTGATCCGGTGGCGGTGGGTGGTGGGAGCGTGTTTTCTGGTGGCGCTGGTGGCAACGTGGTGGGTGTATACGGCGGTGCCGCAGGCGTTTTTGCCGTCCGAGGACATGGGGAGTTTCTATCTGATTTTGCAGGCGCCGCCGGGAGCATCGCTGAGCTACACGATGGGGATCGCGCGGCAGGCCGAGGCGCTGGTGGGCAAGCAGCCGGAGATAGCGGGGGATGTGGCGGTGGGCGGGTTCGGATTTGCCGGATCAGCGCCCAATAGCGGCATGGTGTTTGTCAGCATGAAGCCGTACGACGAGCGGCAGGGGGCGGCGCACAGCACGGCGGCCGTGGTGAACCGGCTGCGCGGGCAGTTGTTCATGATTCCGGGGGCCATGGTGGTGCCGTTTTTGCCGCCGCCGATTCAGGGGCTGAGCCGGTTTGGCGGATTCCAGTTTGAAGTGGTCGATCAGGGCGGGCACACGCCGCAGCAGTTGTACGATGCGACCGAAGCGGTGGTCAACGCCGGGAACCGGAATCCCAACCTGACCGGTTTGTTCAGCAGCTTTACGGCCAACGATCCGCAGTTTGTGGTGACGATCAACCGCGAGAAGGCGAAGAGCCTGAACGTGCCGCTCAACGCCATCAGCTCGACGCTGGAAGGCTACATGGGGTCGGTGTACGTCAACAACTTTATCTTCGATGCGCGCACGTACCGCGTGTATGTGCAGGCGGACTCGAACTTCCGCAACAATCCCAAAGACATCGGGCAGTACTACGTGCGCAGCGGCGGCGGGCAGATGATTCCGCTGTCGAGTTTGATCACCGTGAGCGAGACCTCGACGGCGCAGGTGATTCCGCACTACAACATTTTGCGTGCGACCGAAATTGACGGGAACGCGCAGGCGGGGGTGTCGAGCGGACAGGCGATTACGGCCATGGAGCAGGTCGCCGACAAGGCGCTGCCGCAGGGATTCAGCTACGCGTGGACGGGGATTTCGCTGCAACAGATCGAGTCGGCGGGGAAAACCGGGCTGCTGTTCGGGCTGGGAATCCTAGTCGTGTTTCTGGTGCTGGCGGCACAGTACGAGAGCTGGACGCTGCCGTTTATCGTGCTGCTGGGGGTTCCGGTGGCGGTGCTCGGAGGGCTGGGGGCGCAGTGGATCGCCGGACAGCAGGACGACATTTTCTGCAAGATCGGGCTGATCATGCTGATTGGCCTGGCGGCGAAGAACGCGATTCTGATCGTCGAGTTCGCGGAGCAGTTGCGCAAGCGCGGACTGCCGCTGATCGAGGCCTCGATTGAGGCGGCGCGGATACGGCTGCGTCCGATTCTGATGACGTCGATTGCGTTCATTCTGGGGGTGGTGCCGCTCATGCTGGCCACTGGGTCGGGAGCGAATGGGCAGCACTCGGTGGGGACGACCGTGTTTGGAGGGATGCTGCTATCTACGTTTCTGAACCTGGTGTTTATACCGGTGTTGTATGTGATTGTGGAGATGGCGCGGGAGCGGGGGCACGCGATCGGCTAGTCAGCTGGTCAGCGACTCAGCTGGTCAGCGACTCAGCTGGTCAGCTTCTCAGCTACTCAGCTTCTCAGCTGGTCGGCTTCTCAGCTTGGGCGGAGGCGACGTCAGAGGATGGGGATGGCGCATAGGACACCCTTCTGCGGGGATGCGGGCGGAAGGTTGAGGGTGGTAGCGTCTGGGGGTGCGGGACTTTCATAAACTGCTGGTTTGGGAGAAGGCGTTTGCGTTGACGCGGGAAGTTTATCGGGCCAGCGGAGAGTTTGGGGGTGGGGAGAAGTTTGGGCTGACAGCGCAGGCGAGGCGGGCGGCGGTTTCGATTGCGGCCAATATTGCCGAGGGGTGCGGACGAGATTCCGAAGGTGATATGCGGCGTTTTCTGCAAATTGCGATGGGGTCAGCATGCGAGCTGGAGTGTGAGCTGCTGCTCGCGGTCGAGCTGGGGTTGCTGGCGCCGGGGCGGGGCGCTGAGGTGCAGGCGCGTGTGGGCGAGGTGAAGCGGATGCTGTCGCGGTTGATCGTTAGCTTCCGTGTGCCGGCCGCGAGCGCGGCCGGGAGATAGGAGGCGCGCGCATGCCCAGCCGGATCAGCGTGGAAATCGAGGCGGCGGAGTGCCAGGCAAACCTCCCGGTCGAGCGGCCAGACGGCAAGGGTTTCAAGAAGAGCCGAAAGTGCGGGGTCATCAAGCCCGGCACGGATGCTAGCGGCGCGCCGGGCGCGTCGCGTTTCAGCCCAGCACCGACACCAGTTTTCCTGCACGGATGTCCATCAGTCCCAGCCGCGAAGAAGGCGGATGACAGCGCCGATGACATCGGCGCAATTCTCGCCGCCTTTTTGATGCCATCAGCGGATGGGCCAACGCTTTTGCTCTCTCGCCACCGCTGCGCCCGTGGCGGCCGCGGGTGACCTGGACGGCGCATAGGGGATGGAGGACTTATGCGGCAGCCGTGACAATCCGCTAAAGCTCAGCACCTGGTTCGCCGATAGCCAAGAAAGCCGTTCCAAGGGGGATTCGCGAGGCCATGTCGGAGGATCGGGTATTGCTGCGCTGGCGGGGCGCGGCGCGTGGAGCTGCGGCCGGCGTCGGGGTGTGGGTTGTGGCCATTTGGCCGTGGGTGCGCGGCGGAGCCGGCTGGCCTGGCGGCAGCGCGTTGGCGGTTTTGGCGCTGGCGACTGCGGTAGTGGCGCTGAGCCCCGCCCAAAAAGTGCGCCGCGGGTGGGACCTAGCGGGTTGGGGCGCGGCGGCTCTGGCGCTGGGGATGGGGTTGGCAGGCGCGCCGCAAAGGGCACCTGCCACGCGAGTCTGCTTGGTCATACTGCCTGCCTCGCTGCTGCTCAAGCGGCGGCTGCACTGGGCGGTGCTCGGGGACCTGGTCGTAGCTTTCGTCGGCTATGCGGCGGTACTGGACTGCCTAATGCACGCGCCGGGATCGGTAGCGACGGACCCGATACCTGTGCATTGGGAAGAAGCCGTCGCGCTGCTAGTGCTTAGTTGCGCTTGGATGGCGGCCTGGCCGCAGCGCCGGCCAGTGAGTTTCTACCTTGAATCGGGTTCCGCGGCTAGTGTTATTCGCCGACTGCTGCCGATCACGCTGTTGTACCCGCTCGCGCTCGTGTTCTACGGCACAGAGCGCGCGCACGGGCGCGAGTGGACGGCACACCTGGTGCAACAGCTGATCATATTCGGGACCATAGGTTTTGTAGCGGCGCTGCTTTGGGTAATTGCGCGCGAGTTGGACCGGCGCGACGAGATGGCGGATCAGTCAAGCTACGGCCTGCGTGAAAGCGAACAGAGGTATCGGCAGCAGTTCGAAAATAACCCGCAGCCCATGTGGGTGTTTTCCGTAGCCAGTCTGCGGTTTTTAGCGGTGAACGACAGTGCCGTGCGGGAGTTCGGATACACACGCGCGGAATTCCTGGCGCGAACGGTATTGGACATGCACCCGCAGGAGGACTATGAGCGCGTGTGCTCGGTGGTGGGCAGTGGCCAGCCGTGCAAGGGCTGGCTGTGGCGCTATCGCACCCGATCCGGGGAGTGGATGGAGGCTGAGGTCTTCGCCCAGCCGATTGTGTGGCATGGGGAACCGGCGTTCCTCTCGTTTCTCAACGATGTCACGGCGCGGCGGCGAGCGGAGGGCCGGGTGCGCGAGCAAGAGGAGCAAGTGCGGCTGCTGCTGGAGTCGACGAGCGAGGGCATCTTTGCGCTCGATCTCGACGGCCGGTTTGTTTGGTGCAACCCGGCGGCTGCGGCGCATCTGGGGCTGCGCTGCAGCGGCGAGCTGTCGGGTAAGCTGATGCACCCGCTGGCACATCATACGCGTGCCGACGGGAAGCTTTACCCGGAGGAGGAATGCAGTCTGCTTGGCGCCCTGCATGCGGGCCAGCCTGTCAGTCTGGATGAGGAGCTGATGTGGCGCGTCGATGGCACCAGTTTTCCGGCAGACGTGCGTGCGAGCCCGC
The DNA here is from genome assembly GCA_050745425.1 of Terriglobales bacterium. GTDB lineage: Bacteria > Acidobacteriota > Terriglobia > Terriglobales > SCQP01 > SCQP01. The sequence continues at coordinate 7,806 of JBOGKK010000301.1, forward strand.
TGTATCGCGAGGGCAAACTGGTGGGCGCGGTGGTGACGCTTGCTGATGCCACCGAGCGGCGCAATCTGCGCGCGCAGTTTCAGGAAGCGCAAAAAATGGAGGTGGTCGGGCGCCTGGCTGCCGGCGTGGCACACGATTTCAACAATCTCCTGACGGTGATCAATGGCTACATGGAATTGCTGTTGGAGCAGGGTGGCGCGCGCTTGAGTGGTGGGCGCCGGCGGCGCGCGCTGGAAAGCGTTCGCCAGGCGGGGGAGCGCGCGGCATGGCTGACGAAACAACTGCTCGCATTCAGTCGCAGGCAGGTAGTTGAGCCTAAACTCCTGGACCTCGGCCGCGTACTGGAAGAGATGATGCCGCTGCTGCGGCAGGTGCTGCGCGAGGATATTGATCTGGTGTGCGTTTGCGAGCCGGGGCTGGGCACGGTGCGAGTGGACTCGGGCCAAATTGGGCAGATTCTGATGAACCTGGTGGTGAACGCACGTGATGCGATGCCAAAGGGCGGGCGCATTAGCCTGGAGGCGGCCAATGCCAGGCTTGATGGCGGCCGCGGCATGAATGGGGGAGATTGCGCCCCCGGTGAGTACGTGCAGCTAGCCGTGCGGGATGCCGGAACGGGGATGGATGCCGAGACCCGAAGTCACGTTTTTGAGCCGTTTTTTACGACGAAACCTGTAGGCAAGGGCACGGGCCTCGGTCTGGCGTCAGTGCTTGGAATTGCGAAGCAGAGCGGCGGGACGGTCGACATCGAAAGCGGACTCGGGCGCGGGACCACGGTCAGGGTGTACTTGCCGCGCGTGGAGGCACGGCAGGCGGCGAGGACGCCGTCGCGTGCGGCCGCGGCATGCGGGGGCGGGGAGACCATTCTGGTAGTCGAGGATGAGGATGGGGTGCGCGAGTTAACGTGTGAGGCGCTGCGCTCGCGCGGCTATGAGGCGCTCGACGCCAGCGGCCCGGGCCGGGCATTGCAGTTGCTGGATGGCTATACGGGGCGGCTGGACATGGTGATCACTGACGTCGTCATGCCGGAAATGGATGGGCTTGAGTTGGCGCGGCGGTTGGCGGAGCGGCGCCGCGGGTTGCCGGTGCTCTTCGTCTCCGGCTACGCTGATCTGGAGACCGCGAAGCGGCGGGAACTGGAGCGGGCAGCGGGGTTTATTCAAAAACCGTTTACGCCCGAAATGCTGGCGGCAAAGGTGCGTGCGGTGCTCGATGAGCAGCAGGAGGCGGCAGCTCGTTCGGTGTAACTAATTTTTGCC
>JBOGKK010000302.1:0-9698 GCA_050745425.1 Terriglobales bacterium
CATTTCAGCACCGATTACGTGTTTGGGGGCGACGGGCTGGAGCGAGCGCGCAGCGAGAACGACGCGCCCGCGCCGGTGAATTTTTATGGCTACAGCAAGCTGCTGGGTGAGCAGGCGGTGCTGCGGACCTCGCCGCAGGCGCTCGTGCTGCGGGTGGCAAACTTGTATGGCGGGCATTCGCTGTCGCCGGGGCGCGTGAACCTGGAGCAGCGCTTCGTCGAGCTGGCGCGCGCCGGCCAGCCCATTCGCATCGTGCGCGGGCAGTGGCTGAACCCCACCTCAGTACGCGATATTGTGCCCGCCACGCTCGCTTTGCTGGAATGCGGCGCCAATGGCCTATTTCACCTCGCCGGTGAGGGGGAATGCGGCGCCGGGGAGTTCGCGCGGGAGGTTTGCCGCCGGGCCGGCTTGCGCCCCAAGCTGCATTACGTGACCGGCGATGAGCGTCCGGCGCGGCGCGCCGCCATGACCGTGCTGGCCAACCAGCGGCTGGCGCGGCTGGGCTTGCCGCCGCTGCCGCATTGGCGGGAGTCGCTGGGGCTGGCGCTGGGGGCAAAGTTGACAACAGCGCGCTAAGATTCTGCTTGACAATGCCACGCTCATGGCCTAGGCTGGCATTGGCAGGGAAAACATGGCAAAAATCATCGGGATTGATCTCGGCACCACAAACAGCGTGGTCGCCGTCATGGAAAACGGCGAGCCCAAGGTAATCGCCAACGCCGAAGGCGGGCGCACCACGCCGTCGGTGGTCGCCTTCACCAAAAACGGGGAACGGCTGGTGGGGCAGGTCGCCAAGCGGCAGGCGATCACGAACCCTGACGGTACGGTGTACTCGATCAAGCGCTTCATGGGACGGCGCTACGACGAGGTGTCGGAGGAGATGAAGATGGTGCCCTACAAGGTGGTGCAGCAGGGCGACCACGTAGCAGTCGAGGTGCAGGGGAAGACGTATACGCCGCCGGAGGTGTCGGCGTTTATTCTGCAGAAGCTGAAGCAGGCGGCCGACGATTATCTGGGCGAGAAGGTCACCGAAGCCGTCATTACCGTGCCCGCCTACTTCAACGACGCGCAGCGGCAGGCGACCAAGGATGCCGGGCGGGTGGCCGGGCTCGACGTGAAGCGCATCGTGAACGAGCCCACGGCGGCGGCGCTCGCCTACGGGCTCGACAAGCAGAAGGAAGAGACCATCGCCATTTACGATTTTGGCGGCGGGACGTTTGACATTTCGATTCTGGAAGTCGGCGAAGGCGTGGTCGAGGTGAAATCAACCAACGGCGACACGCACCTGGGCGGCGATAACATCGATCAGCGTCTGGTGGATTGGCTGGTGGACGAGTTCAAAAAAGACTAGGGCATCGACCTGCGCGGACGCGGCAACGAGATGGCGCTGCAGCGGCTGAAGGACGCCGCCGAGAAAGCCAAGATGGAGTTGTCGACGACGCAGGAGACCGAAATCAACCTGCCCTTCATCACCGCCGACGCCAGCGGCCCCAAACACCTGCTGAAAAAGCTCTCGCGCCCGCAGTTCGAGCGCATGGTGGAAGACATTTTGCAGCGCTCGGCGGCGCCCTGCCTGCAGGCGTTGAAAGACGCCGGCCTCAGCGCCGACAAGATCAACGAAGTGGTGCTGGTCGGCGGCTCGACACGCATTCCGCGGGTGCAGCAGATTGTGAAGGATCTGTTCAAGAAGGAGCCGCACAAGGGCGTCAACCCCGACGAGGTGGTTGCCGTGGGCGCCGCCATTCAGGCGGGCGTGCTGGCGGGCGAGGTGAAAGACCTGCTGCTGCTCGACGTGACGCCGCTGTCGCTCGGCATCGAGACGCTGGGTGGCGTGAACACGGTGCTGATTCAGAAAAACACGACCATTCCGACGCGCAAGAGCGAGACGTTTTCGACCGCGGCCGACAACCAGACTTCGGTCGAAGTGCACGTGCTGCAGGGCGAACGTCCGATGGCTTCGCAGAACCGCACGTTGGGAAAATTCCACCTGGTCGGCCTGCCCAGTGCGCCGCGCGGGGTGCCGCAGATCGAAGTAACATTTGACATTGACGCCAACGGGATCGTCAACGTAAGCGCCAAGGACCTGGGAACGGGTAAGGAACAGAAGGTCACCATCACCAGCTCCAGCGGCTTGTCGAAAGACGAGATCGACCGCATGACCAAGGAAGCGGAGGCAAACTCGGAGGACGACAAGAAGCGGCGCGAGGAAATTGAAGCCCGCAACCAGCTCGACAGCCTGGTCTATAACACCGACAAGATGCTGAAGGAGAACCGCGACAAGGTTCCCGCCAGCGATGCCGAGGCGGTCGAGGCGGCGCTCAGCGGCGCGCGCAAGGCGCTCGAAGGCGGCGATACGGCCGCCATGGTGGGCGCCAAGGACGCCCTCACCGCGGCAACGCACAAGCTGGCCGAGGCTATGTACAAAAACGCCAGCCAGCAGCAGGCGCAGGGTGAGCCCACGGCGCCGCCGGAGCCGCCACCGGCGGGCGCGGAGCCCAGCGGGCACGGGAACGGCGAAGCCAAACCCGGCGATGTGATCGATGCCGAGTACGTGGATGCCGACGGCGACGGCAAGAAGGGGTAAACTAGCCCTCACGTGCCTACGGCCACCAAAGATTATTACGCCGTATTGGGGATCAAGCGGGACGTACCGGCCGAGGAGATTCGCAAGGCTTACCGGCGGCTGGCGCGCAAGCTGCATCCCGACGTCAACCCCAACAACAAGAGCGCCGAGGAGCGCTTCAAACAGGTTCAGGAAGCCTACGACATCCTGAGCGATGCGAAAAAGCGCGAGTTCTACGACAAAACCGGTTTCTACAACGATCAAGCTTTTCAGCAAGGCGCGGATGTATTCACGGGCGCGGCCAGGGGCGGCGAGGGGGCTCGAGGCAGCGGGCGCTGGGCGGGGGCGCCGCCGCCGGGAGTGGATTTTTCGGGTTTCGATTTTTCCGGCTTCGATGGTTCCGGCTCCGCGCCCGGAGCGGGCGCCGGGCGGCGTGGGGGCGGGAGCAGCAGCGGTTCCTTTCGCGATATTTTTTCCAGCATTTTCAACCGTCAAGGCGCTCCGGCCGAGAGCCCCGGCAGTGATCTTGAGTATCAGGTCACGGTTGGCTTTTGGGACGCCATTCGGGGCTCAGTGCTGCGGCTGAGTATTCCGCGCCAGGACCGCTGCCCGCAGTGCAACGGCACCGGCACGGGCGGGCGCGGCGGAAGCTGCCCGGAATGCGGCGGCAAAGGGCAAGTGGCCCAAACGGTGAGCGGGATGAACTTCAACCTGCGTTGCGGCGCCTGCGGGGGCTCGGGCAAAGCCGGCTCGGCCTGCCCGCGCTGCCAGGGCCAGGGGCGGGTGCAGCAGACCGAAGCGCTCGAAGTGCGGCTGAAGCCGGGCACGCGCGAGGGGGCGCGGCTGCGCATTGCGGGCAAAGGCAATTGGGGGTCGGAAGGCAGCGGCGACCTGTACGTGATCGTGCGCGTCAAGCCGCACGCGCTGTTTCAACGGCAGGCCGATGATATCCACGTGAAGGTGCCCATCAGCATTACGGAGGCGGCGCTGGGCGCGAAAATCGGGGTGCCGACCATCGAGGGCAAGGCGCTGCTGAACATTCCCGCGGGGACGCAGACCGGGCAAAAGTTCCGCATGCGCGAGCGCGGGGTCGGCAACGCGCAGCACGACGGTGTGCGCGGCGATGAATACGTGGAGGTGCAGGTGATGGTGCCCAAGCTGCGCGACGAGCAAAGCCGCGAGCTGCTGCGCGAGTTCGCCCGTCTCAACCCCGAAGACGCGCGCGAGGCCGTGCTCAAGCAGGCGCAAGCGCAGTAGGGAGAGGCTGTATGGTCCGCAAAAAAGGCCGCGCCGCATATATGATTTCTGCCGTTGCCGAGCAGTACGGCGTGCATCCGCAGACGCTGCGGCTGTACGAGCGGGAAGGTCTGCTCAAGCCCTCGCGCACGGAAGGCAACACGCGGCTGTATACGGAAGAAGACCTGCAGCGGCTGGAGGTGATTCTGTCGCTCACGCGCGACATGGGAGTGAACCTGGCGGGGGTCGAGGTGATTCTCGGTCTGCGCGAGCGCATGCAGCAGATGCAACAGCAAATGCAGGAGTTCGTCGACTTCGTGCAGCACGATCTGGTCAGCGCCGGCTTGAACTTCGACAATGCGCGCGAGGCGCTGGTGCCGGTGCGCCCGCGCCGTCCGCGCTGAAGGCCACGCCATGCCGGTACGCTCCAAGCCCTATGGTCTGACGGTGCCGACGGCGCTGCCCACGCACGGCAGCAGGTGGGAGCGCGCACAGCACTGGCTGTCGATTGGCGGACCGATCGGGCTGATTCCGTGGGTACCGGCGACGATTGCCTCCGCCATCGTGGCGGCGTTGTGCTGGTGGAAGCCGCCATCGTGGCTGTTCATCGTGCCCGCCTGCGTGGTGTTGTTCATGGCCGGCGGTTATGCCGCAACGACGGCCGAACGGCTGACCGGCATCGAGGATCCGCGCAATGTCGTACTCGACGAAATTGCAGGGCAACTGCTCACGTTTGTGTTCGTCGCGCCCTTCAGCGCCGCCGCCGCCATGGCCGGGTTTGTGCTGTTCCGTCTGTTCGACGTCATCAAGCCGCCGCCGGCGCGGCAGGCTGAGCGCCTGCGCGGCGGGTGGGGCATTATGGCCGATGACCTCATCGCCGGGCTCTACGCGGCCGCTATCCTCTGGCTTCTGACCCGCGTTTTGCGTTAGTCTGCTGACGGCGCTTGATGCAAGGATCGCACCCAATTCGGCACGTTGTCGTGACCGGCGCCGCGGGTTTCATCGGCAGCGTCCTGGCCGCACATCTTGCCGGCGCGGGCTGGATGGTATCGGCGGTGGATGTACTCGATCGCGACGAGCGCTGGCGCAACCTTGCCGGCGTGCCGCTGGCGAACTACTGGGACGCGAGCGAGCTGCTGCCCGCGCTCGCAGGCGGTACGGTGACGCCGCCGCCTGATGCCATCGTTCATCTGGGCGCGTGCAGCTCGACCACCGAAACGAATGCCGGCTTTCTGATGCGCAACAACTTCGCTTGCACTCGCGATCTGGCGATGTGGGCGCTGGAGCACGGCGTCCGCTTCGTGTACGCCTCGAGCGCCGCCACGTATGGCGCGGGCGAGCTCGGCTATGCCGACGACCTCGAGATTCTGCCGCACCTGCGCCCGATGAACCGCTACGCCGTTTCCAAGCACCTCATGGATCTGTGGGCGCTCGAGCATGGCGCCTTCCGCGGCCCGGGCGCCATCACCGGGCTGAAATACTTCAACGTTTACGGCCCCAACGAGCAGCACAAGGGCAGCATGCGCAGCATGGTGCTCAAGGCTTTCGAGCAGATCCAGTCGAGCGGCAAGGTCGGCCTGTTCCGGTCTTACAAGGCCGAATTCGCCGACGGGATGCAGGAACGCGATTTCCTTTACGTTGAGGATGCCGCCGCCATGACCGCCTGGTTTCTTGATCACCCGGAAGCGACCGGCATTTACAACGTGGGCAGCGGCAGCAAGCACTCCTGGAATGATCTCGCCCATGCCACGTTTCGGGCGCTGGGGCGCGAGCCGGCGATTGAATACATCGCCATGCCCGCCGAGCTGCGCGCCGCCTACCAGTATTCGACCTGCGCCAATTTGACGCGCTTGCGCGCGGCCGGTTGCGCGCTGCCCGTGACCAGCCTGGAGGAGGGGGTCGGCCGCTACGTACGCGAGTTCCTGCTTGCCGGCCGGGGATTTACTCCGGCGTCAGCAGTACGCGATTGCTGAGCGGGACTTCGTGCAGCCGGCTGATCTTCCAGCCCGTGCGGGCGGCGAGGGCAGCGAAGGCAGCCACGCTGCGGGGGTGGACGGCCGCGCCATGGTCCGCGCGCATCTTGCGAGAAAGCTCGTCGGCGGCGGCAAACGTGCCGGCGACGGCGATGACGCTGCCGGCCTGACGCAGCGCCGTCAGGTTGGCCACGATCGCCTCGTCCTCACCGTATTCGAACAGTCCGCCCTCCGAGGAGGCAAGGGTCAGTGTGCCGCTTGCACGCGTGGCGAGTGCCTGTTCGAGTGGCGCCGTGTGGCGCCAGTCGTAGGGCACGCGCCGGAAGGTGATCGCCAGGCCCTGCAGAGGATAAGCTGGCTCGCACAAGGCCGCGACGGCAGCCTGGCCAAAGGCCGGCCCCGCCTCGTCCTGATCGAAGACATCGATCGCGATGGCGCGTGCGTTCAGCAAGCCGGGCTGGCGCTGGTGTAGCAGCAGCAGAGCATTCCAGGCGTCGGCGGCGGGGCCGCCGGCGACGTCGACAAACTGCAATGGAAGCCGGGAACCGGCGGCGAGCAGCGGTTCGACAGTATCGGCCAGGTAGTGCGCCATGTCGCGCAGACGCAGGCGCATGGAGAGCAGCGATGGCCCCTGCGCAATGTGGCGATCGATGGACCTGGTGCTGACCGTGCCGAGCATGCCGGGGCCGAGCTTCATGATGTAGGTACTCGTGCCGGAGACAAACGTTCCGCGCGCCTGCTGCATGACCTGGCCCACGAGCGAGCCGCGCATCATGCGTGCCATCAGCCGTTGCCGCAGGAATTTGGGTAGGCGGCGAAACGGGCTGCGGGTCAGAAAGCGAAGAAAGCGCGCCTGCAGATCGGCATCGGTGAGCACGGCTTCGGCAAAAGCCGGATGGGTGATGTCGATGACGGGCAGCTCCAGCCCTTCGACCGTGATCGCGTAGCACACGCCGGTCTGCTTGTTCGCTGCCAGCCTGAGATGGGGCACGCCGTTCCTCAGTTGCCGCCCACGAGACGAGCAAACTGCTCGCCGGTCGGCTCGGCTCAACAAAACCAGGGTTCGTCGAGATAAGGAATCGTAGCACGCGGCGCGGCGGGAGCCGGCAGGCGTACGCCGCCGGTGAGGCCGGCCACTGCGGCGAGGGTCTCCTCACGTGTGCTGCGAGCCTTGGCCGCCTGTGCCACCAGCGCCTGAACCCTGGTGCATAACTCGCCGGCCTCGGGTTCCGGCGCACGCCAGCGGTAGCTGAGGGCTTCGGCGTCAAAGGCACCCAGCCATTGCGGTGCGTCGGGCAGCTCGAGGATGCGCGAGCCCTCCGGAATCAGCAGGCGGATGCCGAACTGCACGGATGCAATCTGATGGACCAGTTCGTGCTCCACCAATGCCTCGAACATGGCACGGAAGCTGGTCACCGTAGTCCAGGGAGTGAAACTGACAAAGGTGGGGTTGAGCGGCAGGCTTTCGCGCCGTGTCAGATCGAGGGCGCGGAAAAAATCGGCGGCCGTGTGGCCCTTGTCGAGCTTGGCGAGCACTGCGTCGTCGAATGACTCGACCGCGGTCGTGATCAACGCACAACCGGCGGCGCGCAAGCGCGGCAGCAGCGCGGAATGATGCAACAAGTGTTCAACCTTGATGGTTACATCGAAGCTGAGCGCCGGAAAGTCGCGATGCAGCGCCTCGACGATACGCATGGCGTGCGTGGGGCCGTTGAAAAAATCGGGATCGCCAAAGGTGATGTGCTCAGCGCCCGCTTCCACCTGCTGGCGGATGTCGGCGAGCACCACATCAGGGGCAACGATGCGAAACTGGCCGCCGTAGATGGGCACAATCGGGCAATGGCGGCACTGGTGTTTGCAACCACGCGAGGCTTCCGTATAGCCGGTGATGCGGTGCTCCCCGCTGGGCAGATGCAGGTGTGCATAGGCGCTGAGCGGCGGCAGGCCGCGCCGGTCGGGAACGGTGAACTGCAGGCGCGGAATACCCGTCCCGGAGCCGGGAACGCCGGCGACGAGGTCGGCTTCAAATTCCGGCCCGAGGATCGTGTCGGCGCCGGCCGCACGAAGCAGCGCCGCATTCATGGGTGCGTAGAGTCCGAAGGCACAGATGCGTGCCTTTGGCGCCAGCGCGCGTAACCGGGGCAGCAGCGTAAGGGCAAGGCGCGTTGCTGTGTGCATCGGCAAGTAGAGACCGATGAGATCGGCCGCACCCACGGCGGCATCGTCCATCTCCTGGCGCGAAGTGTCGATACAAAGCACTTCCCAGCCCGCGCGCCGCAACCACGCCGCGGGGGAGGCCAATCCGAACGGCTGCCGGCCCATCTCGTAAGTCCCGATCAGCAGCGCCCGCATAATTCCATCATAGCGGGCGCTGAGACGCGCTCCGGCTGTAGTGCCTCAAGTGCGCCGCCCTACAATTGAGTGTATTGGCAACCTCATCTGATGTTGGCATCTAATTTGCATATACAAATTGACCGCGCGGAGCGTACCATCCATGGTGAATACAGACATGTACCCTCAGCTCGAACAAACTCAGGCCACAAACGACTTGGAGAAGGCCCACCGCCGGTTGGTAGGAGGTGCAGCCGACGAACCGGATGCGACCGACGATCAGAGTCTGGCGCAGCCGTCTCCTCTGCGGCCAGTTCAGACAATCACGACAAGCTGGACGTGTACGGTGACCGGGCAGGACTGACGGGATGCCCGACTGGAGTGAGGTATTCCGGGCGATTCAGGAGCGATCGGCAAAATCGAATGCCGCCGCCGATGAAGTCAGACGCGAGTACCTCGCCTCACTGGCTGCACACACGAAACGGAATGTCATCGCCTACTATTCGGCCTTCCTTTCGAAGCCCAACCTCCAACTCCTCGATATAAACGATGAGGACGTGAATGGCTTCATGATGGCGGTTCACAAGCTGGACCGCTCCAGGGGCTTGGATCTGGTGCTGCACACCCCTGGCGGTAGCATCGCTTCGACGGAGAGCATTGTTCATTACCTGCAAATCATGTTTGACCGGAACATCCGTGTCATAGTGCCGCAGATCGCGATGTCCGCCGGTACCATGATTGCCTGCCCGGCCAGGCAAATTGTCCTCGGCAAGCAGTCAAGCCTCGGACCGATTGACCCGCAGCTCCGGGGAATCCCTGCGCAGGGCGTAATCAACGAGTTTAAGCGATCGCTAATCGATCTCAAGGAAGACGCCTCTTACATCCATGTCTGGCAACCCATCCTTCAGCAGTACCGCCCGACATTCCTTGGACAGTGCCAGCAAGCTATCGACTGGACGCGTGATTTCGTCACTCGTCAATTGACCGAGGTCATGTTCTACGGCGATGGCGATGCCGCGGCGAAGGCTTCGAGCATAGTGGCTTTCCTGAGTGACGACGGACTCCACAAGGCCCACGAGCGTCACATACCGCTGGATGAATGTGTGAAAATCGGATTGCGGGTGCTCCCGCTGGAGTCGGACCAGCAATTGCAGGATCTTGTGCTGACCGTTCACCACTGCTACATGTTTGCCATGATGAACTCTCCTGCCCTGAAAATTATCGAGAACCATACCGGCGAGAGCTTTATCAAGGCGCAGAGCACTGGCCGGCAGTAATGCGATTCCATCGGGCACACCTGAAAAACGGGCGGCCAACAAACAACGTAAGGGGGCATGAATGCGAGTAGCCGTGATTACGGGGGCGGCGCAGGGGATTGGACGGAAAACCGCCGAGGTGCTGGCCGAGCGCGGGTATGCGCTGGCGTTATTTGACCAACAAGGATCTGCGGCGGCGGCGGAAGCCGTGTGCGGAATGGGCACGCCCGAGCCGCCGCTTGACATCCGCGGCGACGTCAGCGATGCCGCCGCGGTGGCCGGGTTTGCGGCCGCGGTGAAGCAGCGCTGGGGGCGCGCGGATGTGCTGGTCAATAACGC
>JBOGKK010000303.1:0-18444 GCA_050745425.1 Terriglobales bacterium
TGCTGTAGCAGCGCAGGGCGACGTTGGGGGCCCGTGGCCCCAACCCGGCGCTGAGCTACGCTGGGGCCGCGCCTGCATCGCTCCCCGGGGGCGGGCCGCCCTTCGGATTTTCGCGGCCTTTCGCGCCGATTTTGCCCGCAGTGCAAAGCGGCGCGCCCCGCGATTTGCCGGGGGCGCGAACGAGCCACCGGCTTGTTCGCCCACTGCGTGAATTTCGCGGCCCGCGCGTGCTGAAGCTCAAGATGCGCTAAAGGAGTTAAGAAATCCCGGTCTGCAACGGCACGCGCACGAGCTGATCGCAGGCGTATAATTGCCGGATGCTGGGGCGAGGCACGCGGCTGGGGCCTTACGAGGTGGAGTCGGCGTTGGGAGCGGGCGGAATGGGCGAAGTGTACCGCGCCCGTGACACGCGCCTGGACCGCACCGTCGCGCTCAAGGTGCTCGCGGCGAAACTCGATGCCACGCCCGAGCTGCGCGGACGCTTCGAGCGCGAAGCGCGAGCGATCGCCGCGCTGCAGCATCCGAACATTTGCGTACTGCACGACCTCGGGCAGGAAGGCGCGACGGCGTATCTGGTCATGGAGTACCTGGAGGGGGAAACCCTCGCCGTGCGGGTGCGGCGCGGAGCGCTGCCGCTGGACGAAGTGATCACCATTGGCAGCGAGATCGCTTCGGCGCTGGAGCGGGCGCATCGCGCCGGTATTGTCCATCGCGATCTCAAACCAGCGAACGTGATGCTTACGCGAGGCGGCGCCAAGCTGCTCGACTTCGGACTGGCGAAAGCAAATGTGGCGCCGGGCTTTGCACAGACGGCAGCGGCATCGGATGCGCCTACGCTTTCGGCCATGACGCAAGCGGGCGTGGTGATGGGGACAGTTCCCTACATGGCGCCCGAGCAACTGGAGGGGCGCGAGGCCGACGCACGCACGGATATCTACGCTTTCGGGTGCGTGCTCTACGAAATGGTCACGGGCGAGGCGGCCTATCAAGGCAGGCATGCAATTGAGCCGGCGGCGCTGAACCGGCTGGTGCAGGCCAGCCTGGCGCGAAATCCAGACGAGCGGGTACAATCAGCGCACGATGCGGGATTGATGCTGGCTGCGGCGGGCGAATCCGTACCTCCGGCAGCGGCGGCGGCTCCCGCCCGGCGGCGCTGGCTGTGGCCGGCGGTCACGGCAGCCGCAGTGATCGTGGCGGCGGCAGGGGCGTGGAGCTTGCGGCCGGCGGCGCCAGCGGCGCAGATCAGCGCCGAGATTGCGCCGCCGGCAGGTACGCAGTTTGAATTTCAAGGGGTGCATCCGGGCACCCCTGCGATTTCCCCCGATGGCAGCAAGGTCGTGTTTCTGGCGGGCAGCGGCAATCACACCTCGCTGTGGCTGCGGGCGCTCGATAGCCCGACGGCGCGCGAGTTGCCCGGCACGGCGGGCGCGGCGCTGCCGTTCTGGTCGCCTGACAGCCACGAGATTGGGTTTTCGCAGAGCTCGACTGCAGTGGGCGTGGTCGATACCGGCGCGCTGATAGTGCTGGATTTGGCAGGCGGGCAACCGCACGAACTGGCGCCCGTGGGCACGTTTCGGGGCGGGAGTTGGGCGGCGGACGGAACCATCCTCTATGCACCCGATTCCAGCGGAGGGCTGGCGCGCATCCGCGCCAGTGGCGGCGCGCCGCAACCGGTGCTGAAGCCGTCCGGCGGGGTGGATTCGGACCGGTTCCCGTATTTTCTGCCCGACGGCAAGCATTTTCTCTACATGACGGTCAGCCACAACGACCCGGCGCACGACATGATCTACGAGGCTTCGCTCGACGGGAAGATGAATCGGCCGCTGGTGGCGGCGCAGACGGGCGGCGTCTATGCCCAGGGCTTTCTGCTGTATTCGGACCGGGGCACGCTGCTGGCGGAGCGGCTGAACCAGGCGACGGGAGCCCTCGGCGGCTCGCCGCACCCAGTCGCCACCGGTATTTACGACGACGTAGAGAGCTGGCGTCCGGGATATTCAGTTTCACGCACCGGGATGCTGGTGTACGCCGCCGGATCGGCCGGCCAGCAGCGGCTGGCGTGGGCAAGCCGCGGCGGCGTGCTCGGTCCGCTTCTGCCGCCTTACAGCGGTCAGGCGGTGCAGGTGGCGATTGCGCCGGATGGCGGACACTTCGCCCTCGCAATTGACGATGGGATACAGGACATTTGGACAGAGAGCAGCGCCGGCGGCGCGACCACGCGCCTGACGTTCGGAGGGCCACGCATACATTCCTCGCCCGTCTGGTCGCCCGATGGCCGCTGGATCGCGTATTCGGACCGAGCCACGGCGTGGCGGATTGCAGCGGCCGGAGGAACGCGCCAGCGGATTGGAGGCGGCCCGCCCGGGACAAGATTTTTTGAACCTGCCGGATGGTCAGCGGACGGCAAAGAGCTTCTGTGCATGCTGGTGGACGCGCATGGGCTCAATTCCCTTGCGGCGATGAGCGTGAGCAGCGGAAAATTGCGCCGCATTACGTCAACGCCCAACATGAATATCGCTGAATTGGAGTTGTCGCCCGACAGCCGCTGGGTGGCTTACCTGGCGGGATCGCCGGGGCAAGCCGAAAATGTGTACCTGGTGCCGTTTCGCGGAGGCTCGGATTCGGTGTGGGAGGCCACGACTGCCGGCGTATCGCGGTTTTTTTGGGTGAAAGGCGGGCGCGAACTCGACGTGATTGACGAGCAGGGGCAGTTGCTGGCGATTCCGGTGACGGTGAGCGGGGGAGCGCCGGTGCCGGGCGCGCCGCAAGTCGTGGCGACGCGCTTCCCCGAGGCCATTGCCGCGGCGCCCGACGGACAGCACTTTCTAGCCGCTACCTATCCCGGCGATCACCAGTATCTGCGGGTGCTGTCTGCTTGGGCAAGCGACCTGCCGTAGCAGGCGACGGATTACGGCTCCCTGCAACCACCATGGCTCACCGACGCGCGCTGATCTGGTTGCTGCTTGTGCCCTATGTGGCGCTACTGTGGATTCCCTGGTACGCGCGCGCCGGCCCAGTGCTGTGGGGCTTCCCCTTTTTCTACTGGTACATGTTCCTGTGGGTCATGCTGACGGCAGGTTTGACCGGCATCGTCTATAAGCTCAGGCAGTGACATGAACTTCACCGCCGCAGCCGTCTTTGCCGCCTGTCTGCTGTCGGTCACCGTGCTGGGCCTGTGGGCGGCACGCTGGCGGCCTGCCGATTTGCATGGCATCGAGGAATGGGCGCTCGGCGGCCGCCGCTTTGGCGCCGTACTGACGTGGTTTCTGATCGGCGGCGACTTTTACTCCGCCTACACCATCATTGCCGTTCCGGCGCTGGTGTACGGCGTGGGCGCGATGGGGTTTTTCGCGCTGGTTTACACCATCCTCGTGTATCCGTTTGTCTATCTGGTGATGCCGCGCTTGTGGCGCGTATCGAGGCGCCGCGACTATACAACCCTGGCGGATTTCGTGCGTGGGCGCTATGGCAGCCGTCCGCTGGCGTCCGCCATCGCAATCACCGGTATTCTGGCGACGTTGCCGTATCTGGCGTTGCAGTTGCTGGGCATGCAGGTGGCGATTGCCGCGCTGGGCTTTCGCTCGCCGGCCGCGGCCAGCGACGTGGGCTTATTCATCGCTTTTCTGATTCTGGCCGCCTATGACTACGTCAGCGGGCTGCGTGCGCCGGCCATCGTGGCCATTGCCAAAGACGCCATGGTCTACATCGTGATTCTGGCCGCGGTGATCTGGATACCGATCCGGCTTGGCGGCTACGGTCATATTTTCCATGTGGCCGCTGCGATGCTGGCCACGCATCATCCGGCAGGCGCGCTGATGCTGAAGCCGCAACAGTTTCTCGCGTTTGCGACGCTGGCGCTGGGCTCAGGTTTGGCAGCGTTTCTGTACCCACACACGGCAACCAGCATCCTGAGCGCAGCCAGTGATCGCGCCATCGAGCGCAATGCTGTATTCCTGCCCGCCTATACGTTTCTGCTGGGCCTGATCGCGCTGCTGGGCTATGTGGCGCTGGCGGCCGGCATCCACAGCGCTAACCGCAACAGCATCGTCCCGGCGCTGTTTACGAACATGTTCCCCGCCTGGTTCGCCGGCTTCGCCATGGCCGCAATTGCCGTTGGCGCGCTGGTGCCGGCGGCCATCATGGCGATTGCCTGCGGCACGCTGTTCACGCGCAATCTCTGGCGCGAGTACGTCAATCCGCAGCTCAGCCCGCAGCAGGAATCCCGCCTCGCCAAACTGATCTCGCTGTTGCTGAAGCTGGCCGCGGTGGCGTTTGTAATTTTCGGGGATCAGACCTATGCCATCAACCTGCAACTGCTGGGCGGCATCTGGATTTTGCAGACATTCCCGGCGGTGATTTTCGGCCTCTACCGGCGCTGGCTCCATCCCGCAGCGCTGGTAATTGGCTGGGCGCTGGGCATGGCCGTGGGCACGGCGATGGGTTGGGCCATGGGCCTGCGCACCTCGGTGTACCCGCTGCACTTCGCCGGATTGAACATCGCGGCATACGCCGCTGTCGATGCCGTGGTGGCAAACCTCGCCGCCGCCGTGCTGCTCACGGTGCTATTCCGCCGACTGCGCCTGCCGGCTGGCGCCGATGAAACCGCAGCGGGCGACTATGAGCGCGGCCCCCGCGTTGGCGAACGCCAGGTGGCGGCGGTTTCCACAGCGAAGTCCTCGTAGCGGCGCGGCGCGTGGCCGAGCAGAGCGGCGAAGGCCTCGACCTCGGCCGGAGTCACCGTGAAGCCGCGTTCGGTGTAGCCCTGGAACATCACTCGCAGATCAAAGGCCGACCAGGCCGGGACGAACGCCGCCATTTGCTTTTCCCAGGCGCCGAAATCGTGGCCGGCGTAGCGCACCGGTTTGCCCAGCGCGCGGCTCCAGATTTCGGCCACGCCGGGACCGGTGAGTTGGCCGGCAACCAAATTATAGGTTTTGCCGGCATGGCCAGTACCGATCAATGCTTCGGTGGCGGCTGCGGCGATGTCGCGTACGTCCACGGCCGCCATGCCGCCGGTTCCGATGGGGGAGGGGTATACGCCTCCGCCAGCGAGCGCGCCTTGCAACCTCGTGTCGTTCTGATAAAAATAGCCGGGGCGCAGGATCGTAAACGGCACACCAAACTCCCGCAGCGCGGCTTCAACCGCGAGCTTCGAGGCAAAGTGCGGCACATCGCGGAACTGGTCGACTTTAAATACCGACAGGTAGACGACATGCGCCACACCCAACCGCCGCGCCAGGCTGTAGGCGATCAGCGCCTGCGTCAGCTCATCGGGGGCAACCGCATTCAGCAAGAACAGCTTGTGAACGCCCTGTAAGGCCCGCTCCAGCGCAGCGGGATCGAGCAGATCGCCCTGAAACCAATCCGAACCCTCGGGCAAGGTATGGGCGGCGGGCGGCTTGCGGCTGAACGCCCGCACCAGCATACCGCGCCGCGCCAGCTCCGCCATGACGGCGCTGCCAATCTGGCCGGTCGCGCCTGTAACCAGAATTTTCATGTCGTGGTCCTCGACTCAGTTGGCCGAAGCCCGCTTGGCCGGCCGCGCGCTCGAAGCCAGACCGATGGCTTCGGCCAAGCGGCGCTCGACGCGACCGACGCGCTCGAGCTGGCCTTTGGCGGGGAAGCGTTCGTAAAAGCCTTCGCTGCGGAAATCGCGCACCAGCTCGCTCCAGGGGTGCAGACGAGTGGTGAAACGGCGCAGGCGATCGGGGGCATCGTGGCCTTCCACGCGGTCGTCAATCGCCAGATCGTTGCACACGCGCAGCATGGCCTTGATGGTGACCGGCTTGGTGACCTCGTAGCGCTCGTTGCCCCAGGCCTCACCCCAGGCGGAGCGCGCCGCTTGCAGAAAATCGCGCACCAGCGCATAGGCGTGATCGGCAGCGTGGCGGGCGGTAACGTCCCATTCGTCATCACGCGTCCAGCGATGGAGTTCATTGAACAGCTCGGCTTGCAGAATCCACTTCACCTGCTTGCTGCGGCCGCCCAGGCGGTTGATGCGGTAGCGCAGAGGACTGTCCTGCTCGGAGTAAAGCTTTTCGGCCACATGCGCGGCGAAGCGCTGCTCGTGGGTGGTCCAGGAGACGCGCTCGTATAAATCCACCATGTGGCTCTTGTTGATGCGGGTCGCAGTCGAATTGATGGTGACGAACATTTCGACGGCGAAGTCTTCGCTGCGGCCGTCAAAGATCACGCAAGGCACGCGCAGTGCAGCGGCTTCCTGGGGATGGCGTTTGCAATAGAAGCTCAGGGCGGCGAGGCGATGCTGGCCGTCAATGATGAGGAATTTTTCGTGAGGCTCGGTCAGCTCGCCGGCACTGTCAATGCCGCGGCCCAGCGGATTGAAACGCAGGTGCTCGCGCGAGAACAGGAGAATGGTACCTGGAATCGGCGGCTGGCTTTCGGCGGTCTCGTAGAAGTTGATGATCTGTTTGACTTTCGTTCGCTTCATTTCGCGTTGAAAGGACTCATCCTTCTTCTCCACCCCGGCAATGAAGCGCGCGACCTCATCGCTGTCTTCGGGGGCAGTATCGGCAGCCAGGGTTTCGCCCTGCTCGCCGTAAAAGCGGCTGCTGAAACGCACCCGCGTCAGCAGGTCTTCGGCACGGTAGGCAATGAAGTAAAATGCACTTCCCTTCTGTTCAATTCGGGTAGCGAGCATGGGGATATGCTACCACTAGGCACCATGCAATGGGGCTAAAGCAATGGCAATCAGGCCCACTATGAACAGGACAAACATAATGGTGAGCAGGATACCGACCCTGCGATTGCCCCCGCGAAACTCCTTCCAGACGGCCACGCCCCAGATGGCCGAAATCAAGGCATTACCCGCTCCCATGGCATAGGAAGTGGCCGGCCCCACCAGCGGCACCGAAGCCGCCACATAGCTGGCCATCGTTCCCACGCCCCAGATCAGGCCGCCAACAATGCCCCAGATATGCGTGGACCGCGAGCAGCGGCCATAATCGGCCCAGCCCACGGGCGCTCCGTGAATCGGGCGGCGCATAAAATAGGCATTAAAGACGAAGTTCGACGCCAGAGCGCCGATCACAAACACAACCAGCACCGTGTAGGGACCCAGTGCATGCGGCCCTTGCATGGCTTTGGCGACGAAGGGGTAATACAAGCCGAGCGCCACGCCACAAATCAGGCTGAGCGCGATGCCCTTGCTGCCGCCATTACCGGCGTGGCCCCGCAGGTCCTCCAGCGTGCGGTAGGCGAGGGCATCGCTGACCATGGCGAAACAAATGAGCACGATGCCGCCGAACAGCCAGAACGGATTGCCCGAGGGCTGCACCAGGTAATTGAGGATGCCGCCAATTACCAGCGCCAGCCCGATGCCCACCGGGAAGGCGACGGCCATGCCGGCAACCGATATGGCAGCGACCAGAAACAGATTGCCGAAATTCCAAATGATGCCGCCGGCAAACGCCCAGACCAGCACCCGCAGGCTGGCGGAGCCGAGAGTCTGGAGACGCCCGAGCGTAAGGCCGACAATGAAGGCGGCGACGACGATGCCCCAGATGAAATCCCAGTAGAAAAGCTCGAAGCGGGTGTGGGCAAGCTTTTGGGTGTTATCCCAACTGCCCCAGGCCACCATGCTGAGCAGCATGAGGCCCAATGCGGCGGCGTAGCTTGTGGGTTGCCACATGCGCTAGCGTAAACGTTCGAGCAGATGGTCGCCCACGCGCAGAGCGTTGGCGACAATCGTCAGCGCCGGATTGACGGCGGCAATGGAGGGGAAAAAGCTGGCGTCAACGACATAAAGGTTATCGAGCTCGTGCGCCTTGCAGTTGAGGTCAAGCGCCGAAGCTTTGGGATCGCGTCCGAAACGCACCGTTCCGGCCTGGTGCGCCGTGCCACCGATGGGGATCTCCTTGTCCAGGTACAGGCGGCGCGGCATGAGGTGATCGTGCATGCCGAGCTTGTGCAGCGATTCCTGGAGCTTGGCGCGCAGGTGTTTGTGCGCCTCAAGATTGTTCTCGTGCATGGTAAGTCGAATTTGCCGGTTGCGCTCGAGGGTGACGCGGTTGTCCGGCTGGGGGAGATCCTCCGATTGCAGCCAGAAGTCGATCGAGTGCCCGGCCATGTAGTCGAGCGTGAACTCGGGCTTGATGAAGGCCCAGGACGGCGCCTCGCCGCGCAGCATTTCACCGTCGGACTTGCCCAGCATCTGGATTTGGCCGAGCGGGTAGTCCCAATCATCGGCCTTGAAGTAGAAGTCGTTGAGGCCGAGGGTCTTTTGAAAAACGGTCGGGTTGGGGGTGCGCGAGAGCGCCATATAGGCGGCGCAGTTGTGGCGCATGTAATGACGGCCGACTACGTCCGAGCCGTTGGCCAACCCTTGCGGATGCTGGTCGTTGGCCGAGCGCAGCAGCAGCGCCGACGAGTTGATGGCGCCGCAGGCAACCACGACGATGTCGGCGGTGTATTCCTCCGGCGCGCCGCCGCGCTCGACGATGACCTTACTGACACTACGGCCATCGGGGCTGGTTTCCAGGCGCTCGACGTAGGCGCCGGTGAGCAGGGTGACGTTGGGATGCTGCAGGGCGGGCGCCACGCACAAGACTTCGGCGTCGGCTTTGCCGCGCACCAGGCAGGGAAAGCCGTCAAAAGCCGGACAGCGAACGCAGGCGCTGTTGTAGACGGGCTGGCCCTGGTCGTCCTGATCGAGGAGGATACCGAGCGGCAGGGGGAACGGGTGCAGGCCGGCTCGGGTGAGGTCATCGGACAGCTCCTGGATGCGCGGCTCGTGCTTGACCGGTGGATGGGGATAGGGCGCACTCGCGGGGCCTTCGATAGGATCGGCGCCGTGCTGGCCGTGGACGTGGAACAACTGCTCGGCGCGGGTGTAATAGGGCTCGAAATCCTTATAATCAAGCGGCCAGGCGGGTGAGACGCCGCCATAATGGCGCAACTCGCCAAAATCCTGCGGGCGGAAGCGGAACAGGGCGGCGCCATAGACCTTGGTATTGCCACCCACGTAGTACTGAATGCCGGGGTGAAACAGGTTACCGTCCTTGTCGAGCCACTGTTCGGGCGCGCGGTAGCGGGCGTCGACGAAGACCGCCTTGGCGTCCCAGTTCTCCTTCTCGCGCTTCAGATAACCGCCGCGTTCGAGCAGGAGGATGCGCTTGCCGCTGGCGGCTAGCCGATGGGTCAGGGTGCCACCGCCGGCGCCGCTGCCGATAATGATCACATCGTAATGCGCCATAGTTCGACGCTAGCACCGCAGCCAAGGCTATAGCAAACAGGCTGTCAGTTCTGGTATAACCTTGCGGGGGGTTTTCGCATGCGCCTTCGCTCACTTTTGACATGTCTGGCGGGTATGGCCGCCATCACCGTGTTGCCATTGGCGGCTCAACAGAACTGTACCGTCACGCCGGATACGCAGTACACGGCTCAGATCAAAAAAGACACCACGCTGCCCGAGCTCACGACGGCGCTCACGAATCACCTGGAGTCGGATTCGTGCGTCGACGCGCCGGACAAGTTCCTTGGGCACATTGTGGGCGCACCCAACGTGCTTGACCGGATCGAGAAGATCGAGGCCTACATGGCCCACCTCGCATCGCAGAGCCCGCGCGTCAAGGTCTACGACATCGGCAAGAGCGAGGAAGGGCGGGAGACGCAACTGGTCGTCATCTCGAGCGCGGCCACGATCGCCAATCTGGGCAAGTATCGCGACATCACTGGCAAGCTGGCCGACCCCCGCGGCCTGAGTCAGGCAGACGCCGATGCGCTCATTGCCCAGGGCAAGCCGATGTATTGGGCGCTGGGCAGCATCCACTCAACCGAGACCGGTTCACCGGAAATGCTGATGGAGCTGGCCTATCGCGTGGCCACAGACCCCTCGCCGTTTTACCAGAACATTCGCCAGCACGAAATTGTGATGATCACGCCGGCCACGCAGGTCGATGGCCGCGACCGCGAAGTCGAGCTGTACATGCATCACAAGGCGCACCCCAAGGCGCCGCAGCCGGGGCTGATCTGGTGGGGCCACTACGTTTCGCACGATGACAACCGCGACGGGCTCACGCTGTCGCTGCGGCTGTCGCAGATCGTGGGAGCAACGTTCAAGAAATGGCACCCGACGGTCATGCATGACCTGCATGAGTCGGTTTCTTACCTCTATATCCAGACCGGCACGGGGCCGTACGATCCCTGGCTCGACCCCATCGAGATCGAAGACTGGGACTCGATGGCGGCTTATACGCTCGACCACCTCGACGAGCAGGGCGTGATCGGCGCCTTTACGCATGGCTTTTTCGATGGCTGGGCGCCCAACTATATGCTGGACGCAGCCTGGATGCACAATGCCATCGGCCGCTTCTATGAAACGCAGAGCGTGAACGGGGCCGACAGCGGCATCGTGAAGCTCAGCCCCGACCAGACCAGCCGCACGTGGTATCGCCCCAACCCGCCGCTGCCCAAAGTTTACTGGTCGGCACGCGACAACATCAACATGCAGGAAAGCGGAATCCTGTATTCGATGAGCAACGTGGCCACCAATCACGAACATTTTCTGCGCGACGTTTATCTGATGGGCCTGCACTCGATCCACAAGCCGAAAACCGAGGGTCCGGCGGCGTACGTACTGCCTGCCAACGATCCGCGGCCGGGCCTGCAGGCGCGACTGCTGCAGATTCTGCAGCGGCAGGAGATCGAAGTTTCACGCGCGAGCCGGGCGTTTACGGCCAAGGGCTTGATTCCCGGCAGTCTGGACAAAGCGAAAGAATGGCATTTCCCCGCCGGCAGCTACGTCATCCGCCTGGATCAGCCCTACAGCCGCGAGGCCGACGCGCTACTCAACCAGGAATACTACTCGCCCAGTTCGCCGCGCAATTATGACGACACGGGCTGGACCATGGGTGCGCTCGGCAACGTGGAGACGGTGGAGATCCAGGATCCATCGGTTTTGAAGGTTCCCATGTCGCTGGTCAAAGAAAAGGTCGAAGCGCCGGGCGGAGCGCGCGGGGCGGGCAGCGTTTTTGCCATTAATGCCGATGCCGACCCGAACATCGCCATGTTCCGCTACAAGATGGCGTCCACGCCGATGGAGGTCACCGAAAAGGGATTCGAAGCGGCCGGGCGCAAATTCAACGCCGGTACGGTGATCATTCGCAACAGCAGCGCTGCCACGCTGAACGATGCCGCCCAGGCAGCCGGAGTGCGGCTGGTGGGGCTGGCGGCGGCGCCCAAGGTTCCGATGCACGCCTTGCTGGCCCCGCGCATCGCCATCGTACACAACTGGAGCAACACCACCAACGATGGCTGGTTCCGGGTGTCGTTCGACGAGATGAAGCTGCCGTACGACTATGTGGCGATGAACAAGCTGGGCACAATTCCGGATTTGCGCTCGCAATACGACGTGATCATTCTGCCGCCCAACGAGCGCTCGCTGACGCAGATTCTGAACGGCATCAGCGGCAAAAAACCGATTCCGTGGGAGAACACGCCGGACATGCCGGATTTGGCGCCGCCCGGTCTCGATTCGACCCCCGACATTCGCGGCGGATTGGGGTTGGCAGGCTTGCAGCGCCTGGGCGAGTTTGTATCGCAGGGCGGATTGCTGATTGCCGTGGGCCCGGACACGGCGATCGCGACCGAGACCGGCCTCACGCCCGGGGTGACGTCGCGACCGCCCAGTGGGCTGGAGGCCCCGGGGGATGTGATCCGCGCCAAGGTCACCGATCTGGGCAGCCCGATTGCGTACGGCTACAGCCCGAACCTGGACATGTACTACTCGGCGGGCCCATTGCTTTCGGTTGGGGGCGGCGGCCGAGGGTTTGGAGACTTCGGCGGCAGCGGGCACGCGGGCCGCGCCAGCGGAGTCGGCAGCCTGACGGTTCCAGACGTAATTCAGTCGCGGCCGTCGGACGCGTTCCTGCTGAAAGAATCGCTCGGTAAGCTGAGCCTGAAAGAAGCGGAAAAGCAAACGCCGAAAAGACGCTCTTTTGGAGGAGCACAGGCCGGGCCGCCGCCCCGCGTGATCCTGCGCGTGGTGAAAGATCCGCAGGACGTGCTGCTCAGCGGCCTGATGACGGGAGCGAAAAAGCTCGCCAACCAGCCCATGATCGTGCAGACGCAGCACGGGCAGGGCTATATTGTCCTGTTTGCGGCCAACCCGTTCCGGCGCAATGAAACCGGGGGCGAATTCGCCCTCGTGCTGAACGCCGCCATGAACTATAAGAACCTGAATGCGGGAGCCAAACCGAAGAAGAAGCCAGCAGGAACCAAAACAGCCCGCAATTGAGGTATTCTGTGCGGAGTTGAGAAGGCTCCCCCATGTTTCAAGAAGACACTACACCTCCCCCTCCGCCCAGGGCGTCAACCAGCAAAGCCGCGGGCTGGTGGCTGCTGGCCGCTATCATTGTTGTGGCCGCAGGCGGATTCTATTGGGTGCGCACCCAGAATCAGGCGCTGAGCACGCAACTGGCAGCGCTGCAGCAGGAATCGGCGGCGCAAGCGGCTGAACTGCACGGACTGGGCAGCCGCCTGCACGTCAGCTCGGCCGAGTTGGAGCGATTGGCGGCGACAGCAAACGACACCAAGCATCGGGTGAGCCAGACGCAGGCACAACTGGCCTCGACGCGCCAGCAGACAGTGACGCTGACGCAGCAGCAGGCCGCCGCCGCCCAGCACCTGGCGCAGGTGCAACAGGAGACCGGCAGCCAGATCGGCGCCATCAACGGATCGATCACCGGCGTCAAAGGGGACGTTTCCACCAACCAGCAGCAAATCGCCGCGACCAAGGCCGAACTGGAGGCGACCAAGGCAAAGCTGAAATCGACGATTGGCGATCTGGGCATCCAGAGCGGGCTGATCGCCACCACGCGCGATCAGTTGACCGTGCTGGAAAAATCAGGCAAGCGGGCGTACTTCCAGTTTCGGCTCAACAAGCACAACAAAAAGCCGGTGCGCGTGGGCGCGTTGTGGCTGCGGCTGCGCAAAGTGGATCCCAAGCACGGCAAGTACAACATGGACGTGTACGTCAACGACACCAAGATTCAAAAGAAGAACAAGTACCTCGACGAACCGGTGCAGTTCCTGGTGGGCAGCGATCATGCGCTGAATGAGCTGGTGGTCTATCAGATGGACAAGAATACCGTCAGCGGTTACGTCACGGCGCCCAAGTACCCGCAAGCGGCGACCGCAAGCGCCGGCAAATAGCGGGCGGCAGGCAGCCGCCCGCTCGAGTAAGCTGACATCTTATGGCCACTTCGACCCGCCGGCAGAGCGGTCCTCATCTGGTGCGCGGCATTGGCCTGCAGGGCGGCATCGCCCTGAACATGATCAACATGATCGGGGTGGGGCCGTTCATCACCCTGCCGCTGATTCTGGCCGCGATGGGCGGGCCGCAGGCGATGCTGGGCTGGATTCTGGGCGCCGTCTTCGCTCTGTGCGACGGCTTGATCTGGGCCGAGCTGGGGGCGACCTTTCCGGAAGCGGGAGGTTCCTATCGCTACCTGGCTGAATGCTTTGGCCCGCGCTGGGGACGGCTGCTGTCATTTCTGTTCGTCTGGCAGCTCAGCTTCAGCGCGCCGCTGTCGATTGCCAGCGGCTGCATCGGGCTGGCGCTGTACTCCACCTACTTCTTCCCTTCCCTCGATCACTCCCTGTTGCACCTCGGCAGCACCGCCATCGGCATTTCGCTGAGCGGAGCGACGGCGGTGGCTGTGGGCGTGTGCGTGCTGGCACTGTGGCTTGCCTACCGGCGCGTCGGCAACATCGATAGGATCGCGAAGTATCTTTGGGTAGGCGTGCTGGCCACGGTGGCGTGGGTGATCTTCGCCTCGCTTACACATTTCCACGCGCAGTTGGCGTTCACCTTCCCGCCGCATGCGTTTGCATTCAGCGGCAGCTTTTTCCTGGGTCTGGGCTCGGCCATGCTGATCGCCACCTACGATTATTGGGGCTACTACAACGTCGGCTTTCTCGGTGGCGAGATCGAGCAGCCGGAGCGCAACATCCCCAAGGCGATCATCTGGTCAGTGATTCTGGTGGCGATCATCTACATCGTCATGAACATCGGCGTGATCGGCGTGATGCCCTGGCAGACACTGACCAGTGGCATGAACCAGAACTACGTGATCTCGATCTTCATGGAACACATCTACGGCGGCTGGTCGGGCGGAATCGTCACCGCGCTCATCATCTGGACGGCGTTCGCCTCGGTGTTTGCGCTGATGCTGGGCTACTCGCGCGTCCCCTACGCCGCAGCCACCGACGGCAATTACTTCAAGAGTTTCGCCAAGCTGCATCCCAAGGGACAGTTCCCGCATGTCTCACTGCTCTGGATTGGCGGCGTGGCGGCGCTGTTCTGCTGCTTCTCGCTGGCGGCGGTGATTGCCGCGCTGGTGGTGATCCGCATCGCGCTGCAGTTCCTGCTGCAGGCGGTCGGGCTGCTGGTGCTGCGGGCCCGGCATCCGGAGCTGCCGCGGCCCTTCCGCATGGGGTGGTATCCCGTGCCGGCGCTGCTGGCGATTCTGGGCTTTGTCTACGTGCTGTTTTCGCGCACCAACTCGAGCGTGCAGTTGCGCTACGCGGGGGTGATCGCCGCCGTGGGGGTGGTCATCTACCTCACCCGACTGCGCCGGCGGCCGGAGCTAAATTAGTTCGACCTTCAAGCCCGGAATTTTGGGGAAGCTGCGCTTGTCGCGGGTGACGATAGTGCAGCCGCGGGCCAGGGCGGTTGCGGCAATGAGCAGATCGTGCGCCCCGATGACAACGCCGCGGCGAGCCAAGCTCGCCCCCAGCGCAGCGTGGCCGCGCGCTACGGTCAGATCAAAGGCGAGTACCGGAAATTGAGCGAGCAATTCTTCCGCAAAGGCCAGTCGGCGCTGCCTCTGCGCGCCCGGCCGTGCCCGGTATACGCCATGAAGCAACTCGGAGGCACTGACCGCTGAGATGGCAGCCTCACTCGCGGCGCCGAGCGAGAGTAGCACTTCGACCCCAAGAGTGCCGCGCTCAATCGCGATCAAAACGCTTGTATCGATCAATCGGGCCAACGAAAGTCCTCAGCTGGCGGCTGATTGTTGATTAGGTCCTCAGTGATTCGCAGGTATTCATCGTCGGGGCGCGGAAGAGTGCGCAGCAGATCCACCAGATCATTCACCGTGAATTTCACTGGCGCGACGGGCACGATTTCACACACCGGCTTACCTCCGCGCTCGACGATAAAACTCTCGCCGCGGTAATGCACCCGGTTCACGATCTCCGAGAAGCTGCGCGCCGCCTCACTTGCCCGAATCCGCTTTTTCATACTGTCTGATTATACGCAAGCTATGGTATCAGCTCGTCAGCAGGGTCTGCACGACCGGCTCGAGTTCGTCCTCGAACTGGTACTCGGTCAGCGCCGGCCGGCGGCGGCGGCGTTCGGACCAGACGAGCGCGGGCAGCATGAGCGCGAGCACGGTCAGCAGGCGCCAGGCGCTCGCCAGCAGCCACTGCTCCCAGCCCGCAAGCACGAAACCGCCCAGGTAGAAGCCCAATGCCCAGATCGGCCATAGATAAGCCAGGTTAGCGCCGCCAGGCTGGTACGAGCAGGTAGAGGGAATTTTGTGGGTCCGCCAGGCAAGGCACTGGACCCAGAGCAGCCCGGCGACTGCCAAGAATGCAAGCTGCATCAGCGCGGCAGGGAGGTGCCAGTACCAGAATGCGAACCCGGCCGTGGGCACAAGCAGAACGGCGAGGCAGGCGAGCATCAACTGACGGCCGGCGCCGGTCACGTCATTGTTTGGCGCGGGCCCCAGCGTGGCTGCGCCTCGCGTTCCGCTTATGTTCGCCTCGCTGGGGCCGCGGGTGCGGCCCCAGCGGCCGTTTTCCCGCGCGGCGCAAATGCGAAATACCCAATTGGCGCGAATCTCGACAGGGATGGCAAAGCTGCTGCGCAGACCGGCAAGCAGGAACAGTCCCAGTACCAGTGGGGCGCCCAGGGCGACGCGAGCGGACTGCGCCGCGGTAGGCGCCAGGCGGCCGCCAGCAAGGCTTACGGCGGAGGCAACCACGATGCCGGCGCCAAGCGAGAACCAGGCGCCCACACTCATGCGCTGTCGGCTGCAGCGTGTGAGCGTCCGCATGGCGAAACGGGCGGTCGCGCCACACGCTCCGCCCCAAAGCCACCGCGCCGCCGCGCGGCTGCGCTTGCGGCGCGAGTGGCCTGCAGGCCGAAAGACACGATTGGCGGCGAACAGGTAGGCCGCGACGGCGGCAAATGCAAGCGTGGCCGCCCAGCTTGCCAACGGCAGCGGGGAGGCGGATGCGTACTGCCACGCGGGCCCAAGCTGCGAAAGGACGGGAAGAAGCAGCAGCGCGGCAATCACGGCGATCAGTCCGGCAAGCTGCAGGATCGCGCCAAGTCTGCGCAGGCCCGGCACGCCGGCCCCGGTGAGCGCCAGCGCGCGCAGCAGGAGCACCGAGCCAAAGGCAATGCTCGCAATGATGGCGATCTCTGCCGCCTGGCGCGCCACGCCGGCCAACAACTGCTGGTGGGTTGAATCAAGCATCGGCATGAGCGCCATGGAACCGGCGTTGACGACCACGGTCAGCAGCGCCAGCAGCGCGGCCAGAGCGGCCGCATGGGCTGCCACCACCGAACGGCGGGGAACGGGCAGGGGCGCCAGCACCGCGGCATCGGACTTCTGCCGCATGCCTTTGGAGTAGTCGTCGAGGGACACGTCGGCGTCGCCGGCAATGCCGAAGGCGTCGAGTAGAGCGTGAATACGCGCCCGCAGCACCACCGGGGCGAGGCCGCGCAGCCCGCCCACCAGCTCGAGGTATTCCCAGCCGCTAAGGTGACGGTACACGCGTGCTTCCTCGGGGACGTAACCCAGCTTGCGCTTGAAGCCGTCGAGGTCACCCGCAATCGGCTGGCCATCCAGCAGGACCTCGCCGCGCGTGGGCGGCGACAGCCCCGCCAGGACTTGCACGGTCGTGCTCTTGCCGGAACCGTTGGGCCCGAGATAGCCGCAGATCTCACCCCGGTGCAGCGCGAAGCTGGTTTCGTGCAGCACCTCCAGCCGTCCGTAGGACCGGGTGGCCCCGCGCAGCTCGAGCACGAGGCTATCCTAGCAGGCCCGCAGGAGTGCGTTGGCTGGAGTCGCAACGGCGAGTTGATCGCCTATTCACTGCTGTTGATGCGTCTGGACGGTGCAACTGGGATCACCCAGGCCGGCAGCGGAGACGCGTAGCGGCGACAAGTGGTTCTGGCTGAGCACGCGATTGAGAGCCACGACATCGGTCGCCTGCAGGTGGTTCCAGGTGGTCACGGTCTGGTTGAATTGCCGGCATTCGCTTTGCCAGGTGGCAATTTGCGCCGGGGTGGGCGCCATATCGAGGCCGACCTGGACGATGCTGACCAGGGAGTTGAAGTCGTTGTTCAGATCGACGAACGATACCAGTGCGCCAGGCCTGGGGGCCGGACCACGACGGAAGAAGTCGCGACCAGTTGCGACTTTGCCGCCCACGGCGGTGAGCTTGGTATCGAGAGCTTTCGCCTGTGCAGCGACCGTATCGGGCGGGTTGGACTGCTGGAGAGCAGCGAGTTGCGCCTGAAGCCTGGCGACCTGCGCGTGGCCCTGGTAGGAGTTTTCCATGGCGTGATAGGCGTCCAGATTGAGGGCGTTCTGGGCGCGGAGGTTGGCCATGACCGCTGGCCCCTGGCCGACGCGGGGGTCGTTGATGACGGTCAGCGTGCGGGTGTAGACGTGGCCATCCACGGTAAGCTTCAGCGTGTAGCGGCCGGGAATGACCTGCATGCCGTGCGGACCCTGGGTGACCGAATGCTCGACCATGTTCATCTGGTTTTCCAGATCGTGGCGGAAAGCGGGGGGATCGTTGAACTGCAGATTCCAGGCGACGCGGTGCATGCCGGCGCTGGTGGGCAGAGCACGGCTGGTGGGTGTCGAGAGCCAGTAGTCGGGATAATGTGCGCCCGTCACCGGCGGCGGGGGCGTGCTCGAGGCCGAGTGAATCAGATTTCCGGCGGCATCGTACACGTCGAGCGTGATGGGCGAAGTGGGCGGCTGGTTGAGGTAGTAATAGGCGAGAGCGCCGTAGGGCGGGTTGGGGGAGTGCGGCTCCTCGGGATTGAAGGGCTGATCCCAGTTGGCGTTCTTGCGATGGCGGATGGCATCACCGGGCTGGAATAAATAGGCGGGCGAGGCGTTCGCAATTTGGGCGGCATGGGCGGCGAGGGCGCGCAGCGGGGTGGTATCGTCCATCACCCAGAAGCCACGGCCGTAGGTGGCGAGCACCAGATCGCTCATGTGGTCGTGGGTGTGGAAGACCATGTCCTGGATCGAGATGCTGGGCATGTTCTGCTGCAGCGATTGCCAGTGATCGCCGTTGTCAAACGAGACAAAGACTGCCGATTCGGTGCCAGCGAAAAGCAAACCGGACTGCTGCGAATCGGGCAGGATGACGTTGACCCAACTGCCGCTGCGC
>JBOGKK010000304.1:0-10667 GCA_050745425.1 Terriglobales bacterium
GAGGCGGAGTGCGAGCGCGCGCGCCGCCGCCTCGGCATCGCCGGTGACCATCACGACCTGCAGTCCCCAGCGCTTCCACAGCGCCACTTGCTGCTGCACTCCGGGCCGCAGGGCATCGGCAATGGCCAGCACGCCGGCATAGGCGCCGTCGACGCTTACTTCGACGACGGTCCACCCCTGTTCGGCCCATGCTGCCGGGGGTGCTGCGGCGCGCCCCACCCGCACCCGCCTGCCATCAACTTCGGCCTCGACGCCCACGCCGGCCTCGCTGAAAAAGCCCGAAGCCGGCGGTATCCGCAATCCGTGCACCGCAGCCTCTGCCACAATCGCCGCTCCCAGCGGATGCTCCGAAAGTCGTTCCACGGCGGCCGCCAGCCGCAACAATTCATCGCTGCTGCCGCCCGCAGCCGCTTCCAGGGCGAGCAGCCGGGGCTTGCCTTCGGTCAGCGTTCCCGTCTTGTCGACCAGCACCGTGGTTACCGCCTGAGCGCGTTCCAGAGCCTCGCCGTTGCGGAACAGCACGCCCAACTCGGCTCCACGCCCGGTGCCGACCATCACCGCGGTGGGCACCGCCAGTCCCATCGCACACGGGCAAGCGATAATCAGCACCGTCACCGCTGCAATCATCGCCCACAACAGCCGCGGCGCCGGCCCCGCCAGCATCCACACCGCAAACGTCACCGCCGCGATGGCGATTACTAGCGGAACAAAAACTCCGGCCACGCGATCGGCCAAGCGTTGGATCGGCGCCCGCGATCCCTGGGCCTCTTCCACCAGACGTACAATTTGGGCCAGTGCGGTGTCAGCGCCCACGCGTTCCAGTTCGATCAGCAGCGAACCGCTGCCATTCAGCGTTGCACCGGTCACGCGCTCGCCCGCGCCTTTGACCACCGGCGCCGGCTCGCCCGTCAGCATGCTCTCGTTCACGCGGCTTGTGCCCTCCACCACCACGCCGTCAGCCGGAATCCGTTCTCCCGGCCGTACGCGCACCCGCATGCCCGTCCGTAGCGCACTGACCGCAACCACTTGCTCATGGCCGTCGGCGCCCACCACCAGCGCCTCGCTCGGCTGCAGGCCAATCAGCTTGCGCACCGCGTCCGAGGTGCGTGCCCTGGCGCGCGCCTCCATCCAGTTGCCGAGCAGGATCAGCGCCAGAATCCACACAACCGCTTCGTAGTAAACGTTTGCCGGCATGCCGTGACGGGTGAACACGCCAGGTGTTACCGTTGCCACCAACGAAAACAAAAACGCCGCGCCGGTACCCACCGCGATGAGCGTATTCATGTCGGCGGTGGCGTGCTGGGCGGCCTTCCAGGCGCGCTTGTAAAACTTGCTTCCTGGTCCCAGCACTACCGGCAGTGTCAGCACCAGCAGCGCCCAGCGCAGTGTACCCGCGCCGAGGCGGTAGAGCCACGGCAGCGCGCTGCCGAGCGCGTGGTTCAGCGGCGCCATGGCCTGCATCAGCGGGTCCAGTGCATGCCCGCCCGCCATCGGGGTCTGTACGCCATCGAGCACCATCGACCCAGCCATGACCAACACCGCCGCTCCCAGCGCCCACCAGAACTGGCGCTGGGCGGCATCGGCTTCGTCGCCAACAGCAGTTGGTTTCTGCTCGGGAATTTCGTACCCTGCCGCGCGCACTGCCGCTGCCATCCCGGCCACATTACCCTGCGCCGGGTCATAGCTCACCCGCGCCCGCCGCGTGGCAAAGTTCACCTCTGCCGCGGTGACGCCCGGCGCCTTCGCCAACGCACGCTCGACGCGGCGCACGCAGGATGCGCAGGTCATGCCTTCGATCGGCAGTTCGGCCACTTGCTTCCGTTGTGCCGCCGTCGGGCTCATGCCACCTCTGCCGTGTAGCCCTCATCGCCAATGCGCCGCGCAATTTCAGCCGGGGAAATCACCCCAGGCTCATATTCCATCTCCGCCGCACCGACCTGGACCTTGCCCACCTTGACGCCCGGCGTTTCCGTCAGCACCCGCTCCACTGCTTTCACGCAATGCCCGCACGTCATTCCCGCAATCTTCATTCGCAACCGTTCCATAGCCATCCTCCGTATACCCCACCAGGGTATGTGGCCAGCATAGCACCATCCGCCAGCCGCGTGCTACATTAGCCATGCGCGATGCGGTCTGCCGCCACCACCACCGGCCCGAGCAAGAACAAGCTTCGCCCCGAAGACTCGGCGGTGCATGACTGGTACCGCTTTGTGCTGTCCTACCCCCGCATCTGGTGCGGGAGTATCTCGATCGCTTCGCCCTGGGGCCCGGCGCTACCGTACTCGATCCTTTTTGCGGCACCGGCACAACCCTCGTCGAGTGTAAGCGATTGGGTATCGCAAGCATCGGTTTCGAAGCTCACCCCATGGCCTGCTTCGCCAGCCAGACGAAACTCAACTGGGAGGTTGATCCTGCCGCGCTCGATGCTCATTCGGCTGCAGTAGCTGCTGCCGTTGCCCATCGCCTTGCCGAAACTGGCCTCAGCGAGGGTCGGGATCTCCCGCTGTTTTCTTCGGGACAGAAATCCTCGGATCGCCTGCTGCGCACACTCTCGACCGAAGCGCAGAACCTGCTGCTGACCAATAGCATCAGCCCATTGCCGCTGCACCGCTTGCTGACACTGCTCGACGTGCTCCGCGAAATGCACGACGAATCTCTTGCCGCCCACGAACGCCTGGCGTGCGCCCACATCGCCGTTTTCGGCGCGAGCAATCTCAGTTTCGGCCCGGAAGTCGGCTTGGGAAAAATCCGTGACGATGCTGCTGTCGTCCCGCTCTGGCGGGCTGCGGTCGCACAAATGGCCAGCGATGTGCGTGCTCTGCCGGCACGATCCACCGCCGCTTCGGTGTACCAGTCCGATTCTCGCCAGTTGCCCAGGGCGCTGCAGGTCGAGTCCGGCCCGGAGGCAATCGACGCGGTCATCACCTCGCCACCGTACCCTAACGAAAAGGACTATACCCGCACCACGCGCCTCGAATCCGTCCTGCTCGGCTTTCTGCGCAATCGCCAGGATCTGCGGGCGCTGAAGCAGGACCTCATGCGCTCGAATACCCGCAATGTCTACATTGCCGATCGCGACGATCTGCTGGTAGCCGGCAACGAGGCTATCCAGAAGATCGCCCGCCGTATCGAGCAGCGCCGCATCGAGATGGGCAAGACCTCAGGCTTTGAGAGGCTCTACGCGCGCGTCACCCAGCTCTATTTCGGCGGCATGGCCCGACACTTGGCCGAGTTGCGCCCTGCGCTGCGCCCAGGCGCGCAGCTTGCCTACGTGGTCGGCGACCAAGCCTCCTACTTGCAGGTTATGATCCGCACGGGCCAGCTCCTCGCGGGTATTGCCGACTCGCTCGGCTATGAGGTGGTTAACCTCGACCTGTTCCGCACCCGCCTCGCCACAGCCACCAAAGAGCAGTTGCGCGAGGAAGCCGTCATTCTGCGCTGGCCCGGGCCCAAGCACCGCTCCCCAGGAGGAACCATGAACTCGAAAAACGCGTACACGGCCATTATCGAGCAGTTGTTCCAGTCCAAGTTCAAGCGCGGCGATCGTCAGATCGATTTCCGCCGTGAGGAGCTTGCGGCAGCAGCCGAGGCGCTGGGGCTCGAGTTGCCCAAGAATCTGGGCGATCTCGTCTACAGCTTCCGCTATCGTACTGCGCTGCCGCAGAGCATCCAGCAGCATGCAGGCGAGGGCGAAGCCTGGCTCATTCGTCCCGCCGGCCGCTCCCGCTATCGCTTTGTACTAACCCGGGATAACCCCATCAAACCCAATCCGGCGCTTTCGACCGTCAAGGTTCCTGACGCTACTCCCGGCGTCGTCGCCAAGTATGCCCTCAGCGATGAGCAGGCGCTGCTCGCTAAGGTCCGCTACAACCGCCTGATCGACATTTTCACCGGCGTCGCCTGCTACTCGCTGCAGAGCCACCTGCGTACCGCCGTGCCCGATATTGGGCAGGTTGAGACCGACGAGATTTACATCGGCATTGACAAGCGCGGTCGGCAATTCGTCCTCCCAGTACAGGCAAAAGGTGGCAGCGACAAACTCAGCGTCGTGCAGATCGAGCAGGACCTCGCCATTTGCGCTTACAAGTTTCCCTCGCTTATCTGCCGCGCCATCGCCGCCCAATTTATGACCGAAGGTGACATCGCTCTGTTCGAGCTGGAAGAGGGCGACAATGGCGTCACCATCGCCGAAGAGCGACATTATCGCCTCGTTGCGCCCGACGAGTTGACCGAGGCCGATCTCGAAACCTACCGCACCCACACCGGTGCCTGAATCGAGAAGCTGCAGCCTGAGTCCGGGCAGCTGCCTACGCGGCGTGGGGACGGCGGCGGTTGGCGACGATGTAGGAGCCGATGACGGCAGCGGCGGCGACAAATTGGGCGGCCAGGGATTCGACGGTGGGGAAAATGGAGAACCACAGGCCCAGCCAGCCGGGGATGGCGTGGTCGAGCCAGGGGATGTTGGTGGTCGAAACCCAGTGCACCAACTGCATCTCCTGCACCTGCTCTCCGACCATCACGAACAGGACGATGCCGAGCAGGATGCCGGTGAAAACCAGCATTTTCTTGTAGGGCAGTTTTTTATGCGCGACAAAGGTCAGCACCGCGACCACGCCGGCCAGCACCACGCCGATCAGCGCGCCCCACATGACCGTCCGTCCGCCGAGCTGCAGGCGATAGGTCTGCAGGAACAGCACCACCTCGAAGCCTTCGCGGTACAGCGACGTGAACCCGAGCAGTACCATGCCCCAGAACACGGCCCAATATGCGGTGCGTTCAGAATCGGCACGCTGCATGAGGCGGCGCTTCTTCTTGTTGTGCATCGAGATCCAACCGGTCCAGTAGAGCTTGTGAAAGAACCAGTTCATGACGACCAGCAGCACGACGACGGCCAGCAGCCCGGTTGCCGCCTGCAGCGCCAGCGCGGACACGCTACCGCTAAGGGCATTGACAATGCGTACGGCAGCCATCCAGGTCAGCACCGTGGCGAGGAAGCCAGCTCCGACGCCCAGTGCAATCGGGCGCAAATAAGACTGCCGGCTCTCGGGCAGGCCCGCCGTTACCGCCGCCAGCACCAGCACGCACTCCAGTCCTTCACGGAACACGAGCACGGCAATATCCAGCAGCGCCGCCGAGCCGCTCGTCCCCTGGGCGAGAGGATTGGGATTTCCCGACGCAGTCAGCGCCTGCCAGGCAATCAGCGCCGCAACCGCCAATCCACCAAAAATAAGGAAATACCGCAGCCAATCCGGCCGCGGGTGGCTGCGCGCCGGCGATGCCGGTTTCGGGGCCATCGAGGTGCTCACGCCGGGCTCATTTTCCTGCGAACATCTCGCAATTTCGCTGATCTCGATTTCTGTCTGCGCGACGGCCACGGCAACATTGGTTAATGCGACTGACTCGCAACTGGTGCAATGGAACATGCACCACCCATAGATTCCGCTACGGCCCACTGTGCTGTCAAGCGTTTTGCCCAATTTGGGGATCGCTCGAGCTGTTTTGCCCGGATTCCAAATGGCCGGCGAAATGGCGCTGAAATTTGGGATCACTGCCGCAACGCACATCAAGATCGTACCAGCCGGTATTGCCGGTGAGAGGCCAGGAGTGCTGCCACGGCTGGCCTGCAGACAACTCAAAAGAGGTCACCTGGCGGGTGTAGCCATCGCGGATGGTCAGCCGCAGGGAAGCCGGCGCAGCTGGCAGCAGCAGCGCAACTGTACCGTGAGGCTTGTCGTAGCGCAGTTCTGGCTCGCCAAACTGGCCGGCGAGCGCGCCCGCCAGCTTGCGGTAGAACCCGTTGGGTCCATGCACCTCGAATTCGTAATCCAGAGCCGCCGCCCATTCATCGTGCAGCTCGGCACCGGAGCCAATGGTGAAGCTGCGTGGCGCATAGCCACGCGAGCGCACTTGCAGTACGGCCGCTGCGGGTCCGCTGTTGCGCAGCGTTAGCCCAACCTGAGCAGGCGTGATCAGTGCCTGGACGTGCAGCTCGTAGGGGACGGCGCGCGCCGGGCGTTGGCCCGGTTCCTGGCCGGGCATATGCGGTTCGGCGGGCGGAATGGGCTGGTAGCTGGAGTGGCGCTTGCGGTCGGGCGGAGTATAGGCGACGGTGCTGGGCAGGGTAAGGGCGGCATCGTTGGGGGTGGCAAAATCGAGCGTGGAGGTGAGATCGCCGCAAACGGCACGGCGCCAGGGCGTAATGTTATCGGCGCGCACGCCAAAACGCCGCTCGGCAAAACGAAGCAGGGAAGTGTGGTCAAAAACTTCCGAGCTGACCCATCCGCCCTTGCTCCAGGGTGAAATCACGATCATCGGTACACGCACGCCCAAGCCGTAGGGTCCGCGTGGAAGGCGCTTGCTGCCGGAGAAAATCTCATTATCGGTGGAGACGGTGGACTTGCCGAGCGCGGGCGTCAACGGCGGCGTGGGCGGCACGAGGTGATCGAAAAAACCATCGTTTTCGTCGTACGTCAGAAACAGCGCCGTCTTGCTCCAGACTTCGGGTACGGAGGTGAGGGCATCAAGCACCTGCGCCGTGTACCAGGCCCCATAGTTAGCCGGCCAGTTGGGGTGTTCGCAGTAGGCCTCGGGCGCGACGAGCCAGGTTACCTGCGGCAAGCGCCCTCCACGCACATCGTGGCGCAATTGCTGGAACAGCGTACCGGCGGAGCCGGTGCGTGTGCCCGTCCGCGCCTTCTCGTACAGCGCCGAACCGGGTAGCGCATTTTGGTAGTTCTTGAAGTAGAGTAGCGAATTGTCACCGTAATTGCCGATGTAAGCGTTGTGGCCGTAGCCCCAGCTCGTCTGCTGGTTCAGGCCAATGCCCACGTCCTGATAGACCTTCCAGGAAATTCCAGCCCGTTCCAGGCGCTCCGGGTAGGTTGTCCATGCGTAGCCTTTTTCCGCATCGTCCACCACCGGCCCTCCAGCTTTGGCGTCATTACCTGTCCAGCCGGTCCACATGTGCATGCGGTTCGGATCGGTGGGGCCGAGCACCGAGCAATGATAGGCATCGCAGACGGTAAAGGCATCGGCCAGCGCATAGTGGAACGGAATATCGCTGCGCACCAGATGCGCCATGGTGGTCGCGGTTTTGTGCTTTACCCACCCGTCGTACCAGCCCTCGCGCCAGGCGCGATGAGTTGAGGCCCAGTCGTGAGCCAAATCCTCCAGGAAGCGCAGGCCCAGGTTGGGCGCGCCGGGATGAAACGGCAGCACGGGGCCGTGCGCGCCGGGCTGCTTCCAGACGGGATCACCGTTGCTCAGGCGCACGGGGTGTGGATCGGCGAATCCCCTGACGCCGCGCAGCGATCCGAAGTAATGGTCGAAAGAGCGATTTTCCTGCATGAAGAAGACGATGTGTTCGACATCGGCAATGGTGCCGGTGCGCCGGTCTGCCGGAATCGCCAGGGCTTGCAATATCGACGAGGGGAATGCGGCTGCTGCCGCTCCGGCCCCAAGCATCTGCAGAAACCGCCGTCGTCCCACGCTCATGCACCCGAGTGTACTCGCGTGGACGCTACAATTGCCAAGTGCCGGTGCGCTCGGCTGTTTCGACCTTAATCCCCGCTCGCCTCGATCGCCTGCCCTGGAGCCGTTTTCATACGCTGGTGGTGGTGGCGTTGGGGATTACCTGGCTGCTGGACGGTCTGGAGGTCACTCTCGTTGGCGCCATCAGCGGCGTGCTGGAGGATGCGCGCACGCTGCACCTCAGCGCCAGCCAGATTGGCGCGGTGGCCTCCTGGTACCTGACCGGGGCGGTCGGAGGCGCACTCATTTTCGGGTGGCTT
This sequence comes from Terriglobales bacterium, assembly GCA_050745425.1. Taxonomy (GTDB): domain Bacteria; phylum Acidobacteriota; class Terriglobia; order Terriglobales; family SCQP01; genus SCQP01. The sequence continues at coordinate 7,791 of JBOGKK010000304.1, forward strand.
ACGGACCGGCATGGGCGCCGAGCCATGTTCTACATCACGCTGACGGTGTATCTGGTGGGCGTGGCGTTGACGGCGCTGGCGTGGAACTATTCGAGTCTGGCGGCTTTTCGATTGCTGACCGGGGCAGGCATCGGAGGTGAGTATGCGGCGATCAATTCCGCCATCGATGAGCTCATGCCAGCGCGGCTGCGCGGGCATCTCGACCTGGCCATCAACGGCACCTACTGGCTGGGCGCCGCTGCCGGAGCCGCCGGAACGCTGGTGCTGCTCAATCCGCACTGGTTCGCGATCAACGTCGGCTGGCGGCTGGGGTTTCTGATCGGCGCGGTGCTGGGCGCGGTGATTCTCGTACTGCGGCGGCTGGTGCCGGAGAGCCCGCGCTGGTTGCTGGTGCACGGGCGTGAAGCGGAGGCGGAAGCCGCCATGGCTGCCATCGAACGGCGCGTGGTTGCTTCCACCCGCGGTGTACTGCCGCCGGTCAGTGACGCGGCAGTGGTCATTCATCCGCGCAGGAGCATTGGCCTGGGCGTGATTGTGAGCGCCATGGTGGGGCGTTATCGCTCGCGCTCGGGTCTGGCGTTTGTGTTGATGGTGTCGCAGGCGTTTCTCTACAACGCCCTGTTTTTCACCTATGCGTTAATCCTTACCCGCTTCTACGGTGTGAACGAAGCGCGCGCCGGCATTTACCTGCTGCCGCTGGCGGCCGGTAATTTTTTGGGGCCCTTGTTGCTGGGCCGCCTGTTCGACAGTTGGGGGCGGAGGGTGATGATCTCCGGCACCTACACGATTGCGGCGGTTTTACTGGCGCTGACCGGATGGCTGTTTGCCGCCGGCTGGCTCACCGCGTTGACGCAGACGCTGGCGTGGGTGGTGATCTTCTTTTTCGCCTCGGCGGCGGCCAGCTCCGCCTACCTCACCGCCAGCGAAATCTTTCCCGTCGAGATGCGAGCCATGGCGATTGCCGTCTTTTACGCGCTCGGCACCGCCGCGGGCGGTATCGTTGCTCCCTGGCTGTTTGGCAGCCTGATCGGGATCGGCTCGCGCTGGTTTATTTTCTACGGCTATCTCGCCGCCACACTGCTGTTGCTGATTGCCGCAGCAGTGGAACTGCGCTGGGGCATTGACGCCGAGCGCCGCTCGCTGGAATCCGTAGCCGCCCCGCTCAGCGCGGATTCCTGACCGGCAGGTTGCGTGGCGCAAAAAAAAGGGCCCGCCGGAGCGGGCCCTGGTGCCAGCGGTTCGGTGCCGCTAGTTTTCGTGGTGCATCCAGACGTCGGCCTTGATCAGCACCGACGATTGGAGGGTTTGGCCGCCCACGCTCACGCGGACGATGTAGCTGCCCGGCGCAAGGAGCGGGCCCTGGCCGGTAAAGCGGCTGAAGAAGCCACCGCCGCCAGCGGAGACGAACGGCACGCCCCGATTGCCGCCGCGTAGGAAGCGGCGGAAGCGGCGTATTTGGGCCTCTTGTTCCTTGGTCGGTTTGGGAGCAGGGCCGCGCATGTTCCACTGGAAGCGGTTCATGCCGGTCTTGATGTCTTTCTCCTTCATGGTGCTGACCACTTTCCCGTCCTGCAGGAAATCGATCGTGGCCGGGCCCATGTCGCTCTTGGCCCAGATTGAGATGGCGGTGCCGCCTTGGGGATTCTGGCCATGGAACTGATCCTGGTAGATGTGCGGCTGGTTTTCCAGGTCGTTTTTCCACTCGACTGCGGGGCGGGGATCGAACAAATGCACATCGGCGTCGCCGATATTTCCCATCTGCTCGAGCGGGGTGATGTCGTCGGCGATCCAGATTGAGCGTCCGTGCGTACCGATGATCAGGTCGCGTTCGCGTGGATGGATCAGAATCGAACGGACGGGCACGCCCGGCATGCCGGTCATGAACTTCTGCCAGGTGCTGGCGCCGTCGAGCGAGATGTACAAGCCGAACTCGGTGCCCACAAACAGCAGGTTGCGATTGCGCGAGTCTTCGCGGAGTGCCTGGACTTCACCCATGGCCGGCAGATTGGCGGTCACGTCCGACCAGGTTTTGCCATAGTCGGTCGTCTTGTACAGGTAAGGATGGAAGTCGTCGTGACGGTGGTTGTCGAGAGCGACGTAGGTGACCGCCCCACTGAAATGGGAAGGTTCGATACGGCTGACGAGCACCGCGCCCCGGGGCGCGCTGGCGACGCTGGCATCGAGGTTGGGCATGACGTTGGTGAAGTGCTGGCCGCCATCGAGAGAGAGTTGCAGGTTGCCATCGTCGGTTCCGACCCAGATTTCCCCGGGTTGCGAGGGCGATTCCCGCACCTGCGTGGCGACCGAGCTGGCCGACAGACCGTCGTTTTTCTCCACCATGGGCAGGTTATCGGCCACGCCCATGATGTTCTTGCTGGCCGACCAGCGGCTCACGTTTTTGGTGAGATCCTCGGCGTTCATCGTCCAGGTGTCGCCGCGATCGTTGGAGGCGAAGAAGTACTGGCCCGCCATGTAGATGCGGTGGGGATTGAACGGGGAGATCTCGAACGGCGCATTCCAGTAGAAGCGCAGTTGCGGTGGATCGCCAGCGGCGGCTTCATTGACGATGTTGCCGGGCCGGGCTTCCTGGCCCTTGCTGGCGGCCGTGCTGAAGCGCGGCCGGATGCTCTGCTGGGTGCCGGAGCGGAAGTCGTGCCGGCTCATGCTGGCATCCTGCGACTCGCCGTAGACGATGTTGTAATCGCTGGGGTCCTGGCGGGTGTACATGCCATCACCGCCGGCGACGGTGAACCAGTCGGCGTCGATGGGACCGGTGTTGTTGCGCACCGCGCTGGGGCCGCACCAGGCATTATTGTCCTGCAGGCCGCCGCAGACGTAGTAGGGATGGCGCATGTCAGCCGAGACCTGATAGAACTG
>JBOGKK010000305.1:0-15469 GCA_050745425.1 Terriglobales bacterium
GTACAACCCGCCTGCGCCTTTCGGCCCATACATCTTGTGGCCGGATAGAGACATGAGGTCGACCTTCCATCGCTTTACATCGACCGGCATTTTGCCCACGGCCTGGGTCGCGTCGGAGTGGAAAACGACGCCGCGCGCGCTGGTCAGCGCGCCAATGGCTTCCATATCCTGGATCGTTCCAATCTCGTTGTTGACCGCCATAATCGTGACCAGTATGGTCTCCGGCCTCAGCGCGGCTTCCAGTTCGCTGATGCGGATGCGGCCGTCGTGGTCCACCGCCAGGCGCGTGACGGCGAAGCCCTCGTGTTCCAGCCTCGCGCAAGGGTCCAGCACCGCGTGATGCTCAAAGTTGGTGGTGATAATGTGCGCCTTCTGGCTGCGGCGATGGCAATCGGCCACGCCTTTGATGGCCAAATTGTCGCTTTCGGTCGCGCCGCTGGTAAAAACGATCTCTTGAACATCGGATCCGATCAGGCCTGCCACCTGCGCGCGCGCCACCTGTACGGCTTTCGCCGCCGCCCAGCCATAGGCATGACTATTGCTGGCCGGGTTACCAAACGCGCGGCAGAAGTACGGTTCCATCGCCTGGAACACGCGTGGATCGACCGGCGTGGTGGCGTGATTGTCGAGGTAGATGGGCTCGGCGAGCATCGCTATAAGAATACCGCTCCGGTCTACATTTCGTGCGGCGGTATATCCAATGGACCGGGATTGGGCCCGGACCCTCCCTCCGGCGGCTCCGCGGACGGTTCCGCCTCGGCATCCCCCTCCAGCCCTGAGGGCGGTAGCAGCGCCCGCACCTGATTCCGTGTCCAGAGTTCGTGGTTCAGCCGCAGACAATAGCCGACCCAGAGCCAATAAGGTACAAGCCAGAGCCAATTCCAGGTGCTATCGGCGGCGGTGTAAAGCATGGTCACGGTGATCGTGCCCCACAGCAGCCATGCCCATGCCACGCCCATGCCCAGCCGCCGCTGACCAAACACCACTCCCTGCCAGACGGCATTGAACCCTAGGCAAAAACCGTACAACACCAGTGCGGTCGCGGCCGCCCCATTCATCCAATGGCCCCAAATGAACCATCCGGCAACGCCAGTAATGAGCGCGATAATGGCCCAAACCGGCGCAAACACCCATTCCGCCGGATACCATCGCGGCTTGCGCAAGCTGTTGTACCAAATCTCGGTATAGTGATTGCGTGCGCCGATACGAGCGCCTGCGCCTGCGACGGCAAAATTGATGACCACGAACAGCAGCAGCATCCAAGTCTGTAAGGCGGTGGCTCCCATGTCCGTTCTCTCCATCATGATCGCACCGCTCAGTCCAACTCCAAGGTTGCGGGCCCATGCTGCTGTTTGATGCCCGCACCGCACGCGCGCTGGCCACGGTGGTGCTGTATGCTCTGGCGCTGCTGTTTCTCTATTTCGCCTGGCAGACGCTGGTCACCTTTCTGTTTGCCATCATGTTTGCCTATTTGCTGGAACCGGCCGTGAGCGGCCTCCAGCACCGGGCGCGGCTTTCACGCGGACATGCGGTGCTGGCGATCTACATCATCATTTTTTTTGGCATTGGATTGTTCTTTTTCGTTTTCGGCCCGTCCATCCTCAAGCAGGCGGGCCGACTATCCGATGAACTGCCCACACTCACGCATCGCATCACCGGCGGGCAACTACTGCAGCATGTAGCCCAGATGCGCCATTGGAATCCGCGGGTCGAACAGCGCATCCAGCAATTCCTCGCCGGTCATCAGGCTCAAATTTCTGGCTGGATTCGGGAAATGTTGTCCGGCTTCGCCAGCGTCGGCAAAAACATCATCTGGGTGCTGCTGGTTCCCGTGCTGGCGATTTTTTTCCTGCTTAGCGGCGGGCGCTTTGCTCAGGCTCTGCTCGACCAGTTTGACCGGCGCCGTCGCAAATCGTTCGTACGCGGGCTGCTGCAGGACATGCATGATGTGCTGGCGAATTACATCCGCATTCAGATCATTCTGATGGTGCTCACGCTGCTCGTCTACCTCGGCGGCTTCGTCGCCTTTCGGATTCCTTACGCTGTGGCGCTGGGCATCACCGCCGGACTGCTGGATTTCATCCCCATCGTCGGCCCGCTCATCGGCGCGATCATGGTTTTGGCGGTGGCGTTTTTCGCCGGCTATCCCCACGTTATCTTTGTCGCACTGTTCATTGGGGCGTGGCGCGTGTTCATGGATTACTACCTTTCGCCACACATGTTCGGCGAACGCGTGCAACTGCATCCCCTCGCGGTGTTGTTTGGTGTGCTCGCAGGGGCCGAGATCGCCGGCATCATCGGCGTTTATTTATCCGTGCCCATTTTGGCGATTTTGCGGGCAGCGTGGACGCGCTGGCGCACCTTCGAGGGCGAGCAAAGCATCATCGTCCCCCCCACCACACCCGCGGCGCCCGGACCACCCTCAACTGGCGCGTAGCGCCGGCTCCCGGTCTTCCCAAACGTGCTCAGCCAACGCGCGCTCGTAACCAGCAGGTGTTCCAATGTCCCAATAATGCGTACCCTGATGGTCGTAACTCACGCTTTCACCGGCGCCGATCCAGGCGTTGAACAGATCGCCTAGATACTGTTCCCGGCCGCCGCGCGCCAGCCAGAATTCGTGCAAGCGCAGGAATGCCGGCCCCGGCGCGGTAATCGCACCCCATACCCGGCGTTCGCTGCTGCCCGGTTGCTTCACCTCCACGCGCGCGACCTCACCGCGGGCGTTCCCGATCACGGCATCGAATTCCTGTGGCCGGTTTACGGGAAACGTAATCAGGTGCACGTTCGTTCGCAGCCCCCGAGCAAACGCCATCCGCGGATACCAGATCGTGTCCGGAAGTCCAATCAGCACCGGCTCGTGCGCTCGCACCAGCGGCGCCGCGCGAAAAACCGCATCGCACAATCCTGCCGGCCGCGGCTGCAGAGCGAAGAAAATTCGTTCCGCCCAGGCACTGCGCGCGTAGTAGCGCAGCAGGTCTGGTTTTTCTCCAGCGACAATGAAGCAGATGCGCTCCGCTCCCGCCAGCAGCATGCGCTCGATCAAGTACTCGGAAACCACGCGCATAGCCCCGCCCCGCTCGCCCACCGTAGGGTGGCGCCCCAGCGGCAGAAGCTCTTTGGAGCCAGCGAGTGGCTGCATGCGGGTGGCGCTGCCCGCTGCCGGTACAATGCCCAACATGTATTCCATCCAGAGTGCCGCAATGGCACGCGAGGTTGCCCCGCCGCCGAGGCTCAGAATTGTCTTGCATTCGTGCGCCGTTGGAGCTACACAAAATGAATGGCCCCTTTGTCCGCCGCGCCTCCGCTGGTGCTGACCGTCGCCGGTTTTGATCCCACCGCCGGGGCGGGCGTGCTGGCCGATATTAAAGCCATCGCTGCCAACCAAGCCTATGGCTTGGCCTGCATCTCCGCACTCACCGTGCAGACCACGCTTGGCGCACAAGCCTATGAACCCGTAGAGGCAGCCCTGCTGGAACGCCAATTGGATGCACTTTTGTCCGAGCTCACCCCGCACGCCGCCAAAATCGGCATGCTCGGCAGCCGCGCGGCTGTTGCCGTCGTCGCCCGGCAATTGGAGAAACATCCCATCCCGTGGGTCGTACTCGACCCGGTGTACCACGCCTCGAGCGGCGCGGCTCTCATGGATAGCGATGGATGGGAGGCACTGCGAACGCTGCTGATTCCGCGCGTTACCGTGATGACACCGAATCTCGACGAAACCGAGGCCTTGACCGGCATTCGCCCCGTCAAAGCCGCCGAATTCGAGCAGGCCGCGCTGAAGCTCAGCGCCATGGGCCCGCGCTACGTCATCATCAAAGGAGGCCATTCCGACCGCCCTTCCGACGTGCTCTACGACGGCGAAAAGTTCATTACTCTCACCGCCGATCGCGTCCGCACGCCCAACACCCATGGCACCGGCTGTACCTTCTCTGCCGCTCTTGCCGCCAACCTGGCGAACGGCAAACACGTGCAGGATGCGGTCGTGCTGGCAAAGGCCTATCTCACCGCAGCGCTGAAGCAGTCCTATGCAATCGGCCCCGGCCCCGGGCCGCTGAATCACCTCTACCGTCTGCAGGAGGCTCCAGCTTCGCGCAACGTCGATCCCGCCCCGCAGCCCAGCTACACCACCCGCTAGAGCAACCCGCGGCGGCTGCCTGAGCTAAAAGATCTTGCCGACCCCGTGCTTGATGTCGGGCCAAAATTCGGCTTCAAGATTAAAAATAGCGGTACTTCCAAAATCCCAATACAGCCGGGAGACGGTATGGCTCAGATTGCGCTCGTCCCTTGGGTAGTACAGATTTGAGGCTGCCGCGGTCAGTACAGAACCCGCGGTTGCACCGCTGGCGAAGGTCCAGCCACCGCGATCGGTGCGCGCGACGAACACGCGCGAGAGCGAGTACCACACCCGTGCCGGAAAGCTCGCCTCCGTGCCCAGCCGGAAATAGCGTGGATCCTGATGCAGCCAGGAGACAAACAGGTAATCACCCAAAAAACTGGAGATGTTCGCGTCCAGCAGGGCTGAGCCGTAACATTTGCCGTAGTTGTCAAGCCCGCTTCCATAGCCGCAAAAGCCGCCGTCTTTCGAGTGCTCGAGTCCAGCCTCAACCGCATCCGCCGCCCGCCCAATGGGGTCGTAGGCACCTTCCGTCCACTCTATAAATTTCTCATGCTGCGTAAGCGGCACGAACTTACGTTGGTAATCCACGTTGTAAGCGGGGATCACGAAAAAGATGTGCTTGGGCGAACCCGCCGTTGCGGCTTTCTTCTGCTTCTTCTTGCTCTGCGTGCCTTGAGCCTGCGGCGGCGGCGACGGTAATGGCACCGTACTCTGCTGACAGGCCAAGGGCAGCACCGTCAGCGGCAGCACAACAGCGGCCCAGACGAAGATGTTAATGCGGTGTAATCCGCTGTTCGTTTTCATCAACTGCGATCCCACTCCCCTGGTTTGGATGCATTGCCCTGCGGTGAATTTCATTCTATTCCGCGACACTGAAGGGAACCTTAAGACTCTCTATTTCTTCTTCCGCGGTGCGGCCTGCGGACCCAGGGAGCTTCTCGCGCCCGCGATCAACTGCTTCTTCTCCGCCGCGCTGAGCCTGGCTGCCGGATGCATCGGCAGATAGAACCACAGCGGCATGTCACCGCTCGTGACCTCCCTCGCCACGTCCTTCGCGTGGCGTTGCGGCCGGCTCCATTGACTGAAATTCAGATGCCGGCGACCGTCGGTGACGTCGCGCTCCAGCAGCCATGACACCGGCGCGACATGGGAGTACCACGGCCAGTGCGTCTCGCTGCTGTGGCAGTCGAAACAGGCGCGCTGAAATAAAGCGCGTGTCTGCGGCGAGCTCCAATGCGGCTCCGCGGTAACCGGCGGCGCTGTATGCGCGTGCCCGAACGGCACGAGCTGCATCAACCCAACGCAATCACGACGATGAGGATTACTCTGGGACCATATCTACGCATGAGGCTATTCATTTTAGGGCAGGACGTAGCGCAAATCGAGGAACATCATGTTGGTTTTCGCGTTTCGCGGGTTGTCCGGGTTAACCGACCAGGGTTCGCGCAGCAGATAGGAGTACTGCGAGATCAATTCCAGTGCGCCATAGTGAGGGTCTTTCCAGAAGGTATGCGTCAATCCCAGGGTTGCTTCCTGAATGCTGCGGTTCGCCGACGAGGATGAACCCGCAAATCCAAATCCCTCCTCGCTGCCGTTGGTGTCGCGATACGCGGCGCGGCCGAAATAGGCGAGGCTGTAGTAGCCAAATAGCAGATTCGATCCGCGCTTGGCTTCGAAGCCAAGGATGCTGGAATCGGAACGCACGAGCGCGGGCGTGCCGTTGGGGCGGATCACGGCATCCGGCCCCAACCCCTGGATCAGGCGTCCGCCGCCGTCGCTGTAAAACAAAGTGGCGATCAGCGATACGCCAGGCGCGATCTCGGCGCTTCCGTTGAGTGAAACGCCGGCTCCATTGGCGGTTGCCGTTTTTCCGCTGACGGGGCTGTAGACGCGCACCGCATTGCTCTCGCCGGCGATTTCGAGATGGAGGTGGTGGCCGGGCGCCGGACGATCCCAGGCCAGTTTGGCAATCAGCAGCGGCCGCAGGTTCGGCGTGGACGAACCCGACCCGCCGATATCAAATTGCGAAGCGTAGGCCGCGCCATCCACCGCAGGAAAAGTCACTGCGCTCGTGACATATTGCTCCGGATTTTCCACCGCCATGCCCCAGGCCAGATTCGGCGTGGCGTGATAGACGAGCCGCAGTTGCGGGGCACGCGTCCAGACCAGGCCAGCCTGGTAGTTGGTATCCATGTCCTGCGTATAGAAAATGTCGGACGGCATTGCTCCCACGCCGTCCCGATTCGGGGTCAATAGACTCCATGACTGGCCGGCGAGCACCTCCCACTTGCCATGTCTGGCATCGAACCAAAACAGCCGCATCCGGAGCGTGTTGGCGTTGCTCGAAACCACCAGGCTGTTGGCGGCATTCCCCAGGAAATCCGCCTCAACATACCCGGTGTAATCGGTGTCTCCCCGTTTCGAGGCGATGGCGAGCGACAGCCGGGAGTTTTGCAGGCTCATTCGCTCCTCCGACAGATGGCCAGCCGTGGTGTTGCTGAACGGGATCGATCCAAACGACGTGCCGATCCCACTGCCCACGTTGGTGGTGCGCAGCACCGACGTGAAGTCCATAAAGCCGCCCGGTGTAAATTCCGCCCCACCGATCTGGAACGATAACGGGGCCGGGCTGGTAGCATCCACCTGGGCGGACGCGCCCGCCGCCAGCAGTGCGGCGAATACAACCAGAGAAGTCATTCGTAGTTTGCGCATTGAATCCCGTAGCCTCCGGATGCGTCTGAATTCGCCGGCCGAGGCCGGGATCATCCTCGACCACAAAGAGAGTCGCCGATGAAACGGAAGGCATTCCGCTTAGCATACCCAACCAGGCTTAATACTTCCTTAATTGCGATTCGTGCTCAGCGCATGACCGCCGGGCTGTCGGCGCAACAAATCCCGGCGGAATGGCCACGCCCAGCGCGTACTTGCTGCTCACCGAATTGAATACGCGTTCTGATCAGTATTTCGGCACGCTCGCATCGACTTGGTCCGACCACGCCAGAATCCCGCCTTTAAGATTGCGCACATCGCTGAAACCGGCATCGAGCAAAATGTGGGCGGCCTTGAGCGAGCGCGCGCCGGACTTGCACTGGGTCACAATGGCGCGGCTCTTGTCGAGCTCGCTGAGCCGCTTGGGCAACTCGCCCAGCGGAATCAGCACGGAGCCAGCGATCCGCCCAATTTGAAATTCGTGCGGCTCGCGCACATCGAGAATGAACGGCGCTTTGCCCGCCTGGACTTCCGCTTGCAGCGCCGTTGCCGTGATTTCAGGCACCTTGGCCGCTTCGTCCGCGGCGGGCGTTTTCTCTTCACCGCGGATGCCGCAGAACTCCTGGTAATCAATCAGCTTGTGAATCGAGCGCTGCGCGCCGCAAATCGGGCACTCCGGGTTCTTGCGCAGTTTGAGCTCGCGGAAGCGCATCTGCAGCGCATCAAATAAGAGCACGCGGTTTTTCAGTGGCTCGCCCAGGCCGCAGATCAGTTTCACGGCCTCGGTCGCCTGAATCAGTCCCATCAGCCCCGGCAGCACACCCAGCACGCCGCCTTCGGCGCAACTGGGTACCAGGCCCGGTGGCGGCGGTTCCGGATACCAACACCGGTAGCAGGGCCCGTCCGGCAGCGCCAGCACCGACGCCTGCCCTTCAAAGCGGTAAATACTGGCGTACACATTGGGAATGCCGCTCAGCACGCAGGCATCGTTGACGAGGTAGCGGGTCGGAAAATTATCCGTCCCGTCAATGACCATGTCGTAGCCCTTGAAGATCTCGAGCGCGTTGCTGCTGTCGAGTCTGGTCTCGTAGCCCACGACTTCCACGCCCGGGTTAATGGCACGAATGCTTTCGGTTGCCGACGTGAGCTTGGGCCGGCCCACGTCAGCGGTTGAGTGGATCACCTGCCGCTGCAAGTTGGTGAAATCGACCACATCGAAATCGACAATGCCGATCGTGCCCACTCCGGCTGCGGCCAAATACAGCCCGACCGGCGCCCCCAGCCCGCCCGCCCCGATGGTGAGCACGCGTGCCCCCTTCAACTTGCGCTGCCCGTCCATCCCCACCTCCGGAATGATCAGATGGCGGCTATAGCGCAGGATCTCTTCGTTGCTCAAAGCGGGCATGGTGGTGCTGGTTGCGCTGGCCATAAACAAATACCTCCTCCGGCTGTTCTGGCCGGACCAAATCACTGGATTCGATAAGCGGGGAACTACAGGCGAGCGGCGTAAGCCGTCAACATCGTGCTGGGCAACAACAGCCGCCGGCGATGGAGGGAACGATCGAGAGCGTATCGGAAGGTTTCACGGGAGTATGCTCGCTCCCAGTATAGCGGATGTCTTCGTCGTTCACGTACACGTTGACGAAGCTGCGGAGCTGTCCGTCCGCGGTGAACAAATGCGGCCGCAATTGCGGATGCGTTTCGACGAGGCTGGCCAGCAGCTCGCCCACTTCGCCGCCTTCGGCCTCCACCGTCTCTTTCCGGCCCGCATAGGGCCGCAAAGCAGTGGGGATATGAATCGGTACCGACATGGTTGTTACAACACCTCCTGGGTTGATTGGATGATCTCTTGCAGAAATTGGCTTCGATCTTCTGCCAATTCAAACGAATTCGCTCCATCCTCGGCGATGCGCTTGCCCTGATGAATGGCGACAATCAAATACGAATACCCCGGCCACGCTGCATGGTCGAGATCAAACTGCGATGGCCGCGCCGGATGATCCGGGTGCGAATGGTAAAACCCCACGATCTCGACCCCGCGCTCGCGTGCCGCGCGCTGCGCCTCCAGATGCTCGTGCGGATCGAAATCAAAGCGGTTGCGCGGTGACGCCGTATTGGCGTTGCGCATGTGCTGAATGCCCGTGATACATCGCCGCCCACTCGCATCCACGCTGCCCAGCAACAGCCCGCAGCACTCGTTCGGATAGGTTTGCTCGCCGTGCCGCAACACCGCATCGAGCTGCGAGTGTGGAATCAATAGAGCCATAGAGCCACCGTTCAGCTTGTCCAAAAGCGCTCGCTCAAGTATTTGTTGCCGTCGTCCGGGAACACCGTGACCACAGTCGCACCGGCTCCGGCTTGGCGCGCCACTTCCAGCGTGCCCACCAGCGCTGCCCCGCTGCTCACGCCCACCAGCAAACCCTCCTCGCGCGCCAGCCGCCGCACCATCGCATGCGCGGCTTCTGTACTGATCAGCAAATTTTCGTCCGCCAGTGTCGCGTCGTAAATGGCGGGCACGATTGCCGTCGCCATATGCTTCAGTCCTTCGAGCCCATGAAACGGTGAATCCGGCTGCAGCGATATGCACCGGATCGCCGGGTTCAGTTCCTTCAGCCGCCGCGACGTCCCCACGAACGTCCCGCTGGTGCCCAGCCCTGCCACAAAATGCGTGAGCCGCCCGCCGCTCTGCTGCCAGATTTCTTCCGCGGTGCCGTAGTAGTGCGCCTGCCAGTTGTTTGGGTTCGTGTACTGGTCGGCGTACCAATACCGCTCCGGCTCCGCCGCCGCCAGCGCCCGTGCCGCGCGAATCGCCCCATCCGATCCCTCGCCCGGATCGGTGAACGTCAGCTCCGCCCCATAGGCCGCCAGTATCCGCTTCCGCTCCACGCTGGCATTCTCCGGCAGGCACACCCGCACCCGGTGTCCGCGCGCCGCCCCCAGCATGGCGTAGGCGATTCCGGTATTCCCGCTGGTGGCATCCAGCAGCGTCCGCCCGGCGCCGAGCTGCCCCGCCTCCTCCGCCGCCCGTATCATCCGCCACGCCGCCCGGTCCTTCACGCTCCCGCCCGGATTCGTCCACTCCGCCTTCGCCGCAATCTCCACCCCCGCCCCTTCGGCGCCAATCCGCGCCAACCGCACCAGCGGCGTATTCCCAATCCGTTCCACAATGCCTTTGCCCACCGCCATGTCCCAGTCTACCAACCGCTCCCCGCAGCAGCCCGTGACCCCAGTCGCGTCAGCGTAGCCGCTATACTACCGATGAGCAGCACGATGACATCGAGCAACCACTTGACTGTCAAATACCCGCAGCACCAGGCTGGCGGCTCGTTGATCATCCTGGCGGACTGCTTCGCCTGGATGACTCAGGCCGGCCCGAATAGTAAGCTATGGCGCTGATTCCCGTGAAGTCGCAAGGCTGGCCCCCCCTCGGCGCAAGCTGATCGAGCCTCCGGGAATCGAAGCCCGCACTCTGAACGATCCAACGGGAGCGGTCGGGGCAAAAGGTGGCCCAGTTACTTTTAAGCAACCGCCCGCTGCGCTGCCGCAAGCTGGCTTAAATGATTCAGGTCGTGTCCGGCTCCGGTCTCCACCAGCACTCGGAACGTCATCGTCCCGCGCTCCGGATGCGTCAGCGGTTTCGCCCACTGCTCCGTGCTGAGCAAGCGTAGAAAGACGAGGTTCCACGCGCGTACCGCGGTAAACAGTGCCACTGCTTGCTCGCTGCTGTAGATCGAGTACGCCCGTGCCCACCGGTTTTGATCCATCGGCTGCACCACATAGTGATCTTCTGCAACCGCCTGGCGATAGCGAAACCCAAATACGATCTCCTCGTCCGCCAGATGTGCCAAAATCTCGCGCGGCGTCCACTTTCCCGGCGCTGGCCTCGTGTCCATATGCGCTTGCAGCGAGTGTACGAATGCCCGTAATTTTTCCGGCGTTTCCGCCAGCACCGCTATCGGATCTGCACTCCCCAGAAACGTGGCGTAAGGATTCATCTCACAAGCCTAACCCCAAATAGTTCCTAACCCGTCCCCTCACTGCACCTCCACCAGCGTCCGCCGCACGCCGGCGCGTTGCGTTTTTGCGTCAACCACGGTCACCTTGCACGATTCCGGTGGCAACCGCGACCTCGCCGTAAACCCTTACTTGCGGTCGCGTAAACCGACGCGTGCGCGAAACGCATCCGGATGCACTCGCAGGTAGCGCAATTGCACCTGCCGGTTGATAATCTCGCCGGGCAGCACATGTTCAAAATCGGGCGCCAGCAGCTTGCTTTGCGCCGCCGGGTTGAGCTCATGCGCCAGCCAGTACTGCTCCAGCTTTCCTACGGCCCGTTGTGCCTGCGTGTTTTTCACCGTCGCCACGGGACGCTGTGCCAGCCCGGCCCCAATCCGCTTCATGCCTCATTCTGCCACGAGAGCCGTTGATCTCGCCCCCGAGGTCAGTTGCTATAATGGCCCTTCACAGGAGTCGAACCGTTGCCGCGAGCGAAAAACCCTCCCACTCTCGCCACCGCTCAGGAAAAGCTGGCGGCCATGGGCTTTGCCCTGAGTTCCCTGCGTGATGGCAAGGTCCTGGTACGCAAGAATTGCTGCGCCGCCGTCCTTGGTGAGAACGGCCGCACCGTCGACATTGCCGTCCGCCCTGGACTGGTGGTGCGCGGCGAGCTGGCTCGGCTGGTCGATCGCGGCTACCAGAAATTCTTCAAAACCGCTGACGCCGAAGTCCCCGCCCTGCCCGAAACCATGAGCGCGCTGGCCCATTTCGAAAGCGAGTTGCGGCTCGCCTGTGGCATTCCCTCGCTCTACAACGAGAGTCTGGGTTCGGTCAGCGACCGCTATCTCTACGATCGCATCTGGTACCGCGACGAAGGCCGCCAGCCCAAGGCTTGGGAAGAAGACGCCGCCGCGGCGCTGCAAGCCTGACGTGAGCGCCCCGGCTGCCAGACTCGTAATTGCCATGCGCAGCGCGCGCGGCATATGGCACTGGCCCGCCTCCGCAACCGCGTACCTGCGGCGTGAATTTCCGCAGGTCGATTTCTGCGAATACCCGCGTGACATGACCGCTCCGCTGAGCGCCGCCGCTGCCGCCGCCGATGCCCCTCGGTTCGCCGATGCCGATGCCGTCATCGCCTTTCGCCTCGACCCGCGCCTCTGGCACGAGGCTCAGCGCTTGCGCTGGATCCATTGCCCCGCCGCCGCCGTTCATCAACTGCTGAGCCCGGAGCTCATTGCCAGCTCCATCGTCGTCACCAATGGCGCCAGCGTTCATGCTGCCATGGTGGCCGAGCACGGCTTGGCCCTCATATTCGCCCTGGCGCGATGTCTGCCTGCAGCCTTCTCTGATCAGACCGCCGCGCGCTGGCAGCCCGAGCCGTGGCTGGGCCAGTTGCGCCGCCTCACCGGAGCCACGGTCGTGCTCGCCGGCCTCGGCCATATCGGCCGCGAGCTGGCCCCGCGCCTGGCCGCGCTCGGCATGAAGGTGCTGGGCGTGCGCCGCCGCCCCCATCTGCCGGTTGAGGGATGTGCTGCCATCTACGCCGACGACCGCCTGGAATCGCTCCTACCGCAAGCCGATTTCCTCATCCTGGCGCTGCCCTCAACCGATGCCACCGCTGCCCGCATCGCCGCGCCGCAACTGGCGTTGTTGCCGCCCCACGCCTTCCTCATAAACCTGGGCCGCGGCACCGCCCTCGACGAGACCTCACTCATCGCCGCCCTTGCCTCCGGCCGCCTCGCCGGCGCCGCCCTCGACGTCTTTGCCCGCGAGCCCTTCCCGTCCGATTCCCCACTCTGGCGCTGCCCCCGTTTACTGATCACCCCGCATGTTGCCGCCGCCGTCCCCGACACGTGGGATCAGCAGGTCCAACTCGTGGCTCGCCATCTCCGTAATTTCCTCGCCGGCCAGCCTCTCTCTCCGCAAGTCGACAAAGCCCGCGGCTACTGAATCGTTATGTTAGGCTGAAATTATCGACATGGACACCGCGCCTTCCACCACCTCTGCCCTGGAACGCATCCAGGATCTCGAAGCTCGCTACCTGTTCACCACTTACACCCGCGTACCGCTGCTGCTCGAACGCGGCAAAGGCGTATTCGTCTATGACAGCACGGGTAAGAAGTATCTCGATTTCATCTCCGGCATCGGAGTCAACGCGCTTGGCTATGCCCATCCCCGCCTGCTCGCCGTCATCAAGGAGCAGAGCAAGCGCCTGATCCACATCTCGAACCTGTTCTACAACGAGTTTCAGGGCCCGTTGGCTGAGCGTCTGACCAAGGCCAGTAACATGGAGCGCGCCTTTTTCACCGTGAGTGGCGCCGAAGCCGCCGAGTGCGCGCTCAAGGTCGCGCGCAGCGTCGGTCACAGAATCTCTCCGGAAAAATACGAGCTCGTCGCCCTCACCCATTCCTTCCACGGCCGCACCATGGGCGCAGTTTCCGTCACCGGATGGGAAGACTACCGCGCACCGTTCGGACCGCTGCTCCCCAAGGTTCATTTCGTGCCCGCCAACGACGTTGCCGCGCTCACCGCTGTCGTCAATGCCAACACCTGCGGCATCATTCTCGAACCGGTGCAGGGCGAAGGCGGCATTCATCCGCTCAATCCCGCCTACCTGCGTGCCGCTGCCGATCTGGCGCGCCAGCATCAGGCGTGCCTGATCATCGATGAAATCCAGTGCGGCATGGGTCGCACCGGCAAGCTCTTTGCCCATCAGTGGACCGATGTTGTGCCTGACATTCTGATTACCGCCAAGCCCATCGCCAGCGGCTATCCGCTGGGCGCGGTGATGGCGCGCGGCGCGGCGGCGACGGCACTTACTTCCCACAGCCACGGCACCACCTTCGGCGGCGGTCCGCTCGCCTGCCGTCTCGCCCTCGAGGTGCTCGATATTGTCGACAACGAAGGCATGTACGCGCACATCCGCGCCATGGGCGAGCGCCTCCAACAAGGCATGCAGAAGCTAGCCGCCAAGCACAAGTGCGTGAAGGAAGTGCGCGGCAAAGGTCTCATGCTGGGCATGGAACTCGATCGCCCCGCCAAGCCCGTCTTCGAGAGCATGGTCGAACAGGGTTTAATAGCCAACGTCACCCACGAGTTCACCATCCGCATGCTTCCGCCCTACGTCATCGAAGCACAACACGTCGACAAGGCCCTCCGCATCCTCGGCAAAGCCCTTAAAAAGGCCTAAGCGCAGCGCCAAGCGCGGACGTTGATCGTTTATTTGGCGGTCAGCCTGACGGGCGTCGAGCCTCATTTTCGCAATTCGATAAAATTTTGTCGCTTTACGATAAATCCAGGGCTATACTGAAACCATGGTCGAGCTTAAAAAATCACCCACGATGAAGCGGGGCTCCACAGTCTTCCTGCAGATAGTGATCGTGCTCGCCGGCATTGGCGCTCTGGCCCTGTTGCTTTGGGAACCCCAGATCGAGGGCAGGAACGCGCACGCCACCCAGTTTCAGATTTACTTCAACGACCCCTTCCTGGCTTACGCGTATACCGCCTCCATCGCGTTCTTTGTCGCCTTGTACCAGGCTTTCAAGGTGCTCGGGTGTGTCGGGCGAAAGGAGGCATTTTCCGGCGCGACGGTTAAATCGCTGCGCACGATCAAATATTGCGCGTTGATCCTCGTCGCCTTTATTGTGGGCGGAGAAGCCCACTCGTTTATCTTTGTGCGCGGCCACGACGACATTGCTGGCGGTGTGATGATTGGCCTTTTTCTGATTTTCCTCGCGGCTATCGTAGCCACCGCGGCGGCGGTGTTGGAACGGACTCTGCAAAACGCCGTTGAGCTCAAATCCGAGAACGACCTGACCGTATAAAGATCGGGCATGGCAATCATCATTAACATCGACGTCATGTTGGCGAAGCGGAAGATGAGCGTCACCGAGCTCGCCGACAAGGTCGGCATCACCATGGCTAACATCTCCATCCTCAAAAACGGCAAAGCGAAGGCAATCCGCCTCTCGACACTGGAGGCGATCTGCGTGGCGCTCCAGTGCCAACCCGGAGATATCCTGGAACATAAGGGTTAAGCCAGAGGTTAATCCACGTAAACGCGCTCCACGCGGGCCGAAATCCCGCACAGGATCTCGTAGGGAATGGTGTGCGCCAGGCGCGCCAACTCCACCGCATCGAGCGCCCCCGCGCCGAGCAGGGTCACGGCATCTCCCAGCGCCGCTGGGGGTGCGCCGGAGGCGTCCACGCTGGTCAGATCCATGCTCACGGCCCCGATCACCGGTGCCGCCACGCCGCCGAGTGCAACCTGCGCTCCCGGAAAAAACTCCCGCCGGTAGCCATCGGCGTAGCCGACCGCGAGCGTCGCCACCCGCATTGCCTGCGGCGTCCGAAACCGCGCTCCATAGCCGATGCCGTGTCCCGGGGGCAGTTCTTTGACTGCAGCGACGTGCGTTTTCCAGCTCAGCGCCGGGCGCAGGCGCCGCGCATGCTCTGGCTGTGCACTGTAACCATACAGCGCCAGGCCCACGCGCGCCATCGCTCCGCCCCACTGCGGAAACCGCAGTGTCGCCTCGCTGTTGAGCAAATGCCACGCCGGAGCTTTCTGCGTTTGCGCCAGCGCCAGCAGGCGCTCATGCTGCCGTTCGGCGCTCGACGCATCTGCGGCTTCCGCACTCGCCAGATGCG
>JBOGKK010000306.1:0-11006 GCA_050745425.1 Terriglobales bacterium
AATTCGATGTCATGCCGCGCGGTGCGGAATGCTGCTTGAAGCGAAAAAACGGTTTAGCAAACCGCCGCCTTAAGCCACTCGGCCACCTCTCCGCGAACGGGTTCGCCTCATCATAGCAGGTTGCCCCCGCGCGCCGGAATGGCATCCGGCAGACGCATTGGTCCGCCTCGACCCTGGAGGATAATGTGTGCTTGGAGGCGTCGCATGACGTACAAATGCCCAATCTGTAGTCTGGAGTACAAGGATGCACCTACCGCGAAGCGATGTGAGCAGTGGTGCGCGACACACAGTAGCTGCAATCTCGCAATAGGGCGCCTCGCCATCCGCCACGATCCCGCGCAACCAACGCAAGACCGCCGCTTTAATGCGGATGACGGCAGCTGCCCTAACCCCTGACCCCTAACCCCTGACCCCTCCGCCCCACCCTGACGGGGACTCAATGTGACCTTCGGCCAACCCAATTCCAGCAACTCGCCTCTAACTCTATGTGAGGTGAATCCCAATGGCCGCTGCCGAACCCGCTCTCGCTCTCCTCGATCCCATCCTTGGCCGCTTCACGCCCGCCCAGCGCCGCTTCCTGCAGGGGCTCACGGAACAGCCTGAAGATTCTGTCGCCAAAATCTGCCAGTCAGCCGAACGCGGGGTCCCGCGCCAGTCAATCAGTTACGCCCGCATCGTCACCCAGCTCCTGTTCGATCCCAAAGGTCAGGCCGCCCTCGCCTCCTGGTGTGCCGTCAACATGCCTGTGGACAATGCCCCAGCCGCCGCGCCCACCCCCGCTCCCGACCGCATCGCCAACTTCCTCAAGAAGACGGTCGCCAGGGCGGAGAAAGCGGAGAAGGCCGAAAACACCGGCAATAATGCGCCCGGCTCAGTGAAGAACCCGGTCGAGCAGAATCAACAACTTACGCCCCAAAACTTCCTAAATCCCGAGGTCGATTCGAGGCCGCTTGCAGGCGTCCCGAGCGCCAGCGCTCACAGCGATCAACGGGAGCCGCCTGCGCAAGAAGCGGCGAGCCAAACCGCTCCGGCTCCCATCCCCAGCGTCGGCCGCTTCATCGAGGTCGTCCACCCCAACCTCAAAACCGCCGACGGTAAGCCCGCCGTCTTCCTCATTACGCGGGGGGCGCGCCGTTGGAACTGTGGGCCAAGTCGGCGCGGCAGGCCGCGAAATTCCGAAGGGCGGCCCGCCCCCGGGGAACGATGCCGTCGCGGCCCTGTGAGACTTATTGCGCGGGATATAATGGGCGCCATGCCATTTGTCCCCGGTACGCGCGTTGGGCCGTATGAGATCGTCGCCCCGGTGGGCGCAGGCGGCATGGGCGAAGTCTACCGCGCCCGCGACACCCGCCTGCAGCGCGAGGTTGCAGTCAAGGTGCTGCGCTCCGGCGGCGATCTGAAGCGGCTCGAGATCGAGGCGCGCGCCATTGCTGCGCTGAACCACCCCAACCTGGTCGCCATCCACGACATTGGCAGCTACGAGGGTTCGCCGTTTCTGGTAATGGAGCTGGTCCCGGGCAAATCGCTGCGCGAGCAACTGATGCACGGCGCGCCGGGAACGCGGCGGGCAACCGACTACGCGCGGCAAATCGCGCAGGGCCTGGCGGCGGCGCACGCCGCCGGCATCGTGCATCGCGACCTCAAGCCCGGCAATATCATGATCACGCCCGAGGGGCGGGTGAAGATTCTCGATTTCGGCCTGGCAAAAGCCATGGCGCAGGGCGCGGCTGCCGATCCGGAAGCCGCAACGCTCGATGCGCCCGCCACGCAACCGGGAACGGTATTGGGCACCGCCGGCTATATGGCGCCGGAGCAGGTGCGCGGCGAAACCGCCGGGCCCGCCGCTGACATCTTCGCCTTCGGCGCGATCTTGTATGAAATGCTCAGCGGCCGCCGCGCCTTTCCGGCGGCAACCACGGTTGAGGTCATGGCGGCCATTCTGAACCAGGATCCGCCTGAGTTGGCCACGCCCCTGCCGCCCGCGCTCGACCGCATCGTCCGCCGCTGTCTGGAGAAATCGCCGCCGCAGCGGTTCCAGAGCGCCGCCGATCTCGATTTCGCCCTCAGTGGCCTGGCCGACGCATCGAGCACCAGCTTGCGGCCCGCCTCCGCGGCGCCGCCGGCACGTCGCGGCCGCTTCCGCTGGCGCACGCCCGCCATTGCCGCCCTCAGCGCTGCGGTTGCAGTTGCCATTTGCCTGTTGTTCGCGCTCGATCGCGGCACGCCCGTCATCCCGGTTTCCGAGATGCACTCCGTCGCCCTGGATGCCAACCGCGCTGGTGCGTTCTGGTCGCCCGATGGCAAGGAGTTGGCCTACGCCGCCGCGCCCGAGCCGGGTGAGCCCGACCAGATTTTTCTGTACCTGCTGGGCGGCGAGCAATCGGAACAACTGACCCACGAGCCCGGCCCGGTAGCGCCGGTGGGCTGGAGCGCAAGCGGGGAAAATGTTGTCTTCATTGAAAATCAGTACGCTGCGCCCAAGGTCTACTCGGTGGCCGCGGTGGGCGGCACGCCGCGCCTGCTGGACGATTTGGGGCATCCTCTGGGTGGCGTGCTGTGGGCGGCATTTCACGGCGACAGCTTGGCAATCGTGGCGGCACAGCCGGACGGCAAAATCGGTGTAGCCTACAGTTCGCCTGTCGGTCAGACGCTGCGCTGGTATCAACCGGCGCCGTTTGCCGTGGCCGGCCTTGGCGATTACCCCTCGCTTGTCTATTCGCCTGACGGCAAGCAATTGCTGCTGGAACTGCCCGCCAGTCAAGGCGCGTTCGAGACCTGGCTGTTGCCCTGGCCAGCGCGTGCAGGTGCTCGGCCCCGGCGCGTGTTCACAAACCTCCCTCCTCACGATTGGTCGCCCAAGCTGACGTGGACACCCGACGGCCGGCATGTGCTGATCACGTGTTTTTTGCAAAGCGGCGCAGGCAGCGTCTGGGAAGCCGATTCGGTCTCCGGCGCCATGCACCTCGTCGCCAATGTGCCCGGTGGCTATCGCGCCCTTCTGGCGCCCGGCGGCCGTGCGCTGGCGCTGATGCGCTTTGTGAACGACACCAACGTTGTCTCGGCGGATCTGCGCACCGCTGCGGTCACGACCTGGTTCGATCCCCGGCATAGCAATGATCAGCCAGCATGGGCTAGCGCCGCACCCGATGCCGTCTATTTGGACTTCCACAATGGGGAATCTGAAATCTGGCTGCGGCAGCAAACCGCCGGGGATGTGACTGCACGCGCGCTTATCGTGCCCCGCCAAATGGGAAAGCCGGGCACGTTTCAAAATCCAGCATTGTCCCCGCACGCGCACCGGATTGTATTTGCATTCGCCAACACCGCCCAGGGCGACGAACCGCAAGCTGTCCGCCTGTGGATCGCCGCGGTGGCTGGTGGCGCGCCCATCCCGCTCACCACGGCTTCGGCCGATTTTCAGTCCGGAGGCGTTTGGTCCCCGGATGGCAGCCAGATCGCCTACCTGAGTACCACGCGTGCCACCGACCGGCTCATGCTGGTTTCCACCACGGGCAACGCACCGCCCAAAGTCCTCAAGCCAGCGGTGGGCATCTCTTCGCTTTCCGATGAGGCCATTCCGGCTTGGTCGCCCGATGGTAAATGGATTGCGTTTGAAGCCACCGACGGCCTGACGCATATCATTGCACCCAACGGCTCCGGCGAGCGCGTAGCCTGCCGTACGCCGCTCGGGGTGTGGACATTTTCCGCCGACAGCCGGTCGCTGTACGCCATTGTCGAGCAGGGGGCAACGGCCCAACTGGTCGAGGTGCCGCTGGCCACGGGCGCGGTGCGGGTCATTGGCAGCCTGGGAACGAACTTTCCCAGCTCCGTGTGGCAGCCCGGCTGGCGGCTCACGCTCACGCCCGGCGGCCACAGCGTGACCTATAACGCCGGCTTTGACGTCCACGAGATCGACCTGGTGTCGCCGTTTTCATTAGGCCACCACCGCATCGCGCGCCTGCGCCGCTGGCTGCACCTGCCGTAAATCAGTGCGTCTGCACCGGCAGCAGATTTGACGAGATTGCCCTCGTCACATGCGAGGAGGTGTGGGCCACGCCATATCCACCCTGGCGCATAGCGGGCTCATAGTCGGCGGCGGCGGTTTCATCAGCGCCGGCCGGCCGGCGCAGCCGGCGGAACAACACCGTGAGCGCCACGGCGGCGAGGTTCACCACCAGCGCATCGACGGCGGCGTAGGCGGCAACGTGCAGTCCGGCAACCTGCAGCGGGTAGACCGAGGTGCGCAGGCCCATCGCCCAGCCCATGGCCGTGCCCACGATCATGCCCAGCGCCCAGCCCGTGACCAGCGCCGCAGGATGGAACCAGCGCCGGTACAGTCCAAAAATCACTGCCGGAAACGTCTGCAGAATCCAGATGCCGCCCAGCAGTTGCAGGTTGATGGCGTAGCTCTGGTCGCCGAAAATCACAAACCCCACCGCGATGGCGGCCATGGCGAAGCCGGCAAACCACGCCGGGAACATGTGCGTGAACAGCGCCGGGACGATGCTGTTGCGGTTGGCCGTGTGAATGCCCGCCGCCAGCGCCACATACCCGAGCAGCGCGATCAGCCACAGCAAAAAGGTATACGCCGGCAGATACACCGCGTTGCGCTCGATGGCGCGGTCACTGGCCGCGCTCAGGATGCTGGTCGCCGTATGCGGATACAGAAATGCCGCCAGCCCCGAGTCCAGCGCCAGCGTGGCAAACGCCAGGAACTGCTCCGGCTTCAAAATGAGCGCGCCCGCCGGATGGTGCGCGGCCAGCGCCGCAGCTGCGGCGTGAAAAATGTTCCCGTAGCCGCCCAGGCGAATCGGAATCCAGATCACCGCGACCAGGATCACGATATAGATCATGGCGTCTTTCACAATCGCCACAATCGCCGGCGCCCGCAGCCCGCTGACGTAGTCATACGCCACCAGAATCAGAAAGGCCACCAGAAGACCCACATCGCTCGCCTCGGCCGGTGAGCGGAAGCCCAGCGTCCGCCGAGCGCCCACTCCTCGATGGAATGCAAGTCGCCCCGCCGCCAGCGCGCCGCCCACAATCTCAGCGCAACGCTGGCCGCATTCTCAATATCGCGTGGGCGGCCGGCCACGAGTTTGTGAACGATCAAGTCTTCGGGTGTGGCGAAGCGGACGGGAACACCCGCGATGACAATGGGCTGTGCCCGCTCGGTCGTCGTTTGCTCGAACGGAGTGAGGCCAAAGATCAGGTCGAGGCGGATGCCCGTCGCGGGGTCTTCGCAGGGTAGAAAGAGGTGACGGGCCACGAAGTCTGCCGGATCGGGCGGCAACGCGCCCCAGCCATGCGCGGCGGCGATTTCCAAAAGGTCGGGCCGGCACGGTTTGGCTGCGTGGGGCATGGCGTGCACGCGATGGATGTAGGCGAGTTTATCTTCGAAGCCCTCCATGGGATCGGCCGGCGGCCAGGCGCCGAGGGCACGGGCATATTCGATCGCGGTTTCGAACCAGCGCAGGCCGCGCTCGTAGTCGCTGGGCGTGGCCGCCATGCGCCGCGCCTCCCATTCTCGCCGGCCTGCGACGCCGGAAATCATACGTGGCCGACCGCGCCGCATCCGGGGGGCCGCTTAGGGTGTAGAGGGTAGATCGCCAGCTCACTACAACTAAAACTATAGTTGACATTCCACGGGAGGGGGCGTAGCGTGGAGCCATGGCTGCTAAAAATGCCGTCCGGGCGCTGACGCCGCGGGAACTCGAAATCATGCAGGCGCTCTGGCACCTGGGACCGGCGCCTCTGCAGGCGATCCATGAATACGTCGCGCGCCATCGGCCGCGGGCCTACACCACGGTGCAAACGGTGTTGCAGGTGCTCTATCGCAAAGGCAAAGTCGCGCGGGAAAAGCGGCAACGCGCTTACCTTTACCGCGCACTGGAATCGCGGCAGACTGCCGCGCGGCACGCCCTGGGTGGTTTACTCGACAACTTATTCGGCGGCTCGGCCGAAAGTTTGGTCCTCAATCTGGTGGAGTCGAAACAGCTTGATGCGGCCGCGCTGGAGCGGGCGCGCCGCCTTCTGAAGGGAGAAAAACCGTGACGGCATTCCTGTGGGCTATGGTATGGCAGACGCTGCTGATTGCCTTGGCGGCTGCGGCGTTGGGCGCCCTGTTGCGCGGTCAACCGTCTGCGGCGCGGCACCGGCTCTTTCTGGGCGCGTTGCTGTTCGCGGCCCTGCTGCCGGCGGCCAGCGCCTGGCTGCATCTCACCCTCTGGCGGGCAGCCAGCTCAGGTGCGGGTGCTGGCGTGGTCAACGTCCTCACCGAATGGGCGCTCGCAGGCCACGCGGCCGCCGGTGCTGCAGGCCCGATGCGCCCAGCCTCGCCCGGCCTCAATTACGGGCTGGTGCTGGGCTGCCTTTGGGCGGCTGCCGTATTGCTCCAGGCCGCTGGCCTGGCCCGCCGTACCTGGCGTTCGCGGCGGGCATGGCGGCAGGCAACGCCCGAGCGCGTTATCGCCGGCGTGCCCGTGCTGCGTGGCGCCGGCGGTCCTTTTACGCTGGGCTGGCTGCGGCCGCGCATTGTGCTGCCCGAGGCCCTGCTGGCAAGCGAGGCGTGGACGGCGTCGGCGCTGGCGCATGAACTGGCGCACGTACGGCGGCGCGACTATCTCTGGGCCTGGCTCTCCGAGCTGGCGTTGCTGCCGCTGGCCTGGCATCCGGCTGCACGTTGGCTGGCAGGCCAGGCCGCGCTGGAGCGCGAGGCCGCCTGTGATGCAGCGGCACGCGCGGTCGATGCCGCCTATCCCAGCCATTTGCTGGACATCGCCACCGCGCTGCAGGACGCCGCCTGTCCGCTCGCGGGTCTGCGGCTGGCCCGCCGCGACGGCCTGGAGCAGCGGATTGCCCGGCTGGTCGCGCCCGTGCCGCGGCGCTCCCGTGCCCGCCTCGTGGTGGCCGGCGCCGGTCTGAGCTTTGCGGTCCTGGGAGCTTGGGCGCTGGGCGGCGGGGTGCAACGACCGCTTGCGTCACCGCAACAGGCCGTGTCCAGCTCAGTGCACGTGCAGCAGCAGGCCGAACCGCGGGCACCGGTGCCGGTGGGTGCCGACGTGCAAGCCGCACTCTGCATCCACTGTCCGCTGCCGAAGCTCCCGGCGGCGGCATTGGCCGAGGGCATTCAGGGCCGGGTGGAAATGCACGTCCGCGTCGCCACAGATGGTGCCGTGACCGCGATTGACTGCGGCATCGGCAACCCCACGCTGCTCGCTGCCGCAGAACAGGCGGTCCGCGGCTGGCGCTATCACCCGCTCACCCTCAACGGAACGCCGATTGCAGTTTCCACAATCATCATTACGAGTTTTCAAATCCCTGGTGCCCGGCCTTTGCCGTCGCCGCAGGGGCTGACCGGCGTGGTGTGTGCGGAGAACGGCGCACGCGTTGCCGGCGCCGAAATTGTGGCCACCGCGCGTGCGACCGGGATCTCCTCTACGGCTACAACCGATGCTGACGGCGCGTTTACGATCGACCTGCCCGCTGGCCGCTACGACGTGCAAATCCGCCACGCCGGTTTTCACTCCTGGAGCCAGAAAGTGGTCTTGCCGCTGCGGCACCTCTGGCTGGTCGTAGTGCCTCCGGCCCAGCGTCCGCAATCACCCCGGTGAGACCCGAACAGACCGTGCCACTGAGCCTGCGCGCCAGCTTCTGATCGAAGCCCAGAGCCCCGAGCCAGTCCGCTGTCAGGGGACGCGCGCTTCCGACGGCTCAAACGCCCGCCGGGCGCACACAAATGCTTCCGGGTAGTCTGCGCGACAAGGTCCGGTCAAAAGTCACGAGCTTCAGACCGGCGGTTTGTGCAAATGCCGCCAGGTAGGAATCGGCCCAGTCCTTCGGCGCCGGCTGCGGCGCGCGGGAAAAGCCGCGAAAGTGCTGTTCCAACCCCGCAGGTTCCGGCAGCAGGGACACGCGATCGTCCCGTAGCCAACGATCGTAAGCCTGCCAGGCGGCAGGCTGGCCCAGCACCTCTTCGGCACCCATGACGGCTACGGTACTCAATAGCCGCAGTAGCCCAAGGTGTGTAAAGCGGCAGAAGTACAGATGAGATTCTTCGCCCAGAGCCGCCAGCCACTGCGCGGCGGCTGGATGATGCACGTGACCGGCGTAGGTCAGCGCCAGCCAGACGTTTACATCAGGGAAAAGGGATGATCTCGTAGATACGCTGGTTGTCAATGTCTAGCGTCCCTGGGTGCTTGGAGTGAATGATGGGCAGGCGGACGTGGCGGCGCCGGCGCGGTTTCTCTCCGCCCAACTCGCGCTCCACACCCGCCAGGATCAGAGCCTTCACTGGCTGACCTGCGCTGGCCGCTTTCGCCTTGAGCTGGCGATAGAGGGCATCGGGAATATCCACGGTCGTCCGCACACCGTCAGCCTACCATATTTATGGCTCGCGGGTGCAGGACGTGAGCGCGCCCTGGTAGCGGGATATAATTGGCACTTGTGGACGCCCGACGGGCGCAGCCTGTATTTCGCCTCCAGCCGGGGCGGCACGTTCAATCTCTGGAAAATTGCTGCCGCAGGCGGGGCGCCGCAACAGATTACCGCAGGTCAGGGCGACGATGCCGAGCTCAGCCTGTCGGCTGACGGTCAGCGCGTGGCCTTCGCCACGTTCCACGCGCATACGCGCATCGCCGCACTGCCCATCCCTGCACTGCCGGGCACGTCCCTGCACGTGCTCACCACCGATCCTGCGCGCGGGCAGAACTTTCCTGAATATTCTCCCGATGGCAAGCGGCTGACGTATTTTTCCTGGGTCAAAGGCGCGGAGCCGGAACAAATCTGGATCTCGAACGCGGACGGCAGTGACGCCACGCCGCTCGTAGTAAACCAAAACCACAATGTGTTTCCACGCTGGTCGCAGAACGGCAGCCACATTTTCTTTCTGTCGTGGGCATTCCAGAACGCTCCAGACGCGGAGCATCACGACGAGACCGACGAGGTGCCAAGCACCGGTGGTGATCCGCGCATGATCTTGCCCGGACCTGCGGCATCGGGAGGGTGCGCCGGGCCGAACGGTTCCATCATCTACCGCGGCGCACACGCGGTGGAGAGCCTGCAACCGGCCTCAGGAAAAATACAGACGCTGGGGCCGATGCCGCAGCCGCTGCCGTCCACCGATCTGGCCTGCGCAGCCGATGGCAGCGCCATTGCTTATGGTGTGCACGCGCGCTACGATGGTGACCCGCAACAGGGCGTATGGGTCTATGATTTCCATCACCCTGCCCGCCAGGTCTTTCATGGATGGGTGGCTGGCTACAATCTCGCCACCGGCCCGCACGGCAGCATTGGTTTTCTGGCCGGCAGCACCAATCTCCAGTCCTCGCTCGAAACGGTCAACTGGAACGGCTCGGGACTGACCAACCTGCACGTGACGGTCCCGGTGCCGTACGATTATTACTGGACCGGAAGGAGTTTCATTTCCATATCCCCCAGCGGCCGCAGCGTGGCCTTCGACTACGACGATGCCCTGCAGGCCAACCTCGGCCTCATCACCTTTCGCAAGTGATCCGTGCAGGTCACTGCTCGCCCAGGCGCTCCAGGTCCGCGAGATCCTGCGCACGGCCGCTGGCTCGTTTGTTGTCAACCAGGTCTGCGCGGCTGATGACGCTCACAGACAGGAAGGTAAGCCATGCAGCCCGAGCGCGTAGCCGCCGACGATGAGGTAACGGACCTCAGCGGCGGTAAAGGCGCGCAATATTTCGATGAAATTCGGGTTCATCGCCACAGATTCGTTTCTGGCCAGAACGACACGCGCGGCGGCGCCCCGTTTTCGCCATTACCCGCCGCGCCGCGTGCCCGTTCGGCCTATCAATAGCTACACTCGCCGTAACGCTTGCAGCGTGTTTACGGCCGTTGTGCCCAGGTCGCGGTCGAATTGCTCCAGCCAATGCAAGGTATAGTCCCAGTCCAGGCCGGGATGTTTGCGCACAATACTGGCCGCATCCTCGATATCCCGTGGGCGGCCTGCCACCAGCTTGTGAATGATCAGGTCTTCGGGCGTAGCGAAACGGACGGGAGTGCCCGCGACGGCAACCGGCTGCGATCGCTCTGTTGCCCGTTGCTCGAACGGAGTGAGGCCGAAGATCATATCGAGGCGGATGCCCGTGGCTGGGTCTTCGCAGGGTAGAACGAGATGCTGGGCGACGAAAGCTGCCGGATCAGCCGGCAACACACGCCAGCCGTGCGCAGCGGCGATCGCCAAAATCTCCGGCAGGCGGTCGGTGGCGATAGCGAGCGTGAGGTCAATGTCCCTGGTAAAGCGCGGTTCGCCGTGAATGAGGACCGCTTGCCCGCCGATCACACAATAGGGGATTTGAGAGCCATCGAGGGCCCGCGCCAGAGTCGCCAGGAGGTCCTTCACGGCGTGGGTGCCTGCGGCATGGCGTGCAGGCGGTGAACGTAGGCGAGCTTTTCTTCGAAGCCCTCCATGGGATCGGCCGGCGGCCAGACGCCGAGAGCGCGGGCATGCTCGACCGCGGCTTCAAACCAGCGCAGATTGCGCTCGTAATCGCTGGGCGAGGCGGCCATGTGCTCTGCTTCCCATTTTCGCCAGCCTTCGATGTCGGCAATCATAGTTGACCTACCGCAAGTGTAGCGCGGGTGCGGAGCGGCGTGGCCCGGCGGGCAGGGTCTCGCCGATAGGGCTGGGTGGTCTATGCTGAACGCGGCCGCACGCGGCCGGCCCAGAGTAGACTGGAGGCATGGTCAGCGCCCCCACGATCCCGGAGGAGTGGCGGCTCGAGTTCGAGGCTGCGGCCCGGCGTCCGCTCGAGCAGCGCCTCCGTTATGCCTTCATCAAAACCTACAAGCCTGTTCTCGACGATGCTCCCTTCCGCGCTTTCGACACCATGGCCGACTACCGCGCTTGGTGCGAGCGCGCACTTCCCTCCTGGCTAGGCTATGGCCGGCTTTGAGTACCGCCAGGCTGCTGAAATCCGCGACGCCTTCCACCGCCATGGTGTGCGTTATTTGTTTCTAGGCAAATCGGGTGCAATTCTGCT
>JBOGKK010000307.1:0-1964 GCA_050745425.1 Terriglobales bacterium
CTGCTTTGTCGAGCTCGAGCAGGGCATTGAGGGGCTGATCCACATCTCCGAAATGTCCTGGTCGAAGCGCACCAAGCATCCCTCCAAAATCGTCGACATGGATCAGCAGCTCGAAGCCATCGTGCTCGACGTCAACCCCGGCGATCGCCGCATGTCGCTTTCCTTGCGTCAGGCCCAGACCAATCCCTGGGAAAGCCTCTCCGAACGCTTCGCCCCCGGCAGCATCGTCGAAGGCCGCGTCCGCAACCTCACCGACTTTGGCGCTTTTGTGGAAATCGAGGACGGCATCGATGGCCTCGTCCACATCAGCGATTTCTCCTGGACCAAGCGCATTCAGCACCCCTCCGAGGTCGTGAAAAAAGGCGACAAGATCCGTGCCAAAATCCTCAGCATCGATGTTGAGAACCGCCGCTTGTCGCTCGGCATCCGCCA
This sequence comes from Terriglobales bacterium, assembly GCA_050745425.1. Lineage (GTDB taxonomy): Bacteria > Acidobacteriota > Terriglobia > Terriglobales > SCQP01 > SCQP01. The sequence continues at coordinate 433 of JBOGKK010000307.1, forward strand.
GTTGGAACCCGATGCCTGGGAAAACTTCTTTGCCACCCGCCAGTTGGGCGAAGTCCTCCCCGGCCGCGTGTTGCGCCTGGCCCCCTTCGGTGCCTTCGTCGAGCTCGATGGCGGCATTGAAGGCCTCTGCCATAACTCCGAGATCAATCCCGCCATCGCCGATGGCGGCCAGCCCCTGATCGGCCACGACTACGAGTTCAAAATCATCAAGCTCAGCCCTGCCGACAAGAAAATCGGCCTCAGCCTCCGTTCCGCTCTCCAGGGCTCCGAGCGCGACCTCATCGACTCCTACCGCCATCAGCCCGGCAACGCCGGCGCGACCATCGAGGAACACGTCTCGCAAAAGCGCGCAGGCAACGAACCGTCCAATTAGGCGCATCCAAACCGGGGATGGCCTCGCAAACAACTCGCGATCACGACGAAATTCGGCAATGGGCGCAGACCCACCATGCCTCCCCTTCCCTCGTCAGCCGTACCGGCGGCATGCTCCGCTTCGAGTTCGCCCCCGCCGAACCTCATGAACTCGCCGAGGTTAGCTGGGACGATTTCTTTAACGTTTTTGACGAGCGCGGCTTGCAGCTCGTTTACGATGACAAGCCCGGCAGCCGCTTCCACAAGCTCGTCTACCCCGAGTCCGTCGCTGCCCCCGCCCCGCCTCCCCGCTCCCCGCAAAAAGCCGCACGCGGCGGACGCGCCGCTTTGCACTGCGGGCAAAATCGGCGCGAAAGGGGGCGAAATTCCGAAGGGCGGCCCGCCCCCGGGGAGCGATGCAGGCGCGGCCCCAGCGTAGCGCAGCGCCGGGTTGGGGCCACGGGCCCCCAACGTCGCCCTGCGCTGCTACAGCAGGGCGAACAACCCGGCGCGAGCATAAGCGTGACGCGCGGCGAAGCCGCGCTGGGGCCCGCGCCAACAATCAGCTACGTAGAACGCCTGCGCACGCGGCCTATTCGCCGCCCCATCTCCACCTCACGCCGGCGGCGACGGTGCGCGGGGCGTTGAGGAGGGCGTCCGGGGTGACCTCAACGGCAAACCGCCGGTCCCACAGATTGGTCACGGCAAGATAGGGCGACCAGCGCCCCACGCCCCTGCTCACGAACAGGTCGGTGGTCCAGTAGGAGGGTAGCGGAAACTGGTTCTGGTCATCGTCGAAGCTGCGGCCTCCGAAGCGCTCGGCGGCGGAGAGCGTCCAACCATGCGGGGTCCACAGCCCGCGCAGCGAAGCATTGTTGGCGGGCACGTGCGCCGGCTGCAGGCCCACCAAAGTCGGCTCTGCCGCCGCCAGCACGCGCGCATCGAGGTGGGTATAGCCAGCCCAGAATGCCAGCGCCGGCAGCGCGCGCCATTCCGCGCCGAGATTCTCGCCGCGCGGCCGCACGCGCCCCAGGTTCTGGCGCTGGCGCGTGATCAGCGCCGGCGTCGCCATCAGCGTGACGCTCGAGACCAGGTTGGCGATGGTGCCGTCAAAGTAGGTCGCGCGCAGCCGCAGGCCTGCGCCGGGGGTGACCTCCGCGCCCGCCTGCGCGCCGCGGTAG
>JBOGKK010000308.1:0-20543 GCA_050745425.1 Terriglobales bacterium
CGTCCGTGGAGCCCGAAACGATTCCGCCGGGTGCCTGATCGCGCAGGATACGGACAACAGCAGCACCAACCCAAGCAGCAGGCCCCGCGCAGTGGCAACGTGCAAACAGCGTTTCAAATTGACAGCCTATCCAACTCGCAACGCCGCCATCGGATCTATCCGCGTGGCGCGCCGCGCCGGGATGAAGCTGGCCGCCAACGCCACCGCGACGAACAGCAGTGGTCGCCCGTGGTGTACTACGACCGCCCGCGCTGCATCCTCTGCTACCGCTGCGTCCGCGCCTGCGGCGAGGGCATGGACGTGTGGGCGCTGGGCGTCGCCAACCGCGGCATCAACTCCACCATCATTCCCAATCACGGCGATCATCTCGAATGCGAGGAATGCGGCAACTGCATTGATATCTGCCCCGTGGGCGCGCTCACCAGCGGCATCTACCGCTACCAGACCCGCCCCTGGGAAATGAACCACGTCGGCGCCATCTGCACCTTCTGCGGCGATGGCTGCAAGACGACGCTCGGGGTGCGCAACGATCGCGTCGTGCGCGGCGACAACCGCGACAAAAGCGGCATCAATGGCGATTTCCTGTGCGTCAAGGGCCGCTACGGGCTGGACTTTACACAGCACAAAGACCGCCTGACGCAGCCCCTGCTGCGCATGGACGGAGAGTTGAAGCCGGTGAGCTGGGCGTTCGCGCTGCAAACCATCGCGGCCAAATGGAAAGAACTCGGCCCGGGCAGTGTCGGCGTCATCGGTTCCACGCGCGCCCTCAACGAAGAGGCCTTCACCCTGCGCAAGTTCGCCCGTGAAGTCCTCGCCACCCCGCACCTCGACCATCACCGCTCCGCCGACTTCCCCACGCTTCTGAGCCATGCAACCTCGTTCGCGGCCTTGGCGGATCTCAAAACCGCGCCTGTGGTCCTGCTCGTCGGCGGCAATCCAACCGAGGAGCATCCGCTGGTGGCCTCGAATATCCGCTGGGGTTATCGTCTCCACAAAACCAAGCTCTACGTCCTGAATCGCAACGAGATCAAGCTGCGGCGCCAGGCCTTCCGCTATGCGCGCGTGGACGATGAAGCCGCCGCCATCCGCTTCCTGAACGGTGCGGGCGCGGCCAACGCTGCGCCCCTGACCGGAGTGGCCGAGGCCAGCGAGAAGCGCTGGCCCCAGACGCCGGTCTCGGAACCGCAAACGCTGGGCGAAGGCCTGCAGGATTTCCGCGCCCGCTTGCAGCAGGAGCAGGACGTGATTGTCGTCATTTCGCCCGGCATCGCCGGCGAGGATCTGCGGCAGTTGATTGCCTTTGGCTCGGGGCTGAGCGGACAAACGCGCTATATCCTGCTCGGCGACAACAGCAACGCGCGCGGGGCCAGCGACATGGGGCTGTATCCGGGCGAGGGCGGGATGAACAGCGAGCAGATGGTGCTCGCCGCCGCCAGCGGCAAGCTCGCCTCGCTCTATGTCACCGGCGCCAATCCTCTGCGTCTGTTCCCTCACGATCTCACGCAAACGTTCCTGGTCGTGCAGGATCTGTTCCTCACCGAAACCGCTCAAGCCGCTACCGTGGTTTTGCCCGCGCTCTCGGCCTACGAAAAGGCCGGCACCGTCACCAATACCGCCGGCGAGATTCAGTTGCAGCCGCGCGCCGGTGGCTTCGAGGGTGCCAAATCCGACCTCGAGATTCTGCACAAGCTGGCACTTCTCCTGGGCTCCGATTGGGGCGCAGCCAACCCCGAGCGTACCTTGCAGCAAATTCGCACCACCGTTCCCGGATACAACGTCTCCCTCGCAAAACTAATGTCTGGAGAGGCAGTAATGTCCGGTGCCCGCAGCGCGGGCATCCCGCGTGGCGCGCAGCACGAAGCAGGATCCCTGCATCCCAATCACGACACCCTGTTCACCGCCGGCACGCTCGGCCGCTACAGCGCCACCCTGAACCAGGTTCTCGAACGCCATTTGCCCGGCCTTGCTGATGCCCAGGAGAAGACCCGCAAGTGAGCCACCTCGCCTTCTTCGTCATTTCCCTGATCAAGTGCGTGGTGATTCTGTTCATCCTGCTCACCGCCGTCGCCTACATCCAGTTGGCCGAGCGCAAGATCGTGGGCCGCATGCAGTCCCGCGTCGGCCCTACTCGCGTCGGCCCCTTTGGCCTGCTGCAGCCGGCCGCCGATGCCGTCAAGTTCATCCTCAAAGAGGACGTGACGCCCGACACTGCGCACAAGTTCCTCTACCTGCTGGCCCCGGCCCTGGCCGTGGTGCTGGCGCTGCTGTCGATCACCGTCATTCCCTGGGGCGGCATCGTCCACATCTTCGGCTACACCATCCCATTGCAGATCACCGACATCAACGTCGGGCTGCTTCTGATTCTGGGCGTAACCTCGCTCGGCGTCTATGGCATCGTGCTCGCCGGGTGGTCGTCGAACAGCAAGTATTCGCTGCTGGGCGCCCTGCGCGGCGGCTCGCAGATGATCAGCTATGAACTGGCGCTCGGTCTCGCCCTGATCGGCCCCCTCATCCTCGGTGGCACCCTCAGCCTGCGCGGCCTGGTGCTTGCGCAAAAGCACATCTGGTTCATCGTCCCCGAAATCGTCGCGTTTTTCATTTACCTGACCGCGGCCTTTGCCGAGACCAACCGCATTCCCTTCGACCTGCCGGAAGCGGAAGGCGAACTGGGCGCGGGCTACCACACCGAATACAGCGCCATGAAGTTCGCCATGTTCTTCCTCGCCGAATACGTGAACATGATCACCGTGAGCTGCGTTGCCACCATCGTGTTCCTCGGCGGATGGGCAGGCCCGCTGTTCGGCCCCGCCGTGCTGATGGCCGTTCTGCCGACCATTTATTTCCTGATCAAGGTCTGCTTCTTCCTGTTCCTCTACATCTGGGTGCGCGGTACCCTGCCGCGGTATCGTTACGACCAGCTCATGAGCTTCGGCTGGAAGGTTCTCGTCCCTCTCGCCCTCGCCAACGTTCTGGTGACCAGCCTGGTGGTCGCGCTCAAGTGAGGATGCCGCCATGCAGATGACCCTGTTTCTGATCTTTGCGGTGCTCGCGCTTGCGGGCGCCGTCAACCTCCTCGTGCAGCGCCATCCGATCTACAGCGCGCTCTCGCTGGTGACGGTCATGGGCGCGCTCGCGGTCGAGTATTTAATTCTGGGCGCCGAGTTCATCGCCTTCATCCAGGTCATCGTCTACGCCGGCGCCATCATGGTCCTGTTCGTCTTCGTGATCATGGTGCTGAACGCAGGCGAGGTGAAGCGCGAGTCGAAAAGTAAAGTAGCGGCGCTGATGGGCATCCCCGTCCTGATTCTGTTCGCCATCGTCCTCATCACCCGCATGGCCACCGACTTTGCCGGACGCAATCTCGGCTTTGGCACCTACATGGTGCAAACCGGCCCTATTGGCGAGAGCCTGTTTCATAATTTTTTGCTCCCGTTTGAAGTGACCTCGGTCCTGTTCCTGGTCGGCGTGCTGGGCGCGGTCGTCCTCGCCGCCCGCCAGGAAAAACCCCAGGCCGCCGCCGCCGCAGTTGAAGCAAAGGAGGAAGCGGCCGTCGTCGCCGCCGGCAAATAGCCTATGGTTCCTCTTTCCTGGTATCTCATCCTCAGCGCGATCCTGTTCTGCCTCGGCATTGCCGGCTTTCTCTTCAAGCAGGACATCATCACCGTCTTCATCTCCATCGAGCTCATGCTCAACGGCGTCAACCTGGCGTTTGTGGCCTTCAGCCACGCCCTGCATCAGATTGCGGGCAACGTCTTCGTCTTTTTCGTGATGGTCGTCGCCGCCGCCGAAGCCGCCGTGGGCCTCGCCATCATCATCGCCGTCGTGCGCAATCGCGGCACCCTGGCCGTGGACGAGCTGGCGCGGGTGAAAGAGAAGGTATGAGCCTGCACCTCTGGGTGATTCCGATCCTGTGCTTCATCGGCTTTCTGCTGAACCTGCTGTTCGGTAAGCGGGGAGGCAAGCGTATCGCCACCGCCATTGGCGTGGGCTTCCCCGCCGCCGCGTTTGCCTACGCGCTCTGGGTGGTTTCGCAATGGAGCCGCATCCCGCACCCCTACATCGAAGTGCATTCCTGGTGGATGCAGACCGGGCTGCTGAGCATCCCGTTCGGCTTCCAGCTTGACCAGCTTTCCGTCGTCATGCTGATGATCATCACCGGCGTCGGATTGCTGATCCACATTTACTCTGTCGGGTACATGGAGCACGACGGCGGCTTCTACCGGTTCTTCGCGCTGATGAACGTGTTCATGTTCTTCATGCTGCTGCTGGTGCTGGCCAACAACTACCTGCTGCTGTTCATTGGCTGGGAAGGCGTGGGCTTTGCCAGTTACATGCTGATTGGGTTCTGGTACAACAAGGAATCCGCCAATCGCGCCGGCATGAAGGCGTTCATTACCAACCGCATCGGGGACATGGGCTTCCTGATCGGCTTGTTTTACATGTTCGATCACTTCCACACTTTCACCTACAGCAAGCTGTTCCCGCAGGTGAAGCTGATGGGCGTCGAGCACGGCTGGGGCGGGCCGCTGACCATCATCGCGATTCTGCTGTTTGTGGGCGCGATCGGCAAATCCGCACAGATTCCGCTCTACGTCTGGCTGCCGGACGCGATGGAAGGCCCCACGCCGGTCTCCGCCCTGATCCACGCCGCCACCATGGTCACCGCCGGCGTTTACATGGTCGCTCGCTCGTCGGCCATCTACAGCCGCTCGCCTGCTGCCCTCAGCGTCGTGCTCGCCGTCGGCGCGCTGACCGCATTCTTCGCAGCCTCCATCGGCCTGTTGCAGCGCGACATCAAGAAGGTGCTGGCCTACTCCACGGTGAGCCAGCTTGGCTATATGTTCATGGCCTGCGGCGCCGCTATGTACGGCGCCGGTGTGTTCCACCTGATGACGCACGCCTTCTTCAAGGGCCTGCTCTTCCTCGGCGCCGGCAGCGTGATCCACGCCATGAGCGGCGAGCAGGATATGTGGAAGATCCGCGCCGGCGCGCCCGGCGGCCTGATGAAGTATGCGCCCATCACCTTCATCACGTTTCTGATTGCCACCTGCGCCATCAGCGGCATCCCCTTCTTTAGCGGCTTCTACAGCAAAGACCGCATCCTCTACGACTCCCTCACCTCCGCCAACGGCAGCGTGCTGTGGTGGGCGGTGGGCACGATTGCCGCCGGCATGACGGCCTTCTACATGTTCCGCGCGCTGTTTGTGACCTTTTTTGCCGACCCCAAGGCTAAGGACGCAAAGCCCGCAGCCCACGCCGACGCGCACGGCCATCACGGGCCGCATGAGTCGCCCAAGGTCATGACTTGGCCGCTGATGATTCTCGGCTTCCTCGCCCTGACCGGCGGCTACGTCGAGTGGGGCGACCGCTTCACCAACTTTTTAGCCCCGGTCTTCAACACCGGCGTCCCGGCGCTGCCCGTGCACCCCATCGCCGGAGGCGAAACAACGGTCAGCGTCATTTCGGTGGCCATCGCCTTCATCGGCCTGCTGCTCGCCTGGTACTTCTACCTGAAAAATCCCGAAGCACCGGAGAAGCTGGCCGCCTCCATGCACGGCCTCTACGATCTGGTGCTCAACAAGTACTGGATTGATGAAGTCTACGGCACCCTCTTCACCCGGCCGCTGGCGGCGTTTTCGCGCGTGGTCCTCTGGCGCGGTGTCGATGTCGGCCTGATTGACGGCGCCGTGAATGGCTTGGCCTCGAGCGCGCGCGGCACCGGCGATGGATTGCGGCGCCAGGCCTCAGGCAACATCAGAAGCTATGCAACCTGGGTGGTTCTGGGCGCCGTCGCCGCCCTCCTCTGGATGGTGTACGGGGGGGCGAGGTTTTAAGCCATGGACTTCCTGAACCACACCATCGTCTCCTGGGTCATCTTCTTCCCGCTGATCGGCATCGTCGCCCTGCTCCTGGCACGCGGCGAGAAGGCGATCAAGCGCGTGGCGCTGATCGCCTCCATCATCACCTTTGCGCTGTCGCTGCACCTGCCGTTTCACTGGAACAGCGCCCAAGGCGGCTTCCAGTTCCTGCAGTCGAAGTCCTGGATTCCAGCCTTCCACATTCATTACCTCGTCGGCGCCGATGGCCTCAGCCTCTGGCTCATGGTGCTGACCACGTTCCTGACCATCCTCGGCGTGCTGGTGTCGTGGAAGTCGGTCAAGCAGAACATCAAGGCGTTTTTCATTCTCCTGCTGCTGCTCGAATGCGGCATGCTGGGCGTGTTCAGCAGCATCGACCTGTTCCTGTTCTACGTGTTCTGGGAAGTGTCGCTGGTGCCGATGGCGTTTTTGATCGGTATCTGGGGCCACGAGCGCCGTATCTACGCCGCCGTCAAATTCTTCCTGTACACCATGGCCGGCTCGCTGCTGATGCTGGGCTGCATCCTCTGGCTCTACAACCTCACCGGCACGTTCAACTACATGACCATCAAGGCCGGCCTCGCCAGCGGCCTGTATCACATGAGCTCGACCACCGAGCTGGTTCTGTTCCTCGGCTTTTTCCTCGCCTTCGCCATCAAAGTTCCGCTCTTCCCGTTCCACACCTGGCTGCCCGATGCGCACACCGAAGCGCCGACTGCAGGCTCCGTCCTGCTCGCCGGCGTCCTGCTGAAAATGGGCCCGTATGGCATGCTCCGCTTCAACCTTGAGCTCTTCCCGCACGCCGCGCGCGAATGCGCTTCCTGGATTGTGATTCTGGGGCTGATCGGCATCGTCTACGGCGCCCTGGTCGCCTTCTCCCAGCCCAACATGAAAAAGCTCGTGGCCTACAGCTCCGTCAGCCACATGGGCTTCATCATGGTCGGCGTGTTCACCTTTAGCCTCATCGGCACCCAAGGCGCCATCTACCAGATGCTCAACCACGGCATCTCGACCGGCGGCCTCTTCATCCTCGTCGGCATGCTCTACGAGCGCCGTCACACCTTCGATCTCAAGGAATACGGCGGCATCGCCAAGGTCATGCCCATTTACGCCGGCTTCTTCATCTGGATCGTCATGTCCTCGGTCGGCCTGCCGCTGCTGAACGGCTTCGTCGGTGAGTTCATGATCATGCTCGGCACCTTTACCGCATCCGTCGCCCACGCCCACGTCTTCGGTATCGTCGCCTGCATCGGCGTCATCGTCGGCGCCATGTACCTGCTGCACTGGACGCGCTCGACCGTCTGGGGTGAAATCACCAACGCCAAAAACAACCTGCTCAAGGATTTGGACAAACGCGAAATCTTCGTCCTCGCCACCATCGCCATCCTGACGCTGTTCATGGGCGTGGCCTCGCCCTTCTTCCTCAACAAGACCGCCGCGACGACCAAAGCCAACTTGGCGATCTTCAATCAGCCGGCCATCGCCCGCGCCACCACCCCTCCCTTGGCCGATACCGCCTCACTAAAAACTATTACCTATGAACGAGTAACCCGCGGAGGTGGCCAGTGAGCCTCGTCCCTTCCGTTTATTACCTCCGTATCCTCCCCGAGATTATCCTCGCGGCTTTCGGCCTCGTCATCATGCTCGTGGCCGGCCCCGCAAGGCACGGCAATCGCGCCCGCATCTGCGGCTGGCTCGCCTTCGCCGGCAGTATCCTCGCCCTCCTGAGCGTTCTCATCCAGGCCGCTCACCCCGGCACGGCCTTCAACGGCATGTTCCGCGTGGATGCCTTCACGACCTTCCTGCACGTCGTCCTCATCGCCGCCACCGCGGTGATCGTCCTGCTGGCCATGGACTATCTCCCGCAGCAGAAGCTCGAGCGCGGCGAGTTCTACGCGCTCCTGCTGTTCGCCACCATCGGTATGGGCTTCATGGTCGGCTCCGTCGAGCTCATCATGATCTTCATCGGGCTCGAGATCAGCTCAATCTCGACCTACATCCTTTGCGGCTTCCGCCGCCATGATGCCGCCTCCACCGAGTCTTCGCTCAAGTACTTTCTGCTGGGCTCCTTTGCCACGGCATTTTTCCTCTACGGCATCGCTCTCCTCTATGGCGCGTCCGGCACGACGAATCTCTACGCCATGGCCGCACAAGGTTTCCATATCTCTTACGGCGGCATCTCCCACGCCGAGCTGGTCCTGGCCGCCGCGGCGCTGCTGTTCATCGGCCTCGGCTTCAAGATGTCGGTCGCCCCCTTCCAGGTCTGGACCCCCGACGTCTACGAGGGCGCCCCCGCCCTGGTCACCGGATTCATGTCCGCCGGCCCCAAGGCCGCCGCCTTCGCCGTCGCCCTGCGCATCTTCTACGTCGCCCTGCACAGCTCGTCCGGCGCTTGGTTCTGGATGGTCTGGGCCGCAGCGATCCTCTCCATGTGCCTTGGCAACCTCGGCGCCCTGTTGCAGACCAACCTCAAGCGCATGCTGGCCTACAGCTCCATCGCCCAGGCCGGCTACGTCCTCGTCGCCTTTGCCGCCCTCGGCGCCCAGGGCGCCTCGGCGGTTCTCTTCTACCTCGCCGCCTACGTCGCCATGAACATCGGCGCCTTCGCCATCATCGCCCACTGGGCGCACGCCGACGAAAAGTACGTCAACCTGAAAGACTACGCCGGCCTCGGCTTCAAATCCCCCTGGCTTGGCTTCTGTCTCGCAGTCTTCCTCTGTTCCCTGATCGGCGTCCCCTTGACCGGAGGCTTCTTCGGCAAGCTCTACGTCTTCCAGGCCGCCCTGCATTCTCACCTCATCGGCCTGACCATCATCGGCCTGCTCAACAGCGCCCTGGCGGCCTTCTACTATCTCCGCGTCATCGTCTACATGTACATGCAGCCGGAAGCCGAGCCCATCCCCCGCTCGCGCGCCAACGCCCCCTTGTTCCTCGCCGTCGCCGCCTGCCTCTTAATCACCTTCTGGCTCGGCATCTTCCCCTCTCTCGCTCTCTCCCACGCCCGCCGCGCCGGCTCCGACCTCCTGTCCGCCCCGCCCGCCGTCACCTCGGCTGCGCTCAAGCCCGACAGGGCACCGACTCCCGCCCTCACCGTCGCCCAGCGCCGGTTCCAGTAACCTGGGCGTCAGCCGCGATTGCGCTAACCTCAACTGCTAATCCATACTGGCGGCATGTCCGTCCGGCTGCGCCTCGCGACGATCACCGACGTGCCCGAATTAGAGAAGCTCATCGAGCGGTCGGTGCGGAAACTGCAGCAGCGGGAGTACACAAAGCAGCAAATCGAGCTGGCGCTCCAAAGCGTGTATGGAGTCGATACCCAACTGATCGCCGACGCCACCTATTTCGCGGCTGAGGTCGAGCCCGGGTGCATTGCCGGCTGCGGCGGATGGAGCCCGCGCCCGACGCTCTTCGGCGGCGATCAGTGGCACAAACGCGAAGCGGCACTCCTCGATCCGGCGCGCGAGCCCGCCAGAATTCGAGCTTTCTTTGTGCTGCCGGAGTGGGCACGGCAGGGGATTGGCCGCAAGATTCTTGCAGCCTGCGAGGGCGCCGCGCAAGCTGCTGGATTTCATCGATTGGAGATGGGGGCAACGCTGAGCGGGCTGGCGTTTTACCGGGCCATGGGCTACGTCCCGCTGGAAACCATCGAGGTCCCGCTGGGCAGCGGCGCCACGCTTCCGGTCGTGCGCATGGGCAAGGACATTGTGCACGCTATATACTGACCGCATGCTACGATCTCTGGTCCGCATTGGCGCCTGGATCAGCCTGCTTGCTGCCGCGGCCGTGGCCCAGACCGCAATACCGAAAGCCTACTTCAACCTCCACCAACTCGCCCCCGGCGTCTTCGCCGCCATCGACGCTCCTCACAGCCCCGCCGGCAGCAACGCCGGCTTCATTATCGGCAGCGACGGCGTCGTGGTGGTCGATACCTTCGAAAACGTCGATGCCGCGCGCGCCCTGCTGACCGCTATCCGCGCGCTCACCCAGCTGCCCATCCGCTTTGTCGTCAACACCCACTACCACCTCGATCATGTGACCGGCAATCAAGTCTTTGCTGACGCCGGCGCCGAAATCATCGCCCAGAAAAATGTCCACGCCTGGATTCATAAGGACAACTTCAAGTTCTTTGGCTTGCATCCCACCCCCGCCCAAATCGCCCGCGTCAACGCCTACCGCGCTCCCGACCTCGGCTACAGCGGCAATGTCACCCTCTGGCTGGGCACGCGCGAAGTCGACATCCGCACCCTCCAGGGCCACACCGGCGGCGACTCGCAGGTGCTCGTGCCCGACGCCAACGTCGTCTTCACCGGAGACCTGTTCTGGAACCACCTCCTCCCCAATCTGGTCGATGCCACTACCGCCACGCTGCTGCAATCGCTCACGGCACTCGAGCGCTGGCCCCCCGATCCCGCCACGGCGACCTATGTCCCCGGCCACGGCGCGCTCGGCAATCTCCCCGCCCTGCGGCAGGCGCGCACCTACCTGGTCGCGCTGCGCACCGGCATCGAGCACGCGCGCAAGCTGGGCATGAGCGGCTCTGGCCTCACCACCGCCGTGCTCGCCGAGCTCAAACCCGGCTACGGCGAGTGGAGCGATTTCGCCTACTTTGCTGCGAAAAATGTGCAGCAGACGGCCGCCGAGCTGGCAGGCACCAAAAAACTGCCGCATCCTTAGAAGAGGAGGCCGCATGCAAACGCGACAATTGGGACCGCTCACCGTATCGGCGCTTGGGCTCGGCTGCATGGGGTTGAGCGCCGGCTACGGCGCGCCGGTCGACATACCGCAGGGCATCGCAGTCCTGCGCGCGGCGGTAGACCACGGCGTGACCTTTTTTGATACCGCCGAAATTTACGGCCCGTTCACCAACGAAGAACTCGTCGGCGAGGCGCTGGCGCCGGTGCGCTCGCAGGTCATTCTGGCGACCAAGTTTGGCTTTCAGCCTGGCATGAGCGGCCTCAACAGCCGCCCCCAGCACATCCGCGAAGTCTGCGAAGCCTCCCTCCGGCGCCTGCGGGCCGATCATATCGACTTGCTGTATCAGCATCGCGTAGACCCCAACGTGCCCATCGAAGACGTTGCGGGCGCGGTAAAGGAGCTGATCGCCGCGGGTAAAGTCCGCCATTTCGGACTGTCCGAGGCCTCGGCGCGCACCATCCGGCGCGCCCATGCCGTGCAACCCGTGACCGCGGTGCAAAGCGAATATTCGCTCTGGTGGCGCGAACCGGAAGCTGAGGTTCTCCCCGTCTGCGAAGAGCTCGGCATCGGCTTTGTCCCCTTCAGCCCGCTCGGCCGCGGCTTCCTCACCGCCACCATCGATGCCGCCACGCCCATCCCCGACACCGATTTCCGCCACAACCTGCCGCGCTTCACGCCCGAAAACCGCCAGGCGAACCAGAAGCTGGTGGAGACCCTGCGAGCCTTTGCCGCAACCAAGCAGGCCACCATGGCGCAGATTGCCCTGGCGTGGCTGCTGGCGCAGAAGCCCTGGATTGTGCCGATCCCGGGCACAACCAAGCTCGCGCGCCTGCAGGAAAACCTGGCCGCTGCCGCCATCGCGTTGACCCCCGGCGACCTCCAGACACTCGATCGCATCACCACCCAGACCGCCATCGCCGGCGCGCGCTACACCGGCGCGCAACTGGCCATGGTCGATCAGGCCTGAGCCATGGAGCGCGCGGCGTTCGCTCGGCGCATTCTCGCCGCTGCCGGCGCGGCGCAGCCGAACGACCGCCTGTTCGCCGCCTTCCGCGATACGCCCCGCGAGCGCTTTCTGCCGCCTGGAACGCCGGCGGCGCTGGCCTCGGCCGACGATACCGTCGCCCTCGGCCCTCCCGGCATCAATAACGGCCAGCCCTCGCTCCACGCCGCCTGCATCGCAGCCCTGGCGCCCCAAACCGGCGAATCCGTGCTGCATGTGGGCGCGGGCACGGGCTACTACACCGCGATTCTGGCGCGCATGGTGGGCGCCAGCGGGCGCGTCGATGCCTATGAACTGCTGCCGCAACTGGCCGCCCAGGCGTGCGAAAACCTGCGCGAGTTCCCCCAAGCCGCCGTGCACGCCGCCTCCGGGGCGGACGCGCCCCTGCCCGCCTCCGACATCGTTTATGTGAATTGCGGCGCCACCGGCCCCGCTCCGCCCTGGCTGGCGGCGCTGCGCCCCCACGGCCGCCTCCTGTTCCCCCTCACCGGCGCCGCCAGTGCCGGCGCCATGCTCCTCGCCCAGCGCCCCCGCGTGCCTTCCGCAACCTGGCAGGCGCGCTTGATCGTGCCCGTCTCGTTTGTGGACTGCAGCGGCCTGCGTGCGCCTGAAGATGAAGGCGCCGTCACAACCGCTTTCGCCCGCGGCGCCGCCTCCTCGGTACGCTGGCTTCATCTCGGCCCTCCCTCGGAATGCCCCAACGAAATCTGGCTCTCGACCCCGAACTGGCAACTGGCAACTGGTAACTGACAACTCTGTTGCGCTACACTCTAAGGGTTTTCCGGGAGCCTGTGCATGCGTACCTCTTTCTCTCGCCTGATCACAATCGCCGCCTTGGCCGCCATGGCCGGATGGGCTATGGCCCAGACCCCGAACACCTATGGCGCCATGCGATGGCGCGAAATTGGACCCACGCGCGCCGGGCGCGCCCGTGCCGTTGCCGGCAATCCGCTCCACGCCAACATTGCCTACATCGGCTTCGACAATGGCGGCGTGTGGGAGTCCACCGACTACGGCTCCAACTGGTTCCCGATTTTCGATCATGAGCCCACCGGCTCCATCGGCGCCATTGCCGTCGCCGCCTCCGATCCCAACGTGATTTACGTCGGCACCGGCGCCGGCATTATCCGCCCCGACCTGTCCACCGGCGACGGCGTTTACAAGTCCACCGATGGCGGCAAGACCTGGACCCATCTCGGCCTCGCCGATACCGAGATGATCGCCAATATCGCCGTTGATCCGCACAACCCCAACCGCGTCTTCGTGGCCGCGCTCGGCCATCCTTACGGTCCCAACGCGATGCGCGGCATCTTCCGCTCGCTCGATGGCGGCAAAACCTGGAAAAAGGTCCTCTACGTAGACGCCTACACCAGCGCCAACGACGTGCGCATCGACCCCAAAAACCCCAACATCGTCTACGCCGGCCTCTGGCAGCAGCAGGAGGGCTTCCGCGAAGACCTGAGCTTCAGCGGCGGCAGCGGCGGCATCTTCAAATCAACCGACGGCGGCAGCACCTGGCACAAGCTGACCAACGGTCTGCCCGATGTGCTCGAAGCCAATCTCGCCATCGCCCCCTCTGACCCCAGCACGATTTACGCTGACATCGCCGCGGTGCCCCAAAAAGGCGGCCCTGGCGGCTTCTTCGGCGGCTCGGCCGTTCATTTTTATAAATCGACCGACGGCGGCGCGAGCTGGGCCCAGGCCAGCACCGATCCCCGCCCCATGGACCGCATCGGCGGCGGCGACGTGCCCACCCTCGCCGTCGATCCCAAAAATCCTGATGTCGTCTACGACTGCTCGACCGTATTCTTCCGCTCTGAAGACGGCGGCAAAACCTGGTCGCCCGTGCGCGGCTCGCCCGGCGGCGACGATTACCAGAAGGCCTTCATCAGCCCCGCCAACGACCACGTCATCGACCTGGTGGCCGATCAGGGCGGCGTTGTCTCCGCCAACCGCGGCCAATCGTGGAGCAACTGGTACACCCAGCCGACCGCGGCGATGTATCACGTCACCGCCGATAACGCCTTTCCCTATCGCCTCTGCGGCGGCCAGCAGGATTCCGGCTCTGCCTGCGTCAAGAGCCGCTCCATGGATGGAGAGATCACCTTCCATGACTGGCATCCAGTCATGATCCAGGAGTACGGCGAGGCCGCGCCCGATCCCAAAAATCCGAACTTGGTCTACGGCGCCGCGCGCACCTCCGTGTCCCTCTACAACCGCACCACCGGCCAGAAAAGCAGTGTCGGGCCCAACATTCCCTTCGGCAGCCCCTACGGACGCGCCATCCGCACCATGCCCATCATCTGGTCGCCCGCCAACGACAACCTGCTCCTGTTCGCCACCAACGCCGTCTGGAAAACCCTCAACGGCGGCCATAGCTGGACCCGCATCAGCCCCGATCTCACCCGCGGCGCCGGCTGGTCAACCCCGGCCAATACCGGCAAATACGCCTCCGAAGTCAAGCCCGCCCCGGTTGGCACCGTCACCGCGCTTGCCCCCTCGCCGCTCAGCGATAAGGTTCTCTGGGCCGGCACCGACGACGGCCTCGTTCAGGTCACCTTCGATGGCGGCGCGCACTGGCAAAACGTAACCCCGCCCGGCATCAAGCCCTGGTCGCGCATCTTCAACATTGATGCCGGCCACTTCAGCACCCAGACCGCCTACGTCGCCGCCAACACCATGCGGCTCGACGACATGAACCCCCGCTTCTGGAAAACCCACGACGGCGGCAAGACCTGGACGGAAATTGACACCGGCATCGCCTCCGGCGCGGTGGCCAACGCCATCCGCCAGGATACAAAAGTCAAAAACCTCCTCTACGCCTCCACCGAAACCCAGGTCTGGGTCTCCTTCAACGACGGTGCGGCATGGCACTCGCTCCAGCTCAACATGCCGCCCATTTCGGTGCGCGACATCGAAATCAAAAATGACGACTCCTGCCTCTGTGACGATCTGGTCGCCGCCACTCACGGCCGTGGCTTCTGGATCCTCGACGACGTCACCCCGCTGCAGCAGCACGCCCAGGCCGAAGCCGCGCAAACGGCGTACCTGATCAAGCCCGAGACGGGCCTCCGCATCCGCTTCGCCACCAACGACCCCACCCCCTGGCCGCCGGAGCTGCCCGCGGGCCAGAACCCTCCGCCCGGTCCGATTCTCGACTACTACCTGCCTCACAATGTGAGCGGCCCGGTCACCGTCCAAATCCTACAGGGCAGTCAGGTGATCCGCACCTATTCGAGCGCCGATAATCCGGCCGGTCCCAATCCCGATCAGGACCCGGTCGCCTACAACCAGCTCTGCATGCAGAACCCGCGCTTGCCGCACTGCGCCATGACCATGTACTGGCCCGCTCCGCCCCGCATGATCTCAACCCAGGCGGGCGAGCACCGCATCTGGTGGGATATGCATTACCAGCCCATACCGGGCCTGCAGGCCCGTGGCAGCGATGGCGATGACGGCGCCGTGCCCCACCGCACCGAGCCCAGCGTGCCCGCCCCGCTGGCGCCTCCGGGCAACTACACCGTCAAGCTCACCGTCGCCGGGCACAGCTACACCCAGCCGCTGGTGTTTGCCATGGATCCGCGCGTCAAAACACCGCTCGCCGGACTCGATCAGCTCTACCGCCTCACCGCGGAAATGTACAACGGCGCCAAAGCCAGCCGCAGCGCGTATGTAGCCGCCCGCAAGGCGCTGCATGCCACCAGCGATGCTGCGCTGCAACAACAGATCGCCGCCCTGGCGCCGCCCCCGCCGCCGCCAGGCCGCGGACGATTCGCCTTTTTCCGCCGCCGCGGTCCCGCCGGTCCGCCCACCCTCAGCAGCGTCGCCAATGCCGAATTGAGCGCCGCCATGGCCATGCAGAGCATGGACATCACGCCCACGGCAACCATGATCGCCGCCTGCCAGCACGCCCACGCGCAAGCCCAGGCCGTCCTCGCCAAGTGGAGCGCTCTCAAGGCAAAACTCGGCACCGCCCGCTAGAGCGAAATCAGCACCGCTGTACAGCTCGAACGGAGCGGCACGTGCGGCTTTTCAACAGGAAAAGCCGCTCGCAACCCGCAACGGCTCCTCACACCAACGCTGATTCCGCTTTAACCACAACCCTCATCCCGGCGTTTGGTGGCGATGTATACTGCGATGTATGGCGGAAACGATGATTCGCAAGCAGTTGTACATTGAACCACGCCAGGACCGCCTGCTGAAACGCCTCGCCAAAGAGCGCGGCGTTTCCGAGGCCGAGATCGTCCGCGCCGCCCTCGACAGATTCGCCACCGAACCGGCGCTCACACGCGAACAAATCTGGGCGCGTGAGGTCGAACGCATGCAGGCACGGGCGGCGGCGACTCAGGCAGCACCACAGCATCCACGCGATTGGACCCGAGAGTCCCTCTACGAGGAACGTATGCGGCGCTATGACCGGCATTCTGGTTGACACCAACCTGCTGGTTTATGCTGCCGATCCTGCAGAAGCGTTCAAGCGCGAACGGGCCATGGCGCTGCTCGCGGCACTCGGTTTTGCCGGCCGTGGGTGCATCAGCGCTCAATCCCTATCGGAATATGTCAACGTGGTTCTGCGCCGCAAACTGCTGAGTCCTGCCGAGACCGACCAGGTCGTAACGCATTACGCGGAGAGCTGGCGCGTATTCGATGTGACATCGACCGTGGTGCGCTCGGCCCTGCGCGGCGTGCGCGAGCATCGCCTGAATATCTGGGATGCCCAAATCTGGGCCGTGGCGCGCCTGAACGAGATTGAAACCGTCCTCAGCGAAGATTTTCAGCATGGCATTCGGCTCGAAGGAGTGCTCTTTCTGAATCCCTTCGTGACCGGTTTCAACCTCGATGCTCTAACGTGATTTGCTATTCTAAAAGTTCACCATGAAAATCCATGAATATCAGGCCAAGGAACTGCTGCGCGGCTTTGGCGTTGCGGTGCCGCGCGGGCGCGTGATCAGCGATGCGGCGGAAGCTGCCGATGCCGCCCGTGAGTTGGGCGGCAAAGCCGTCATTAAAGCCCAGATTCACGCCGGCGGACGCGGCAAGGGCGGCGGCGTCAAACTCGCCAAGTCACCGGAAGAGGCCGTCGAACTCGCCAGAAAAATTCTGGGCATGACACTCGTGACCCACCAGACCGGCCCCGAAGGCCGCCTGGTCCGGCGCGTGCTCGTCGAGGAGACCGCCAACATCGTCCGCGAGCTCTATCTCGGCATCGTTCTCGACCGCGACGCCGGCACGCCCGTGTTCATGGCCTCCGCCGCCGGCGGCATGGAAATTGAAGAAGTTGCCGCCAAAACCCCGGAGGCGATCCTCAAGCAGCCCTTCGTCCTCGGCACGCTTCAGCCCTATCAGGCGCGCGCCATGGCCTTCGGCCTCGGCTTGCCGCCCGCCGCCATCGGCAGCGCCGTCAAGATGATGACCAGCCTGGCGAAAGCCTACGTTGCCCTCGATGCCACCCTCGCCGAGATCAACCCCCTCATCCTGACCGCCGAAAATCAGGTGGTCGCTCTCGACGCCAAAATCAGCCTCGACGACAACGCCCTGTTCCGCCATCCCCAGCTCAAAGAGCTGCGCGATCTGAACGAAGAAGCTCCGCTCGAGGTCGAGGCCAGCCAGTACGCGCTCAACTACATCAAGCTCGATGGCAGCGTTGCCTGCATGGTGAATGGCGCCGGCCTGGCCATGGCGACCATGGACATCATCCAATACGCGGGCGGCTCGCCCGCCAATTTTCTCGACGTCGGCGGCGGCGCCAACAGCGAACAGGTCAAGCACGCCTTCGAAATCCTGCTCAAGGACCCCGCCGTCAAGGCAGTGTTGATCAACATCTTCGGCGGCATCCTGCGCTGCGACACCCTCGCCACCGGCGTCGTCGAAGCCGCGCATGCGGTGCAGTTGAAGCTGCCCCTGGTCATCCGCATGGAAGGCACCAATGTGGCCAAAGGACGCGAAATTCTCGCCGCCTCGGGCTTGAAAATTACTGTAGCCGAAGGCATGAAAGACGCCGCCGAAAAAGTCGTCGCGGCAGCGAGGACACAAGCATGAGCATCCTGGTCAATAAAAATTCCCGCCTTTTGGTGCAAGGCATCACTGGCCGCGAAGGCAGCTTTCATGCCCGCATGTGCCGCGAATACGGCACCAACGTCGTCGCGGGCGTCACGCCCGGAAAAGGCGGAACGAAGCACGAGGGTGTCCCCGTGTTTGACACCGTCCAGCAGGCCGTGCAAGCCACCGGCGCCAACGTCTCGGTGATCTTTGTGCCTCCTCCCTTTGCCGCCGATGCCATCCTCGAGGCCACCGATGCCGCTCTCCCACTCGTCATCTGCATCACCGAAGGCATCCCCACCCTCGACATGGCCCGCACCTGGGCCATCGTGCGCAACTCGAAAACCCGATTGATCGGCCCCAACTGCCCCGGCATCATCACCCCTGGCGAGTGCAAGATCGGCATCATGCCGGCCTCCATCCACTTGCCCGGACGCGTCGGCATCGTCAGCCGCAGCGGCACCCTCACCTATGAGGCCGTCCATCAGTTGACGCTGCTCGGCATTGGCCAATCGACCGCCATCGGCATTGGCGGCGACCCCATCATCGGAACCACGCACCGCGACGCTATCGAGCTTTTCAACGCCGACCCCGCCACCGACGCCATCGTCATGATCGGCGAAATCGGCGGCACCGGCGAAGAAGAAGCCGCCGCCTACATCAAGAAACACGTCAAGAAGCCGGTGGTGGGCTTCATCGCCGGCCAAACGGCGCCCCCAGGCCGCCGCATGGGCCACGCCGGCGCCATCATTTCCGGAGGCAAGGGGACGGCGGCGGAAAAGATGGCGGCCATGAAAGCTGCCGGCATTCACGTCTGCCAGTCGCCCGCCGACATCGGCGCCACCCTCGCATCCCTGCTACCCAAAGGCACCCAAAAACAACATGCCCACTGAACGTACCCTCACCATCGTGAAACCCGACGGCGTCGCCGCCGGACTCACTGGCGCCGTGCTCGCTCATCTGGAAAAGGCCGGGTTCAAAATCCTGGGCCTGCGGCGCCTGCAGCTCACGCGCGCTCAAGCCGAAGGGTTTTATGCCGTGCACCGCGAGCGCAGCTTTTTCCAGGACCTCATCCGGTTCATGACCGAAGGCCCGGTCGTGGCCGCCGCCCTCGAACGCGACAACGCCGTCGCCGAATTGCGGCGCATCATGGGCGCGACCGATCCTGCCAAAGCCGCACCCGGCACCCTGCGCCAGCTCTACGCCACCTCGATTGAGCGTAACGTGATCCACGGTTCCGACGCCGCCGAAACCGCTCGCCAGGAAATCGCATACTTTTTCCCCGCCTCTGATCTCTTGTAGCCGCAAACCGCATCCCCATCGGAGTGGTCTGGCTACAGGTCTTCAAGGCCGCGGGCGCCGCGGCTGCGCGCGACAGCTTGCTGCAGTGGGCGGCGGCGCTCGCCTACTACTTTTTGTTCTCGCTCTTCCCCGCCCTGCTGCTTTTGGCCGCGCTGCTGAGCACGTTTCAACTGCAGGGACTGACCCACAACGTCGTTTTCGCGCTGACGCGCAACCTGCCCGCCCCGGCTGCCCATCTGGTGACCACGCAGATGCAGGACCTGCTGCTGCACCACATACCGGGTCTGATCAGCGTTGATATTGTGCTGCTGTTCTACGCGGCCGGGCAGGGCTTCTCCGGCATGATGGCCGCACTCAACGCTGCCTACGAAGTCAAGGAAAGGCGTTCGTTTCTCCATCAGATCTGGCTGCAGTTCGCCCTCACCATCAGCGCCGGGCTGCTGGTCGTGCTGGCCCTGGCGGCGGTGGTTCTGGGCGGAAAAACGCTGACCATTCTGGCCGGGCCGGTGCATCTGAGCCACGCCCTGATCGTGGTCTGGCCGCTGATCCGCTGGGTCATTGTGGTGGTGTTCATGGCGGCGGCGCTGTGGCTGCTGTACCGCTTCACACCCGCCATGAAGCCGCACGACGCCGGACTCATCCCCGCCGTAGCGACCGCCATCATCATCTGGCTCATCGCCTCCGTGCTCCTGGCCTTTTACATCAACCGCTTCGGCCACTATTCCGCCATCTACGGTTCACTGGGCGCAGTAATCGGGTTGATGCTGTGGTTCTACATCATCGCCCTGGCGATCCTTTTCGGCGCCGAAGTCCACGCGCAATGGCTGCGCGCCCACGGCATCACGCCCGCACCACGCTCCCTCTAGCCCGCAAATGCCAGTCTCCGCGATATTCTAGGTGCATGCCGCAAGCGCGACGCTATACCGATGAGCAGGCACGGGCCGGACTGAAAACCCCGCTGCCCGCCCTCGAGACCTTCCCCAACCAGTTCCCCGGCTACGAAATCGCCATCGCGATTCCCGAATACACTTCAGTCTGCCCCAAAACCGGTCTGCCCGATTTTGGCTGCCTGACGATCACCTACATGCCCCGCGCTCGCTGCCTCGAGCTGAAGTCGCTCAAGGAGTACCTGCTGGCCTACCGCAATCTCGGCATTTTCTACGAGAACGCGGTCAACCGCATCTTGGAAGATATCGCTTCGGCCTGCAAGCCCGTCTGGGCCCGTGTGGAAGGCGCGTTTACCGCCCGTGGCGGCATCTCCAGCACCATCACCGCGCGCTTGCCCCGCCCTCGCAGGTAGAGACATGCAGCCTGCACTCTTTATCGGCCACGGCAACCCCATGAACGCGCTGGAGGATAACGTCTACACGGCGGCATGGCGCGGCATCGCGCAATCCCTGCCACGTCCGAAGGCGATCGTCAGCATTTCCGCGCATTGGTACGTGCCCGGTACCGGCGTCACCATCAGCACCGCACCGCGCACGATTCACGATTTTGGCGGCTTCCCCCACGCACTCTACCGCGTCCAGTACCCGGCGCCGGGCGAGCCCACGCTCGCCCGGCGCATCCAGAATCTGCTGGCGCCCATGCCCGTGACCCTCGACGATTCCTGGGGCCTCGACCACGGAACTTGGTCGGTGCTGCGG
>JBOGKK010000309.1:0-16206 GCA_050745425.1 Terriglobales bacterium
AACCTGTCGTGGTGATCGCCACACCGGTCCAGGCACTACCGCGGCCGGGAGCGAACAGGAAGCCATCGGGCGGCGGAAACGGCGCCAGGATCAGCAAGGCAGCGGCCACCCACAGGGGTATACGCCAAGCCCATTCCGCGGCACGGCTCTGCCGCTGCGCGACGGGCTTGGCCTGGCCGGCGCTGAGGTACCAGTAGGCGGCGAAAATGATCCAGCAGCCCCACAGAGCAACGTGTATGGCCATGCCAGCAGAGTAAGCGATAGCACACTAGAAAAAATTTGCTACGCCGTGAAGGTAGTCACGTGATATTCTGCGCGCAATCCCCCCGAGAAAAAGGTGCCGTTATGTGTGCTGGATTGCGCTCGAGTATTCTGGCCTGCCTGTTGCTTGCGCTGACCGCCATGTTTACACTGCCGCTCCCAGGGCGCGCCCAGAGCGCTTCGACGGGCGCGGTGGTGGGCTCGATTACGGACGCGAGCGGAAGCGTCGTTCCCGGCGCCAACCTGCTGCTGGTGAGCACAGCCACCGGCCTGGCGCTGCACCAGCAGACGAATCTGCACGGCGGCTACGTATTTGCCAGCGTGGCTCCCGGCAGCTATACGCTGTCGGTGATGATGACCGGCTTTCAAAAACAGGTGGTGAACCAGCTTGTCGTGCAAGTCAACAAGAGCCTCACGGTGAACGCCAAACTCAAGGTGGGCTCGCAGACGCAGACGGTGGAGGTCAAGGCAACCACGCAGGCGCAATTGCAGACGCTGAACGCTACGGTGGGCAACGTGATCGGCGAAAGCAGCATTGACAAGTTACCGACGCTGCAGCACGACGCGGTGGAGCTGCTGAACCTGCAGCCGGGGGTGGTGGGATCGGGCTCGGCGACGCGCGTCAACGGAGCCATTGACGACCAGAACACGATTATGCTCGACGGGGTAGACGTCAGCGGCCAGGTGGTAGCCGGATCGGGCGCGAACGTGGCCGCCATCCCCACGCCGGTGGACAGCGTGCAGGAATTCCGGGTCGGGGTGGCCAACAACAGCGCGAAATTCGATGAGTCCAGCGGAGGCGCCATCACGCTGGTGGGACGGCGCGGAACGAACACGCTGCACGGTTCGGCGTACTGGTACAACCAGAACGAGCATTTCAACGCCAACTCCTGGTCGAACAATCATCAAGGTATTTCCCGCACACCGTTCAGCGATAACCGCTTTGGAGCGCGGCTGGGCGGGCCGATCCGCAAGAACAAGGACTTTTTCTTTTTCAACTACGAAGGCCGGCGCTATCCGGGCACGACCACGGTCACGCAACTGGTTCCGACCGCCAGCCTGCGGCAGGGAATTTTGAAGTTTCAGGACGCGTCGGGGGCCGTGGACAGCTGGAATCTGAAAACCGCGCAGGATTGCGGAACGGGCGGCAACACGGCCTGCGATCCGCGCGGGCTGGGAATCAGCCCCGCGATCGCCAAGCTGTACAGCCTGGATCCGGCGGGCAACAATTCCAACGTCGGGGATGGCCTGAACACGATCGGCTTCACGACGCCGCTGCGCACACCGGAAAACACTAATTACGAGGTTCTGCGCCTGGACCACAATTTCAACTCCAACTGGCAGCTGCACGTCAGCGAGACGTACTATCGCGATCTCGCCTACAACAAGGCCGATTCGCAGATCGACATCCTGGGAGGCCAGGCGACGGCGACGCTGGCGCAGCCGGAATATGCCACCATGCTGTCAGCCAATCTGGTTGGCCAGCTGACGCCGACGCTGCTCAACCACTTCACCTTCGGCTTCATGCGCAACATCACCGAATCGCAGCCGATCAGCCCGACGGCGGCGGCGGAGATGGAAGACCTGCCGGGCACGGACACCAGTTCCGGCTACATTGCCCTGCAGTTGCCTAGCCTGATCAACGGACCGATCGACAACAATGCTTCCGCGGCGCGCTATCAGTGGACGAAGGACGTCAACGAGCAGCTCGTGGACAACCTGACCTGGCTGCGGGGGAACCATACGCTGCAGTTCGGATTCGACGTCCACAACTACCCGACCACGCACGCCCGCAACGATAAAGTGGTGGCGGGCAACAGTTCGCTGGCCGGGGTGCTGACGCCGGGGACATTCCTGAGCGGCATTCCGTCGGCGGATGCGCCGCCCACCTGCACCTCCGGACTCAAGAGCAACTGCCTGCCCAGCAGCAGCACCTCAACCTGGAACAATCTCTATGCCGCCACGCTCGGTATTCTCGATAACGTCAACATCGAGGCCGCACGCGACTCGAGCCTCAAGCCGCTGCCGTTCGGCACCAACCTGCAGGCCAACGCGGTTTGGAAAGCAATCGATTTTTATGGCACCGACACCTGGCGCGCCACACCGGATTTGACCCTCACCGCCGGGCTGGCCTATGGCTGGCAGACGCCGCCGACGGAACGAAACCAGAAGCAAGTGCTGCTCGAGGACGCCACCACCCAGCAGCCGCTGTCGGCCTACAGCTATCTCAACGCCAAGGCGGGAGCGGCCGAGCAGGGCCAGTTCTATAATCCACCCCTCGCCTTTGTGCCCATCCAGTACACCGGCCGCAAGATCTTCACGGTGGACTACGGGGATGTGGCGCCACGTCTGGCGGCGGCCTGGAATCCAGGCTTCACCTCGGGATGGCTGGGCAGCCTGTTCGGGGACCACAAGTCGGTGATCCGCGGCGGCATGGGCCTGACCTACGATCGCAGCAATATGGTGCAGAACGTGGAGATTCCGATGCTGGGCGTCGGCTTTGGGCAGACGCTGAGCGTAGCGGCGCCGCTGTGCAATGCCAGCGGCGCGGGCGGAGCCGGCTGCGATGCGGCGGCGGGCGCCAACACCAACCCGGGGCTGGCGTCGTTCCGCGCCGGCGTGGATGGCACGATTCCAGTACCGGCGTTCTCGCCGATCACCGATCCGCAGAAGGGCGTCATTCCAGGCATTAATGGGGAGCAGATTTCCTTCCAGCTCGACCCGAACGGCGTGGTCGGACGCAGCCTCACGGCTGACTTCACCATTCAGCGGCAACTCCGCAACAATATGGTTCTGGAAGTGGGCTGGAGCGGCAACTTCGCCCGCGACCTGCCCGAGGGCGTCAACTTCAACAACTCGCCCTACATGTTCCGCGACAACAACGGAGGGCAGACGTTTGCGCAGGCCTACGATGCCATCCAACAGCAATTGCAAAGCGGGATGGCGGCCGGAAGCGTGGCGCCGCAGTCCTGGTTTGAGGATCTGGTGCCGGGCGGCACCGACGCCTTCGTGGGCAAGCACAGCAGCCTGTTCAATTCGGCTCTGGTGAGCAGCATCTTCCAGCAGATTGACAATTTGCGCATGGCGCAGAGCCTGCCGACGTTCAATAACCAGCAAGTGGGCACGCTGTTCATGCGCTCGCATGGTGGGCTATCGAACTACAACGCGCTGATCGCCACGCTGCGCATGAACCCGACGCACGGGCTCAACTTCGATCTGAACTACACGCGCTCGAAGCTGCTGAGCAACGGTCTGAGCGATCAGGACAGCGCCGGATTTTTTGCCGACAGCTACGATGCGTTCCGCACCTACGGGGTGGATTCCAGCGATCGCACCAACACCTTCAATGCCACCTACACCTGGAATTTGCCGCACACGTCGGGCACGGGCTGGCTGCAGCGGCTCACTGCGGGCTGGTATGACAGCGGCGTATTTACCTATGCCAGTGGCGCCCCGCTGCTGGTGAGCGAAGGCAGCCAGGTGTTTGGCGGCGGCATTCTGCTCAGCGGCAGCGCCGGAGCGATTCCGACGGTGGGCGCCAGCGCGATGGCCACCGGCGTATACGCCAACCAGAGTGGCGGAGGCATCGCCACACGCGGCAATGTCAGCCGCGGCGGGCTGGGCGTCAACCTGTTCTCGAACCCCGAGGCCGTATTCCAAGATTTCCGCACCGTGGCGCTCAGCAGCGACGGCCGCAGCGGCAGCGCGAACCCGCTGCGCGGCTTCGGCACCTGGGACTTGGATGGGGCGCTGGGCAAATCCACCCAACTGACGGAAAGATACAGCCTGGAATATACGCTGCAGGCGTTCAACATTTTCAATCACCCGATCTGGAACAACCCGAGGCTGGGGCTGTTCGGCTCGAGCCCGGCCAGCTTTGGCGTATTAACCAGCAAGAGCGGCAATCGCACCGTGGAAATGGGCCTGCGGCTGTCGTTTTAACGCAGTTTCAGACTTGGTGTGGCCCGCTCCGGGAGAGGGCGAGCGCCTGGCGAGGTGCGGCAGGATTTCCGTACGCTGGCCACACGCAGCGGGCGGCGTGATTTAAGCTTGTAACATGCCAGCCAGCTCATTGACGTCGTTCGCCGAGGGTCTGAAAGGATCCGCCATTCTGGGGATCGCGGCGGAAATCCGCGAGCTCATCGCCCAGGGCCAGCCGATTCTGAACCTGACGGTCGGCGATTTTCACCCGGCGCAGTTCCGCATCCCGCGCGCGCTCGAAGACGGCATCGTCGCCGCGCTGCGTGCCGGAGAAGCGAATTACCCGCCGCCCATCGGCATAGAGCCGTTGCGGCGCGCCATTGCCGGCTTTTACCAGCAGCGCGGCGGACGGGCGGTCGAGATCGACAACGTTGTGGTCGCGGCGGGAGCGCGCCCGGTGATTTATGCCGCCTATCGCGCGCTGGTGGAAGCGGGAGATCGCGTGGTGTTTGGCGTTCCCGGCTGGAATAACGAATATTACTGCGACATGGTGGGCGCCGAGCAGGTGCGCGTCGCCTGTCCGAAAGAAGCAGGCTTTCTGCCAACGGCCAAGGCGCTGGCGCCGCATTTGCGCGGGGCGAGGCTGGTGGCGCTGAATTCGCCGCTGAACCCGGCGGGCTCGTCGCTCGGGGCCGAAGAGCTGGCGGCCATCTGCGATGCGGTGCTGGAAGAAAACGCCCGGCGCGGGGCCAGCGAGCGTCCGCTCTACATGCTCTACGATCAGGTCTATTGGATGGTCACCACCCCCGGCACCGTCCACGCCGATCCGCTGGTGCTGCGTCCGGCGATGGCGCCGTACCTGGTCACTATCGACGCCATCTCGAAGGCGTTTGCCGCAACCGGCCTGCGTGTCGGCTGGGCGCTGGCGCCGCCCCACATTGTCAAAGCGATCAATAAGATCAACGGCCACGTGGGCGCGTGGGCACCGCGGCCCGAGCAGGCCGCCACGGCCAGATTTTTAGAGGATAGCGAGGCCGTGGACGCCTACATTGCCGGCATGCGCCGCGAAGCCGGCGCCCGCCTTGCCGTTGTCCACGAGGGCATGCAGGCGATGCGCGCCAAGGGTCTGCCCGTCGATAGCCTCAAGCCTCAGGGCGCGATTTACGCGAGCGTACGCTTCGCACTGCACGGCCGCCAGACCCCGGCCGGCGCCACGCTCACCAGCGATGATGATGTGCGGCGTTATCTGCTGCAGGCGGCGCAGGTTGGCATAGTTCCGTTCGCCGCGTTTGGGGCCGCCGGGGGCGAAGGATGGTTCCGCGTTTCCATCGGCGTGGCATCGGTTGCCGAACTGCAGGCGCTGATGCCGCGGCTGGAGCAAGCCGTGGCGGCCATCGCGCTGCCCGTACCGGCTTGATCGCGATCGAGACTACTACCGCTGAACGACGCTTGCCGGCGTGCGCTAGAATGGCGACATGAATCGCAGCACTCTGCTGGGCAGCGGCTTCATCGCCATCGGGCTGATCGTGGGCGGATGGCTGCTGGGCAGCCAGATTAAAGACGTACGCCTCGCCGATCGCTACGTCACCGTGCGGGGTTTGGCGCAGCAGACCGTAAATGCGGACCTGGCGATCTGGCCGTTGTCGTTCCGCGAGGCTGGGAATGATCTCGAAGCTACCTACGCCAAGAGTATGAAGGACGATCGGGCGGTGCTGCAGTTCCTCACCGCACAAAAAATTCCCGCCGGCGATATTACCCAGGGACAGCCCGGCGTCACCGACACGCAAGCAACCGGCTACGGCGGAAACCGCAGCCCATATCGCTACATCGTGGAGCAATCGGTGACGGTCCGGACGCACGATGTCGAGGGCGTGGCGGCAGCGGTGCAAAAAGCGAGTGCTCTGATCGCCAAGGGCGTGGTGCTGGGTGGTGGGCCTGCATATGGACCACGGAACGGCGTAAGTTATCTTTACACCCAGCTCAACTCGATCAAGCCGGCCATGATCACCACGGCAACGCACAACGCCCGCATCGCCGCGCAGCGCTTTGCAGCTGATTCCGGCAGCCGGGTGGGAGCGATCCGGCAGGCATCGCAGGGGCTGTTTACGATCACCTCGGCAGACGCGCCGCCGGGCGTGGCGTCGCGCAGCTCAATCCTGAAAAAAGTGCGGGTGGTAACGACCATGCAGTATTTCCTGAGCCACTGACGGCGGGGGTAAAATATAGCAATGCCGATCTTTGAATATCGTTGCCAGTCGTGCGGCAGCCAGTTTGAGCGGCTGAGCTGGGGCGGAGAACAGACGCCCACGTGCGGCTGCGGCTCCCAGAAAGCAGAACGCGTGTGGTACTCGCGCGTGGCGGTGAGCACCGGCAGCAAAAGCGCGAGCGAAGATATTGGCGGCGGCGGCTGTGGCGGCGGCGAAGACTGCGGCGAAGGTGGATGCTGCGGCGGCGGCGCGTGCGGCACTGATTTCGACGCCTGACACGCGCCGCTACTTGCCTCTACGGCAAGGCGGTTCCGCGGTAGCCTCCGCCGGGGCCGCGCTTATCGTCTTTTTTCCGCCTGTCGCTTTTTGCGTTGTCCCTGGCGTGGCCCCCGACGTTGCCGCGCCGCTGGCGCGTCTGAACACGCGCGCGGTAGTTTGACGGGCGGCTGCGGCGTGCCCGCGGCTGGCTCCACTGGCGGGATTGCATCGGTGTCGGCGCCCGATGACGCTCCTGCTCATAACGCATTTCCGGCCCGCTGGCATGGGCACGGATGCCGTGCGGTCCGCCATTGAAGCTGACGTGATTGTGCCCACGCTCATTGCGGATTACGGTGCGGTCCACATACGTGTTGTGGATCACACGTGTATTCACGCGCCAGACGGCGGTGTTGTAGTAGAAATGGCGCCTGGACCAGTGTCCACCCACGAAGCCGGTTCCAAAATAGCCGAAGCCGTAGTTGATGCCGCCATAAAAGCCAACGTGCGGACCCCAGTAGCCGCCGTGCCAGCGATAGACACCGTCGCCGTAGCCCCAGTATCCGGGTGTCCACAGCAGGCCGGGAGCGGGCGCCAGCACCCACATTCCGCGAACCCAGTAATAGCCCTCAGGACCGTAAGCCCAGTATCCGGGCGTCCAAAGATAGCCAGGGCCGGGGCTATAGGGCTGTACCGCGAGTACGCGCAGCGGCGGCGGGCCGATTCTGACGGATATACCCACGGCAATCTGCGCCGATGCCGCCGGCGCGAGGGCCAGCGGCAGTGCCACGAGCAGAGCACCCATTAGCGCCAGGCGAAGTTTATGCATTTGTAACTCCAGTGCCATCCGCACCTGATGTTCCTACTCACGTTAGAGCAGCAGGGGCCGGCAAGGGCGGCATTTTTTGCAGCCCATGGTCCGCGGGCCGCTGCAATCGCCTCAGCGCGCTGCGCCGTAATCCACTAAAATCATGGGGTTAGCATGTGCGCCTGTAGCTCAGTCGGATAGAGCAGCGGTTTCCTAAACCGCGTGCCGCAGGTTCGATTCCTGCCAGGCGCACCATCGGCTCGCGCTCCTTGCCGCTCAATAGACCGATAATTTAGCTATGGCTTCTTCCGTTTCGGCAAACCGCGGGCAGGATGTCTCGACCCTGTCCTTCGATGAAAAGCTGGACCGCCTGGCGCAGGTGGCCGTACATTCCGGCCTGGGGCTGGCGCCCGGCCAGCAGTTGGTCATGACCGCATCGATCGAGGCGCTGCCGCTGGTGCGGCGCATCACCGAACACGCCTACCGGGCGGGCGCGGCGCTGGTGACACCGCTGTTGAGCGATGAGGCCTCGGCCCTGCTGCGCTATCACCATGCCTCCGATGCGAGCTTCGACTGTGCCCCCGCATGGCTCTACGACGGCATGGCGGCGGCGTTCCGCAGCGGGGCGGCGCGGCTGGCGGTGGCGGGCAGCAATCCCTCGCTGCTGTCGCAGGAAGATCCGGTGCGGGTGAGCCGCGCCAACCGCGCGGTGTCGAAAGCCTACCGGCCGGCGCTGGAGTTGATCACCGGGCATGCCATCAACTGGACCATTGCCGCCAGCGCCACGCCTGCATGGGCGGCTTCGGTTTTTCCGAACCTGCCGGAGAAAGTAGCGCTGGACAAGCTCTGGGATGCGATCTTCGCCATCTGCCGTGTCGACCGCACCGATCCGGTGGCGGCGTGGAAAGAGCACGACGCCAAGCTGCACGCCTGGGCCGCGCGGCTCAACGAGCGGCGTTTTGCGGCGCTGCATTTCCGTGGCCCGGGTACGGACCTGCGCGTGGGGCTGTCCGACGGTCACCTCTGGCTGGGCGGAGGCACGACGGCCGGCAACGGCATCTACTGCATTCCCAACCTGCCCACCGAAGAAGTCTTCACCACCCCGCACAAGGATCGCGTCGACGGCCACGTGGCCAGCACCAAGCCGCTGTCGTACCAGGGAACGCTGATCGACAAGATTGCAGTGCGCTTCGAGCACGGCAAAGTGGTGGACGCGCATGCCGCCAAAGGCGAGCAAGTGCTGCAACGCATGATGGAGACCGACGAGGGCGCGCGGCATCTGGGCGAAGTCTCTCTCGTGCCGCAATCCTCACCAATCGCGGCCAGTGGACTGCTGTTCAACAACACATTGTTTGACGAAAACGCCGCCTGCCACATTGCCCTGGGTCAGGCCTACAGCCACTGCCTGGAAGGCGGCGACAAGGCCACGCGCGCCGAGCTTGCTGCGCGCGGGGCGAACGAAAGCCTGATTCATGTCGACTGGATGATCGGTTCTGCCGAGGTCGATGTAGACGGCACTCTGCCTGACGGCCGCGAAGAGCCGGTGATGCGGCACGGGGAGTGGGTATAGAGCAAACCCCAGCGGCGATTGCCATGATCGCGCGTTGTATACTGCCGGAGTGCGCCGTTCCGGATCTGTAATCGCCGTTGTTGTGGTGCAACTATTTGGGTCACTGCTGGTTTCTGGCATTGCGGCGATGATCCTGCTGGGCGCGGTGACGGCGGTGGCGTCGGACCTGGCCGCGCATGGGCAAAGCCGCGCCGCGCTGGTTGGCGTCGCGGTGCTGCTGGCGGCGGTCGTGGCGTGGGGCGTGGCCACCGCGCTGGGGCTGCTGTGGATGCGGACGTGGGCGCTGGTATCGACGCTGATCTTTTCGTTTCTGCTGCTCGCCACCGGCCTTGGCGTGGTGGTGGTCGCTTTCCTTGGTAGCCCGGCGGTGCCGCAGGCGGCGGCGGCGGCGACCCAGGCCACGGACGGGATTTTGGGAGCGGTGTTTCTGGGGGTTGCGCTGTGGTGGATCGTCTATTTCGTTCGGCCCCGGACGCAAGCTGCGTTTTTTGCCAACCGGCGCGGGGGCGAGATTCCGCGGTTGCCGCTCAGCATCGCCGTGATCGGCTGGATGCTGCTGGGCGGTGGAGGCCTGGGGATCGCGTGCGTACCGCTGCTGGGAGCGCGGAGCGGGTTTTCGCTGGCCGGACACATGCTGCACGGCCAGGCGGCGCAGGTGGCGATGGTGCTGGTTGCGGCGGTCAGTATGATCGTGGGCCTGGGACTGGTGGAGCTGCGGCGGTGGGCGCGCGCGACGGCGCTGGTGTGGCTGATTCTGGTACTGATCAGTTTCGCGCTGACGTGGCTTGCGCCGCCAGCGGCGATGGCCGGTAGGCCGGGCATGCGCGCCCTGTCGATGGCAACCGTGGCGACCACGGTTTCGCTGGGCATTGCCGCCTGTCTGGCGCAGATTTATTTCCTATGGACGCGCAAAGCGGCATTCATGCCGTTGAGGCCTGCGCCAGTGCCGGTGGCGGATCCGCAAGCATGAGAGCGCCGAAGCGGCGCTGGCGGCGGGCGAAGGTCGCCAGGGCGCGGCGCAAATGCGCGGGGCGGAAGTCGGGCCAGGCAACGCGCAGAAACACCAGCTCGGCATAGGCCGCCTCCCAGAGCAGGAAATCCGAGAGGCGGCGTTCGCCGCCGGTGCGGATGAGCAAATCGACCGGGCCCGCGCCACGCTCCAGTGCGTTGGCGGTCAGGCGCCGCATCAGATCGGCGCTGGGCGGCAGGCCCGCCGTCCAGCGCGTGGCGGCTGCGGCCGCGGCGCGCGCGATTTCGCCACGAGCCGAATAGTCGATGGCGAGGCGCAGCCAAAGCCGCGCACCAGCGGCGGTTGCCGCTTCGGTCTGCTCGAGCGCGGCCGTCACGTGCTGCGGCAGCCGGTCACGACGCCCGATGGCGGTGCAGCGCACGCCCTCGCGGCACAGCGTGGCGCGCTCGCTTTCGAGATAGGCATGCAGGAGCTGCATCAGCGCGGAAACCTCCGCCGCCGGGCGCTGCCAGTTGTCAGAAGAGAAAGCGTAGAGGGTCAGTGTGCCCACGCCCAGGCGCGGAGCGGCCTCGACGATTTTGCGCAGGGCAGCAGCGCCGGCCGCGTGGCCGCGCACGCGCGGCCAGCCGCGGGCCTCGGCCCAGCGTCCGTTGCCGTCCATGATGATGGCTGCGTGAATGCTTTGCATGACAAAGTCCTTAGGTAAAAAAATTTAACTTGAACCCTCGGGGATAAAACGACCCACGGCGCGGCGCGCGGCAGCGGCGTCGGCCACGACCTGTTCGAGCTCATCGAGATACTGAGTGAAGCGCTCGCGCCCGGCGGCGGTAAGGCGGCACAGGGTCTGCGAACGCTTGCGATGGATGCCTTTGGTGATCTGCACCAGCCGGGCATCCTGCAGGACGGTGAGATGACGGCTCAGGTTGCCATCGCTGAGGTCACAGAGGAGCTTGAGATCGTTGAAGGCAAGGCCGCGGGGATGGGCCGCAAGCGAGGTGACGATGCCGAGGCGCGCGCGCTCGTGCAGCACGCGATCGAGGCCAACATAGGCGTAGCGGCCAGCGCCGGTGCGTTCCAATGCGCTCATGGCAATTCCTCCGCGCCAGCCGGGCCGGGCCGGGCGGCGCGCCAGAGAATCGCCGCCGCCAGCGCCTGGCCCACGATGAACGGCACAGCCATGAGCCAGGGTTGCAGCGCCATGGCTCCCCGCGACAAGCCCAGCATCCAGATGCCGGTAAGCAGGTACCAGCAACCGACGGCGAGCGTCAGGCGCGGCAGAAAGCGGCAGGAGGCAAACACACCAAGACTGAAGATGACTTGCCACAAGCCGGGAAGCAGAGCGAGATCCCGCGGCAGCCAGTGGAACAGCGCGAACGTCACGGCGGCGGAGGCAACCGCGGCGGGAAGGAATTGCTCGAGGGCCGAGCGGATCATCACGTCGCTGACGCCCGCATGCAGGCGGCGCGTGCGCGCCACCGCTTCGCAGGCGATCAAGGCGCCCGCCACCACCGCCGTCGCACCCCAGAGCAGAACATAGAGCAGGGGTGAGCGCAGAGGATCGGGTACCAGGAAGAGCTGGAGCAGTCCGGCGGCTGCGGCCAGAAGCGCGGTGATGGCGAGGGCGGCAGGGCCGTAGCCCTGGAATTCGGCCGCGCGGGCCATTTGGCCGCGAATGGCCGCAATTTCGTCCAGTGCCTGATCGAGCGGATCGGCCATAGACAGACTTTACAATGCAAAGCGATAGTAGTCAAGGGCCGATCGCTGGGAGATGTAGCAAGTTTATGCGCTTGTAGTGCTTTTGGATAAACCGGGGTAAACTCTGTACATGTACCCGTTGTCGAATCCGTTTGCGCCCGGAGCAGGCGCACCCCCACCAGAGCTGGCCGGGCGAGGCGATATTCTCAACGAGGTAGACATGCGGCTCCAGCGGCTAGTGGCACGGCTGCCGATGAAAAGCGTCATTTTGATCGGACTGCGCGGCGTGGGCAAAACGGTGCTGCTGGAACGGGTTCGCCAAACGGCGGAAGGCCGGAACATTCGCGGCATCTGGATTGAGGTGCCGGAAGGGCGCTCGCTACCGGCCATACTGGCTCCGCAAATCCGAGTAGCGATGCTGGCGCTGAGCCGGCCGGAACAGGCGAAACGCGCACTGCGGGCGCTGGCCGGCTTTGTGGCGAAGTTCCGGGTGAAATACAACGATGTCGAGGTCGGCGTCGACTATGAGCCCGAACCGGGACTGGCGGACAGCGGGGATTTGGAAGCTGATCTGGCCGCACTGCTGGTAGAAGCTGGCAAATCCGCGCGCGCGGCGGCCACGGCGCTGGTCTTCTTTATGGACGAGCTGCAGTATGTGGAGCAGATCCAATTCGCCGCGCTGATTTCCGCCCTGCACCGCTGCACGCAGATGCAACTGCCGGTCACGCTGGTCGGGGCCGGACTGCCCCAGTTGCGTGCCTTGGCGGGGCAAGCCAAAACGTACGCGGAGAGACTGTTTGACTTTCCCGAGATAGGCGCCTTGGGCGCAGCCGATGCGCGCATTGCGATCGCGCGGCCGATTGAGGTGCAGGGGGCGGCGATCGAACCGGCGGCGCTGGAAATGATTGTGCAGCAGACGCAGGGCTATCCGTATTTTTTGCAGGAGTGGGGCAAGTTCGCCTGGAGCACAGCGACGGAGAGCCCGATTACGCGCGCAGATGTCGAGGCTGGTTCGCGCCTGGCCGTGGCGGCGCTGGATGAGAGCTTCTTTCGGGTGCGTTTCGACCGGCTGACGCCGGCGGAACGGCGCTACCTGCGCGCCATGGCAGAGCTGGGACCGGGAGCGCATCGATCGGGAGAAGTGGCAGCCGTGCTGGCGCGCCAGGTACAGTCGCTGGGGCCGACACGCAACACGCTCATCCACAAGGGCATGGCATGGAGTCCTGCATATGGCGATGTCGCGTTCACCGTGCCGCTGTTTGATGCCTTCATGAAGCGCATCATGCCCGGCGACGAGTGGCGAGAAGTGCAAAAGTAACCGCAGCGGTGTACCCCGCTCCGGGAGAGAACGTGCGGCTCTTCCTGATTGCTCTAAGCCTTGAAGTCGCGGATTTTGTCGCGGAACAACGTCAGGGCAATGCGCTCGCGGCTGGGTTCACCGCGGGCCAGCGCCTCGGCCAGGTGCAAGCCCTGCTTGGGCGTCGCTTCGGCGGGCATGGGGGGCTCGAACTGGTCGGTGATGCACTCGACCAGATGGGGCTTGGGCGAGCGCAGCGCCTGCTCCAGCACGGTGCGCAATTGGCGAGGGTCATCGACCGTGGTGCCGAGGCCGCCACAGGCGCGGGCATAGGCGGCGAAGTCGATGGGGTGCAGCTCGCACTGGTATTCGGGATTGCCCAGGAATACCATCTGCTCCCACTTGATCTGCCCGAGAGTATTGTTCTTAATGACCACGACGGTGAGCGGCAGGTTGTACTTAACCGCGGTGGCGAACTCGCCCATGAGCATGGTGAAGGCGCCGTCGCCCACGAACGCGATGGCGCGGCGGCGCGGGAAGGCGACGGCGGCGGCAATGCCGTAGGGTAGGCCGGGCGCCATGGTGGCGAGATTGCCGGCCATGGCCCATTTCTGTTCGCCGCGGATATTGAAATGGCGGGACATCCAGGTGGTGACGGTGCCGCAATCACAGGAAATGACCGCATCACGAGGCGCGAGATCGGACAGGGTGGCGGCCACCAGCTCCGGCTTCATGGGCTTGGTCATGACGCTGGCGCGTTCCTTCATTAAGTTGTTCCACTCGCCTACGCGCTTTTGCGTGGTCTTGAGGAAGTGATGGCTATGCTTCTTGAGCCGTGGCAGGAGCTTGTCAAGCGTGGCGGCGGCATCACCGACGAGACCGACCTCCATGGGA
This sequence comes from Terriglobales bacterium, assembly GCA_050745425.1. GTDB lineage: Bacteria > Acidobacteriota > Terriglobia > Terriglobales > SCQP01 > SCQP01. The sequence continues at coordinate 13,879 of JBOGKK010000309.1, forward strand.
TAGCGCAGGCCGATGCGCTCGGGACGAAGATCGATCTGAATGCCGACGACATTGTCCTTTTTCTCAGGCAGCCATTGCATGTAAGGAAACGAACTGCCGATCATGAACAGGGTGTCGCACTCTTCCATGGCTTTCTGCGAAGGCAGCGTGCCGATGAGGCCGAGGCCGCCAGCGCTGAGCGGATGGTCATCAGGGATGGCCGCCTTGCCGAGCAGCGCCTTGATGATGGGCGCGCCCAGGCGTTCGCCCGTGGCGATGAGTTGCGAGCGCGCCTGCACCGCACCGGCGCCCGCGAGGATGGCAATTTTTTTGCCGCGGTTCAGCGCCTCGGCAGCATGCTCGAGGTCCGCATCGCAGGGCACGGTGACGTAGCGGCTGCGGGCGGCGGAGGTGATGGTCCGCGCTGGACGCATGTGCGAGGGCTTTTCCCTGGCGGACTCGTCCTGGATGTCGACCGGGATATTGATATGGGCCACGCACGCCTTGGTGATGGCGTGACGGCAGGCGAGGTCGGTGACGCTTTCCGCCTGGTTGGCATTGATGATGGCCTCGTTGTATTCGGCAACGTCAGCAAACAGACGGACGAGGTTTACTTCCTGCTGGTAGTGCAGGCCCTTGAGGTCGGAGTAGGTCTGGCCCGTGATGGCGAGCACGCCGGCGCGGTCGAGCTTCGCGTCGTACAGGCCATTCAGCAGGTGAATGGCGCCCGGACCTGAGGTGGCAATGCAGACGCCCAGCTTGCCGGTGTATTTGTAATGAGCGCTGGCCATGAACGCCGCTGCTTCTTCATGCCGGACCTGGATGAAGCGGATGTCGTGCTCGTGCTGGCGCAAGGCCTCGAATATGCCATTGATGCCATCGCCTGGAAGGCCGAAGATGGTATCTACGCCCCAATCGAGCAGTGTGTCGACAATGACGTCAGAGATGGTGTGAGCCTTTCGGCCGCGGAACATTGCAGGGAGAGCCGCCATGCAGGCACAGAGCCAAGCTCAAAGCTCCGGGTTGCATGCGATCTGCTGTTGCTTGCAGCAAACAGTGTAAGATACGCGATAGCCCCCCGGTCGTGATATGGACGAAACGCCTGTACAGGAATGGCTCGCCAGCATGCTGGTGGAAACCGGCGCGATCGCCGGGACGGTGCATTGGCATCAGGAGGGTGGCCTGCGCCTGGCGGCGAGCGTGAACATTCCGCCGCCAGTGCAACAGGCGGTGGCGTGGGTTCCGCGCGGCAAGGGCATGGCCGGGCTGGCGCTGGAACGCAACCAGCCGGTGCAGACCTGCAACCTGCGCGAGGACCAGACCGGAGCCATCAAACCGGGCGCGAAAGCAGTGGATGCACGCGCCGCAGTGGCGCTGCCGGTGGCGGGCGGGGACGGGTCGATCCGCGCCGTGGTCGGCATCGCGTTTGCGGACGAGCGCGAGATTGCGGGTGAGGAGCTGGAGCGGCTGCAGGGTGCGGCTGCCACTCTGCCCGCATCCCATGGCTGAATTTCAGGGCACATCGCGGTTCGAGATAATCCGCCGCCTGGGCGCCGGCGGCATGGGCGTGGTATACGAAGCGCTGGACCGCGAACGGCAGCAGCATGTGGCACTGAAGATGCTGCCGCACACCGATGCCGATACCCTCTACCGCTTCAAGCGCGAGTTCCGTTCGCTGGCCGGACTGCTGCATCCGAACCTGATCTCGCTCTATGAGCTCGTGGGCGAGGCGGGTGAGCCCTGGTTTTTCACCATGGAGCTGGTAGCGGGCGGGGCTGATTTTTTACATTTTGTGGGGCGCGTGCGATCCGAAGTGAAATCCCCGGCGGGATGGGACGACACACCGACTGCGACCACGGGGATGCTGGAAGCACCGACGCTGGTGGATACGGGCGCCAGCCACACTGCGCCGGCCACCCCGGTTTCCGCGGCCGCGGCACTCGACGCCGGGGCGTTGTTGCGCCTGCGCGGAGCTTTGGCCCAAATGGCCGAAGGGGTGCAGGCGCTGCATCACGCCGGCAAGCTGCACCGCGATCTCAAGCCGGCCAACGTCATGGTACGCGCGGATGGACGGCTGCTGCTGCTCGACTTTGGCCTGGTGCTCGAGCGCGAGGAAGCAAGCAGCGGCGCGGGGGCGAAGATTGTGCCCGGCGCGGTTCCGGAATCGTATTTCAGCAGCACCGTTGCCGGAACCATTCCCTTCATGTCGCCGGAACAGGCGGCTGGTGCTGCGCTCACGCCGGCACGCGACTGGTATGCGGTTGGCGTGATGCTGTTTGAGGCGCTCACCGGGCGGCAGCCGTTCATCGGGACGGCACGCGAGGTGCTCGAACGCAAGCAGCATAACGA
>JBOGKK010000310.1:0-5760 GCA_050745425.1 Terriglobales bacterium
GGGATGGCTTGTTCCCCGAACTGAAGCGTGTGCGCGCACGCGGAACGGCAGTGGCCTGGTTGGCGGAAAAGGCCGGGCGTTTCGTGCGTGGATCGGTTCCGAAGAGCGCCGACAAGGACGCGCTGACCAGCGCCGTCGCGCTGCTCAAGGAGATTGACGCCTGTCTCGACGAAAAGATGGGCCAGGATGCGCCTTCGCTGCGCGATCTCAGCCGTCCGCTGAAGGATCACCTGCAATCACTGGAAGCAGCTGCCCAGCAGCCTGTCTCTCAGGCCGCAACGGCAGCGTCCGTGGCGGGTGCGACCGGGACTCCCGCACCCCGGGCTGCCGCAATGCCCGCGGCCGAAATCGCCGAGGTCACATCGGACGGCGATGCCAAGAAGGCGCTGCGCCAGTTGCAGGACATGGCACGCAAGGTCACCAAATACTGGCTCGGCAAAGACGTGGCAGATGCCCGAGCTTACCGGCTCGGACGCCTGGTCACCTGGGTACTGGTGGAAAGCCTGCCGGCCCAGACCAGTGGCCAAACCCAGATTCCCGCCCCCGCCCCCGAACGCATCAAGGCGTTGGAGAATCAGCGAGGGCAACCGGATGTGCTGTTGCCGGAGCTGGAAACCGCACTGAGCAAGGCCCCTTATTGGCTGGATGGCCAGAAATTCGCCGCCGACGTGTTGCAGGGCCTGGGCGAGCGGGGTGCGGCAGCGCACAAGACCGTGATCCGCGAGTTGCGGCATTTCCTCGCCGCCTACCCGCAACTGTTGGAGATGAGTTTTGCCAGCGGCGTTCCGTTTGCGGACGACGCCACCCGTTCCTGGCTGGAGGCGGAAGTCCTTGTCGGCGAAACCGCTGCCGCGGGCGTCAGTCGTCGTCGTGGTGGCGACGCGCCCTGGGAAGCCGCGCTCACCGAAGCGCGCGCTGCGGCCACGTCCGGCAATCTCGATGCGGCCGTCAAGCAGATGACCCAGGGTTGGAGCAGCACCGGCAATGCCCGCGAGCAATTCATGTGGCGTTTCGCGCTGGCGCAATTGCTGATGCAGACCGGTCATGCGTCGGTTGCCGCGTCGCTGCTGGAAGAGCTTACTGCGCGCGCCGAGGAATTCAGGTTGCGCGACTGGGAACCGGAACTCGCAGCGCGGGTGTACAAATTGTTGTTGTCCGCTTACGAAAAGTCGGCGGGCAAATCCAAGAATGCGCAGGATTCGGCGGCGAAAATCGCAAACACGTTTTCACGCCTGAGCAGTGTTGATCCTGTGTTGGCTTTAAGTGTCAAGTTATAACCGGAGGATAAGGTCATGGCCGATAAAGACAAGGGTTCAGTCGCTCCCAAGGAGCGCGTCAGCATCATGTATAAATCCGAAGCCGGCGATCAGTCCGAGGAAGTCGAACTGCCGTTGAAGATGCTGGTGATGGGTGATTTCACCGGCAAGCCGGGCGACAACGCGGTGGAAGAACGCACCCCGGTCAACGTCAACAAGGATAATTTCGACGCGGTGGTCAAGGGCAGCAATCTGAGCCTGAACATGACGGTGAAGAACACCCTGGACGAAAAAGAGGGCGGCACCACGGATGTCAACCTGAAATTCGATTCGTTCAAGGATTTCTCGCCCGACCGCATTGCCGAGCAGGTGCCGGAACTCAAGCAACTGCTGGAACTGCGCAAGAACCTGCAGGCGCTCAAGGGCCCGCTCGGCAATCGCGATGCCCACGCGTTCCTGCGCTTCGTGCGTGGAAGCGCCAATGTGGGGCATGGCAATCACATGCTCCTCGTGCGGCAGCGCTGCGTCCGCCGGCGGAGGCTCCTTCCGGTACACGTCGATCGCCGCTCCCGCCACCTGACCTGACTGCAGCGCGCGCAGCAGCGCATCTTCGTCGATGACCTCGCCGCGGGCGCAGTTGACGATGCGCACGCCCGGCTTCATCTTTGCAAAGGCAGCATCGTTGAGCAGGTTGCGCGAGCTCTCTGTCAGCGACAGATGCAGGCTGAGATAGTCGGCTTTGCCCAGCAGTTGATCCCAATCCACCAGCTCGATACCCGCCTGGCGCGCCGCCTGCATGGGCTCGGCGGGATCATACGCCAGCAGTTTCATGCCAAAGACCGCCGCGCGCTTCGCCACTTCCAGCGCAATGCGCCCGCAACCGACCAGGCCCAGCGTTTTCTCCATCAACTCGGTACCTTCGAGCGCCTTTTTCTCCCACTTGCCCGCGTGCATGGAGGCATCGCCGCGTGGAATCTGCCGCGCCAGCGCCAGCATCAGCCCCAGCGCCAGTTCGGCCACGGCCACCGAGCTGCCGCCCGGCGTGTTCATGACCACGATTTTGCGCGCCGTGGCCGCAGGCACGTTCACGTTGTCGATGCCCACGCCGGCGCGCCCAATGACGCGCAGCTTGGGTGCGCCGGCAATCATTTCCGGCGTCACCTTCACCGCCGAGCGCACCACCAGGCCCTCGGCATCGGCCAGCTCACGCGCCAGTTCGCCGCTCGCCACCGACGCCGGCGTCAACTGCACCACCTGGAAACCCGCCTCCTCGAATACCTTCAGGCCGCGGGCGGAGATCTTCTCAGGAACCACAATTTTCATAGTCGATTACGCCTTTGCGCCCGCCGCTTTATGCTGCGCGAGGTAATAGGTTTGCGCGGCACGCACGCCGGCGCCGAGTTTGGCCTGGTCGAGTTTGCCCGATTGCACCAGCACAATTTCCAATTGCGCCAGCACCGAGAGGGTTTCGGCAAAATCGTAGTAGCCAAGGTGGGCAATGCGGATCATCGTGCCCTTCATCTCCCCCTGCCCGTTGGCGACCACGGTGCCAAACTGCTCGCGCAACGCCTTGATCACCAGCCCCGAGTCCAACCCTTCGGGCATGGAGATCGCGCTCAGCGCGCCCGAAGGCAGTCCGTTGCCAAACCGCTTCAACCCCAATGCCTCCAGCGCCGCCCGCGTCGCCGCGCCCAGTGCCTCGGCGTTGGCCACCAGCGCCGTACAGCCGCCCATGCCTTCGATGTACTCCAGTGCGGCATTGAGCGCGGCAATCAGTCCGATCGCCGGCGTGAAGCAGGTTTCACCGTTTGCCTGCGATTTGCGCTCGTTGCGCAGGTCAAAATAGAACCGCGGCGCCTTCGACGCCTCCATCGCCTTCCACGCGCGCTCGCTCACGCTCAAATACGCCAGGCCCGGCGCCATCATGACAGCCTTTTGCGAGCCGCCGATGACGATGTCGAGATCCCAGGCATCAATGTCGAGCTGCTGCGTGCCGACACCGGTGATCCCGTCCACCAGCAACAGTACATCGGGATTTTCCTTGCGTGCTGCACGCGCAATCGCGGCAATATCGTGCTTGCAGCCGGTCGAGGACTCGCTCGCCTGCACCATCAGCACCTTGGCCGCGTTCGCGCCTCCCACGCGCCCCCGGATCTGCTCGCCGCCAAAGCTTTCGCCGTAGGGCAACTGCACCAGGTCCACGTTGCAGCCGTAGGCCTTGCAGATCTTCTGCCAGCGCTCGCCAAACTTGCCCGCCGACAGCACCAGCACACGCTCCCCTGGCGAAACCAGATTCGCCACTGCCGCTTCCATCGCCCCGCTGCCGGACGAAGTGAGCAGGATCACGTCGTTTTTGGTGCCCAAAAACTTCTGCAGCCGCCCTAGCGTCGTTTTGACCACGGCGCGGAACTCATTGGTGCGATGGTGCAATGCCATGGCCGCCATCGCCGCCTGCGCCTGCGGCAGCAGCGCGGTGGGGCCGGGAGTAAACAAGCGTTCTTTTTTCAGGAGCATAGGCGTGTGTCCGTTCCCCTCTAGTGTAGCCCGCGTGTCTGCACCCATCCAGTCCAGCGCGTGACTATGGTCATACCCGGTCCGCCCCCGTATGACTACGCTCTCAATAAGGAGGGATTATGAAAACCAAATTGAGCTTCGTTGTGGCGCTTCTCGTTGTCGCTGCTGTAGCCATGAGCGGGACCGCGTTCGCGCAGCAGAGTGCCGCCCCGGCCAACATGTTTGGCGGGTCTGTTTACAACGGCAAGCCTGCGTTGAAGGCCACGGCCGCGCTGGTCAAGGCCGGCGGTGGCGCCACGCACTTCAGCTTCTCCAAGGCTCTGGTTTCGATGCTCGGCCAAAAAACCGTGAACGCCGAGGTGGCGAAGCTTACCCAGCAGTTCGGTCAACGCAATGTAGAGGATTTCATCCAGGGCATGGACTACGCCGTCGATGATTCCCTCAAACGGGCCACCGAGCAGGGCATCCGTCTGCCGGTCGCGCCGGCGAGCCTGAAGGGCGTCAAGCTGGCCCAAACACTGGTGTCGGCTGGCACCACACCCGACGGCACCTTCTGGTCCGGGTATCTGTTCGACAAGGCACTCAGCCACAAGATTCACGATCAGGTGATGGAGGACTTCAACGCGAAGTTCGGCGCTGTCCCCGATCAGAACACGCACCGGATTCTGAACCAGGCCATGTACGATGTCGCGCAGGCGCTGGGCCATAAGAATGTCCAGCTCGCATCGTTACACTAGAACCGGTTTTCGGCTGACTCGCCTAAAACGTGAGATTGAAGGTGAGATTGCAGGAGGAGGGCCGCAAACGCGGCCCCCTTTTTTTCAGCTCTGCAGCAGTTTGCCGATTTGTGAAGGCGGCGCGGGCGCCACCGCGGCCGCGCGCAGGTTGGCGGCGACGTGGTCGGGGTTGGCCATGCCGACCAGCGCGGTCGTGACACCCACGCTGGAGCGTACGAACTGCAGCGCCAGCTCGGCATCGCTCGCCGCCTGCGGCAGAAATGGCTGCAAGTGCTGCTTCACCTCTTCCGGCAGCGGCAGCAGGCGGCCATTCATCAGGCTGGCGGAAACCATCGCATGCAAGCCCAGGCGGAACGCCGCGTTCAGGGTGGAAACATACGGCGGTTTGTCCACCACCTGGTTCAGCAGCGTATAGGCCTCGGGCATGGCCAGGTTATAGGGCAGCTGCACAAAGCGGAAATGATGCGCCTCCCCGGCCAGGTCTTTGGCAATGGCCACCATGCGGTTCAGGTCGAGGTAGTCGACCGCATCCGGGGGCACGCGCAGACCGCTCCAGGTGGCAATGCCGTAGGCGCGGATGCGGCCCTGTGCGGCCTGCTTTTCGCACAGCTCAAAGGCCGACTGCACGCGGCGGTAGAACTCCTCGCGGCTGAGCTCGGCCTGCTGGGTCTCCGGATTATGGAGGTAAAACACATCGAGCGCCGCAACTTGCATATTTTCGAGGCTGGTTTGCAACTGCTGCGCCAAAAACACCGGCGCCATGCAATGGCAGCCCGCCGCCAGCTCCCCAGGCCGGATCAGGCCGGGCGGCAGCGCGGCATTTTCCGCCAAATAGCCGGCCTTCGAGCACAGAAACACTTCCTCGCGCGCCACCCCTGCCGCCTGCAACGCGCGTCCGATCACTTGCTCGCTGCGCTGATTGCGGTAGTTGATGGCGGTGTCCACAACGTTAATACCCCCGCGTAGTGCGGCGATGATCGCGGCCTCATAGGCGGCATCGGTGGCGTCGTCGGGCGCACCCAGGTAGGTACCAATTCCCAGCGAAGAAACCTGAATTGCTCCACCCTCTGGCTCTGCGAGCCGAAGTTTGCGAAAATGGAGGGTACGGCTGAGCGCCGGAAACCGTGCCGCATAGGCAGCGGTTCCGGCGGCCGTAGCCAGGACGGATTCTGGTAAGGGAGCCACGCTCCATGCTAACTTACAAGTTCCAAGAGGAGGACGATTGAGCGAGACTTCACCTGCCGCCGCGCCGC